>CATPCJ010000254.1 GCA_955652915.1 uncultured Bryobacteraceae bacterium
ACTTCTTCCAACCAGTCCGGCCGCTTCAATACTTCACGCGGCTTGCTTCCGTCCGGCGGACCAATGATGCCTTCATGCTGCATCATGTCGAGAATGCGCGCCGCGCGGCCATAGCCCAGACGCAACCGGCGCTGCAGCGTTGACGTGGACGCCTTGCCCATTTCCAGCACCACTCGCACCGCGTCCTGATATGCCGGGTCGTCGCCGCCTTCAAATTCCGGTGGCTCGTTCTCGTCGCCCTCTTCAGCCGGCGGGGCCAGCAAAAACGTCTGATCGTAATCCGGCCGGGCTTGGGCCTTCCAGAATTCCACAACTTTGTTGGTTTCGGCTTCGGTTACAAACGCGCCGTGAACGCGGATCAACCGGGAAGATCCCGGTGGAAGGAACAGCATATCGCCCTTGCCCAGCAGGTGCTCCGCGCCCATCACGTCCAGCACCGTGCGCGAGTCGACGCGCGTGGCCACGCGGAAACTGATGCGCGACGGGAAGTTCGCTTTGATCAATCCGGTAATGACGTCGACGCTCGGCCGCTGCGTCGCCAGCACCAGGTGCATGCCCACGGCGCGCGCCATTTGCGCCAACCGGGTAACGGCTTCCTCAACATTGCCGCGCTCAACCATCATGAGGTCGGCCAACTCGTCGATCAGGATCAGAATGAAAGGAAGAGGCTTCAGATCCTCCTCGGTTATGTCGTCGTTCTCGAACAAGCTGCGCGGCTCATTCTGGAGCTGCCGCATTTTCCGGTTGTATTGATCGATGTTGCGCACACCGTGCCCGGCCAGCAGTTTCAACCGCCGCTCCATTTCCAGCACAGCGTTGCGCAGCGCGTTGGTGGCCTTCTTCGCGTCCGTGATCACCGGGGTCAACAGATGCGGGATGCCCTCGTAGAGGCCCATCTCCAGGCGCTTGGGATCGATCAGAATCATGCGCACTTCATCCGGCGTCGCCTTATAGAGGATGGACATGATCATCGAATTGAGCATCACGCTCTTGCCCGCGCCGGTGGACCCCGCGATCAACAAGTGCGGCATGGATTCAAGGGCCGCCACCTTGATGCGCCCGCTGATATCTTTCCCCAGGCACATCGTCATTCGCGAATTCGAATCGATAAACTCTTCCGATTCCAGAATCTGACGCAGGCTGATCAACTCGCGCCGCGTGTTGGGAACCTCTATGCCGATGGTCGGCTTGCCGGGGATGCGTTCGATCAGGATCGACTCCGCCTGCAAACCCAGGCACAAGTCTTCGGTGAGAGTTATGATCCGGCTGTATTTGATGCCCGCCTCCGGCTTGAATTCGAAGGTAGTGACCACCGGTCCGGGATTGATTTGCACCACCGAGCCATGCACGTTGAACTCTTCGAACTTGGCTTTGATGCGTCCCGCGATTTCTTTCAGCTCGATGGAATCGTAGGCATTGCGGCCTGGAATTTCGTTCAACAGCTCGGTGGACGGCAGCCGGTATTCCGGATGCTCGGTCACTT
The DNA here is from genome assembly GCA_955652915.1 of uncultured Bryobacteraceae bacterium. Classification (GTDB taxonomy): domain Bacteria; phylum Acidobacteriota; class Terriglobia; order Bryobacterales; family Bryobacteraceae; genus Palsa-89. The sequence continues at coordinate 1,484 of CATPCJ010000254.1, forward strand.
CCGGCGCCAGCGGTTTTCGCTGGCGGGATAACACTGGCAGCGGCGCGGGGACCTCTACAGGGGTAAACGGCTGCGGGGGCGCAACGTCGTACTCCAGCATGTGGATCGGAATTTCTTCGTCGCGCGGAGCAACCGGTTCGGTGTTGGCAGGCTCAGGTTGTTGCGCTTCGACAACTGGGATACGCGGCTTGCCGCGCTTGGCTCCCTTTTCGACTTTAGCGGCCTCTTTCGCTGCGTGCTCGGCTTCCTTCTCAGCTCGTTTTTCGGCGCGGAAAGACGCGCGCTCCAGCGCAACCTGCCGCCGTTGTGCGCGCCACTTGTCCCAACGGGCGTGCAGATTCTGTAGGAACCTCAGTGGTCCGGCTATCCATTCGACGGCCGTCGCCATGGAGAATGTAGAGATCAGGTACACCGAAAGGATCAGGCAAATGGCGGTAACCAATACCGCGCCGGTCAGGTTCAGCGACGCCATGAGGGTATCGGCCAGCAAGAGGCCCAGCACTCCGCCCGCCGAAAAAGCCCCCCCAAATGGACGCCACTCGGGGCCGATGGAGAGTGCCGCGCATACGCCGAAAAAAAGCAGCAGCGAGCCCAGGATCTTGATGCCGGGCGACTTGATTTCTTCAGAACGAACCCAACGCCATGCCAGCATCCACAGCAACATCGGAATGCTGAGAGCCGCGAAGCCCAGCAACTGAAAGAAGAAATCGGAAGTGTAGGCGCCTACCGCTCCAGTAAGATTTTGCGCGCGCGCGATTCCCGTAACCGAGTTCCAGGATGGATCCTGGGGATGGTAAGAAACAAATGTGAGTACGAAGAAGAGTCCTGCGAACAGGAACACTAATGCGACCGCTTCGTTGACTCTATGGAAGCGAGTAGGTCCTAGAAACTTCATTCCGCGGTGACGCGGAAAACAGCCAGAGCGATTACTATTATGCCAAAAACAATTCGATAGTACACGAAGGGCATCAGGCTGTTGCGGCGCAGGTACTTGAGAAAGACGGAAATCACCACGGCGCCCAGAATCCCGCTGAGTGCGATTCCAAGGATAAACGGAACTTTCATGTCGGGCGCGATGCCACCCGATTTGTGAATGTCCCAGAACTTTTTCAGAGCTGCGGCGGCGATGGCCGGGGCCGACAGCAGGAAGGAAAAACGCGCGGCCGTTTCGCGCGTCATTCCGCGGAACAATCCGGCGGTGATGGTAATTCCGCTGCGCGAGGTGCCCGGAACAACCGCGAGCGCCTGTGCGATTCCGGTCCACATGCCATCGCCCCAGTCGACATCGCCCATCGTCTTCTTGCCGGTGGCGCGCCGGTCGGCGATCCACATGACGATGCCGACCACGATCAGCATTGTTCCGATCACGTAAGGATTTCGCCACGTGCTTTCCGCCTGCTTGTTAAAGAGGTACCCGATGACGCCGATCGGAATGGAGGCAGCGGCAATCAGCCAGAGCAGCCCGCGATTCTGCTTCAGCTCCGGATCGTTGCCGATTTTCAGTCCTATTCCCTGCCCCACGATCTGTACCCAATCGCGGAAGAAGTAAATGAGGATGGCCACCAGGGTACCTACATGCAGCGCGACGTCGAACGTCAGCCCGGGATCCTTCCAGCCGAACAGCCACGGCGCGAGCTCGAGATGCGCGGAGCTGCTGATGGGCAGAAATTCGGTGACGGCCTGGATGATCGCCAGTACGATAACTTGATAAATTGGCATGTTTCAAGTCATCGTAGCATTGAAGTCGAAACGCTCTGAAAATTCAGCATCCCGGACACGCCACCGTCCAACTCAGCGGCTATCCTGAGCGGCGCCCCCCCGAACTTTCTTGAACACGTGAGAGAATCTCTTCCAGGAGAATTGAAATGAAAGGGATAATTCTGCTCTTGCTCGTGCCTGCCTGCGTGCTGGCCGCAAACTCGACTGCCATCCAACAACTCGAAAGGCTCAACACCGTCCCGCCTTCGATCACCGCTAGGATCGTGCAGACCCAGACCCAGGTTCTCAAACTGCAGGACACGGTATTGAAGGCCACTGAGCAAGCCAAAACGGATCCCGCCGCGCAGCAGCAAGCACAGGAGGCGCAGCGAAAACTGGAGGAAGCGCAGAAAGCCGCCGCAGACGCCGCCAAGCAAGCGGCAGCGGCGCGGGAAGCTCCAAAGTTCGTCCCTCCGGACCAGCGCCAGCACCTCATGAGTCTGGTCAGCGGTTTTTATCAGGAGGTGAAAACCGCGGCCAGGAACGCATCGGCCTGGGAGCTCGTCGTCATCCTGTCGATCGTTGCGCTGGGGCTGCTGGGTACGATCCTGTCTATTTTGAAAAGGAATACAGCCGCCGCGATTGCCTCGGCGCTGGTTGTGGTGGCCAGCGGAATTCCGAAGCTTTTTCCCATCCATCAAAGAGCCGTGTATTACAGGACGCTCACCAATCAGAGTTATTCGCTGATGGGAACCCTGCAGATTCCATATCAGATGAGTGCCGCCGAATATGACGACGGAGTCTCGCGGCTGAAAGTTTTGGATGAATACCGCGCGACGAAATATCCGGAGACAGCCGACTTGGACAGCACCACGCAAGATCTATTCAAGGAACTGAATGCAGTGAAGACCGACGCTGCCGAAAACCAAAAAACTGAAGCTAACAATTTAACAACTAACAAAAAAAATAAAACGATTTGCCCATCGTCACTTCGTCGGCGAACTCCAGGTCGCTGCCCACGGGGACGCCCATCGCGATGCGCGTGATCGTCAAACCCAGCGGCTTGAACAATCGCGATAGGTATGCGGCGGTCGCTTCGCCTTCCACCGTCGGATTGGTGGCCAGGATCAACTCTTTCACGCCGCCGGCCTGCAGCCGCTGCAGCAGGTTCGGGATGCGCAATTGATCCGGCCCTATGCCGCGCAGCGGTGAAAGCGATCCGTGTAAGACGTGAAATAGTCCCTGGAACTGGCGCGTGGTTTCGATGGGAAGAATGTTGTGCGGCTCCTCCACCACGCAAATCACGGAACGGTCGCGATGCGGGTCGCGGCAGTAAGAACACAGTTCGCCGTCGCTGATATTGTTGCAGGCGGCGCAGATTCCCAGGTTGTCCTTCACGTCCACCAGCGCCTGGGCCAATCGTTGCGCGTCTTCGCGGGGCGTGCGCAACACGTGGAACGCCAGCCGTTGCGCCGATTTCTGCCCGATTCCAGGCAGACGTTTGAACTCCTGAATCAGGCGCGCGAGCGGTTCGGCGAAGTCCGGCATTGAGTTCGATTCGCGCCGGGCTACAACAGGCCGGGAGGCAAACCCATTCCGCCCAGCAGGCCGCCCATCTTCTCCTGCGTGGCTTCGTCCACTTTCTTCCCCGCCTCATTGAACGCCGCCATCACCATGTCCTGCAGCATCTCCACGTCGCCCGCCACTTCCGGATCGATCTTGACGGCAGTGACGTTCTTCTTGCCGTCCATCTTGACCGTTACCATTCCGCCCCCGGCCGTAGCCTCAACGCGGATGAGAGCGATTTCTTCCTGCATCTTTTTCTGCATCTGCTCGGCCTGCTTCATCATGGCCTGCATGTTTCCGGGAAGTTTCATGAGTCCTACCTTATTCTTTTAGATTTCTCACCACGCGGACTTGTGCGTCGGGGAACATTTCCTGAAAGCGCTGCACTTCGGGGTGCGCCAGCGCGCGCTCGGACACATCGTCCTGCGCGGGCTTCACCTTGGTGACTTTGGCGGCATCCGGGGCGCCTAAAGTAATTCTAATCCGCATGGGCCGGCCGGCGATTTTCTGCACGATCTTCAGAATATCCTTTTCGTTCAACGACAGCTTGAATTCCTCCGGCGTCACGAAGAGCAGCTCGTTATTCGTTTCGGTGATCTGCGAATGCTCCACGGCGTCGGCGGTGAACTGCATTCCGGCCTCGAGGAGTGCGGAGTGGAGGCGGTCCTTCCAGGAAGCGCTCGGGGCTGGGGCTGGGGCCGCAGCGAACGCGGGGCTGGGGGCCGGGGGAGGTGACGCCGGCTTGCCAGCCTGCGTGGCTTTTTTGATTGGCGGGGCGCTGCCGCTACCGCTACCGCTTAACTCACCGAGTGCTTCTTCGATCGATACCAACTTCCCGGCTTGCACCAACCTCAACAGTCCAATTTCCAAATGCAGGCGCGGTTGCAAGGAAAACTGCAGGTCCTTGAACAGGTCCAGCGTGAGCTGTAAGTAGCGCGTCAGGTCTTCTTCGGAAAATCCCGCGGCGATCTCCGCCAGGCGTTGCTGCTCCGGTCCCGATGCCGCGATCAATCGCGTGTTTGCGCCCGCCACCTTCGCCACCAGCAGGTTCCGGAAGTAGCGCGCCAGCTCCCTGCAGAAGTGCTGCAGGTTGCGGCCGTTGCGCTCGAGTTCCATCACCATCTCCAGCATGCGTTTGGAATCCTCGGCAGCCAGTGCCTGGGTGACTTCATGGAGCGAGTCCAACGAGAACATGCCGAGCAGTCCGCGCACCTCGGCGGCGTCGATTTTCAGACCGCAACAGGCGATCGCTTGATCCAGCGCCGATAAAGAATCGCGCACGCTGCCCTCGCCGGCCTGCGCCAATACGCTCAACGCTTCCGGATCGGCTTCAATACCTTCCTGTTTGCAAATCCACTCCATGCGCCCGGCCACTTCGGCGAAATCCACGGATCGAAAACTGAACTGCTGGCAACGGGAAGCGATGGTGGTGGGGATCTTGTGTGCTTCCGTCGTGCAGAGAATGAAAACCACCCACTCGGGAGGCTCTTCCAGCGTTTTCAACAGCGCGTTGAACGCTTCGCTGGTGATCTGGTGCGCCTCGTCCACGATGAAGACTTTGTAGCGGTCGCGAGCCGGCCGGTAGCGAACATTTTCGCGCAGCTCGCGCATTTCGTTAATGCCGCGATTGGATGCCGCGTCGATCTCGATGACGTCCACGGTGTTGCCGCCCGTAATTTCGAGGCAGCTCGCGCATTTTCCGCAAGGCTGAGTGGTGGGCCCTTCCACGCAGTTCAAGCAACGCGCCAGAATGCGCGCAACGGTGGTCTTTCCCGTCCCGCGCTGCCCGCTGAAGATGTAGCCGTGGGCAATACGATTCTGCGTGATCGCGTTTTCGATGGTGGTCCGGACGTGTTCCTGGCCGATCAGCTCCGCAAAAGATTGCGGTCTGTATTTTCTGGCGATGACTTGGTACATGGAGGCGTGAATGGAGAATTATGCCAGACCCCGGGTGATCCGCGGCACACGAGCTAAACCGCTACCGTTGCTTCCTTCCGGATCTGGCGGGGTTCACAGCCGACCGTTGCACGAAGCCCGGAGCCTGACAACCACCCATGCTAACACGAGCCAATCACGCGCCGGGGTCCGTTCGGGGGCATAGGTAACCCGGCAGAACCGCGACCGTAAGGGAGTGCCCATTGGCCTGCGGCCAACCAAAAGTGACGAAGACGCGGCGGGCCGCTTCCGTGCAATCAATAATTTGCACCGCGTCTTCAACGGAGCGCTCATAGCCTCTGCAATCCGGCGCTTCCTTACGGTCGCATCGAAACGGTGGCACCCGCAGGCCGTATTAACTGTGCTGCTGAGCCGCGAACGACGGTCCGGTTTTGTAAGCCGACACCCCGGAATCAACGGCAAAAGCGAGCCGTTCTTTCTCTTCCTTCAACGCTTGTTTGCCTTGCTCCATCAAATCGTTGGCGCGGTTGCGCATTGCCATGGCCTGATTCTTTAACCGCAACCCCTGTTCCTTCAACGCCTCTTTTCCTTCGTCGGCCTTTCGCCCGATGAGTTCACGGGTTACGACGCCGGTATGGGGCGCAAAGAGCACTGCGACGGCAACGCCCGCGGCCAGCCCGGTCAGAAAGTAGACTCCACTGTTGTTTGACATAGGTAACGTCTCCTAGGATGTATGCAGACTCGACCAGTATTGACGACCCGGCCGGGTTGCTTGAGTAAAGGTGTGCAATCCGAAGGCCAGCGTTTATCTAACGCAGTTATAGTACTTTGCTCAGTGAGTAGCGCCGGTTATCCAAGGAATTTTTTCCTGCCGGCCCACATTTGCACATTGTAACCATTGCTTCACGCCGCGCAACCTAAGGAGCGACGCGGTTCCCCGCAATGTAGACCGAATCAATCGAACGAGTGTTCTTGATATTCGCAGCCGGATTACCGTTTAGCACAATCAGGTCGGCCCACTTGCCGGTTTCGAGCGTACCCAGGTCGGCCGCGTGAAGGAATTCGGCGCCGCTCTTGGTTGCGGCGACGATGACCTGCGTCGGCGTCAAGCCGGCGTCCACCATCAATTCCATTTCCCACTGCTCGAAGAATCCGGGGAACCGTCCGGGGGGCCCGCTGTCCGTTCCCAGGCCGTAGGGCACGCCCGCGTCAGCCAGCCGCTTGAGATTTTTCTGCGCGGTTTCGAGAAACGACGGATATTTCGAGAAGTCGGGATCGGATGCGATCTTTTTCTGATTGACGGGATCGTTCAAGTTTGCAATCGTCGCCGGCGACAGCGAACGCGCAAAGAACGGATCTTCGAGAAGCGGGAAGGGTTTTGCGTAAACGAACATGGACGCTTCGCGCGTAAGTGTGGCGGCGGCCTGCCAGGTGCGATGCTTTTTCATGCTGTCGATCAGTTCCCGATCCACGGGCTGATCGCGTACGCTGTGAGCCAGCGCGTCCACGCCGGCGCCCACCAGTTGTTTCGCGTCCGCCAAATAAAAGATGTGCGCGGCGACGCGCAGCCGGTTGCGATGCGCATTGTCGATGATGGCTTTGGACATCTCGAATGGCATCTTCTTGCGTTTGCCCAGGGCGTCGTCCACCCACATCTTCACCATGTCGGCTTTTTTAGAAGCCAGCGCATCGACGTCTTTCGGGATCTCCCCCGCGTCCTCGGGATTGTATGTGCCGGGAGGCGATCCTCCCACGCCGCCTTTGATCGTAAAGCCCTGCCCGGCGGTGTAGACGCGGGCGAAACCGGGTCGTCCGGCGCGCTGCTCATCGCGAATCTGGAAGATCAGGTCCTGGTCCGTGCCCAGGCTGAGAATTGTCGTCACACCGTAGGAGGCGTACGTCCGCAGGTTCTTTTCGATGTTCTCGCGCGTGAAGAATTTCGGGTTTTGCAACATGTCCACGGTGTTGCCGACGTGCCCGTGGAGGTTGATGATGCCCGGCATGACGAACTTGCCGGTGAGATCGATAACCTGGGCGCCCGCCGGCGGTTTGATATTTGCCGCCGAGCCGATGCTCGTAATTCGGCCGTTCTCGATCGTCATTCCAACGTCGGCGATCGCCGCCTTGCCGGTGCCATCGATGAGCGTGAAGTTCTTCAGGACTTTGACTTCCGCGAAGGCGGAGAGCGACAGCACAACCGTCAACGGTAAGAGAAACTTTCGCATTTTAATGTGCTCCCAAATCTGCTTCCAGAATCGCCGCCAGCCGCACGCCGGCCTTCATTAACTGCTCGCGGACTATCCCCGCCCCTTTTTCCTCGTAGAGCGGCGTCAGGTCGGTAACCAGGGGCGGCGGCTTTTGGCTGTTGCAAAAATCCTGATACGGAATTCCCGGGTATGCGTGCTTGGCGGCCAACTCGTACGATTCCCAAGCCATCTGTTCCGCCGGCGCGCGGGCCCATTTCTTTGCCTGCTCCGCCGGAATGGACGAGATCAGCGATGCTGCGTAATCGCGCTCATCTGTAATCTTGGAATTCTTCATCGACAACTCCACTTCCTGGCTGTCCCAAACGCTGTGCAGCGTGAGGTTCGGACGCTTCTCGCCAGCCAGGAAGAAATTCACATGTTCGCTGTTTCCTCCGCGATCGCAGGCGCGCTCGGCTGCGTGCAGCGGCTGGTGGATGTCGCCCAAAAAGTGTACTAGAAAAAGCAGCGCCTGGCGCCTCTGTGCGTCGTCGGCGGACGTTCGAAGAACTTCAGAGAAGCTATTGATCTTGGCGGTCACGCAGTTGCCTTCGGGACAAAATGCGTCGAGCGTTTTCGATTCGGTTGGCACTGGAATGTCGATGTAATGCCAAAGGCCATTGGTGGGCGGCACGGGACCGGCCAGAGTCGGGCACATCTCTTCGCCGGGCCATGGGTTGCCGCGAAGCGCGTCGGCACAGGTGCTGATGTCGGCCATTGAATACTTCCCGTCCATAAGCAGCTTGCTGACTTTCTCGCGAACCTGGGGCGATAGCCGCTGCTGGGCGATGATCGCGACAATATGATGACCCGCCGGGCCCCAGGACCAGGCTGGAGAGGTTAAAGTCAGGATCGCCGATAACATGGCGGCGGTAGTGCGCACGCGACGGAGCATCAATCTAGATTAGTACGGCCGGGTGTCGAGTGGCATCGTCTATCCCGTGAGACTGAAAAAGGTTTGCTCGGTGTCGCGAGCCCCGAGCAACCATTCAGTGACTCAACTCCTCCGACTCAATCTCCCCCATTTCCAACACTATCCAAAACCCCGCCGTCTCCTCCCTCCACCCTCCGCTGTACAATGGGGCAGCGGATTGTGCCGGGCAATCCTGCCCGCGGCCGGCTTTCACCCGGCCAGGCTTCCTGAAAAGCGGATCTGCGGCCTGGAGAGGATGCCCAGCATGCCCGCACCGTAGTCTTGCCCGATGAAAACAACGGCGAGTACATCCAAGATGACTTAATAACCGAAATGGTCACCTCTGCACATCGAGACGCACCTGGTCGAGCAACAAATGAAAAAGCAAAAAGAAAAGATCGAAGAGCCAACGAATCCGTGGAACCTGCCTTCGCGGAATCCACTTACTCCCGCGCACTCAACACGTTGCCGCGTCTCCGCCGCCTCCGCCTCCGCAAATCAAATCTCGACGCCGAAGAACAAGACAGTGAAGAACGAACCGAATCCCAAGAACGGACACCCAGTGCGGATCGAAGTCGACAGATCGAACACGAATCGATACATCTGTAAGGCGGACCCCTGCCTGGTCCGCGGCCGGCCCCCTGGCCGGCTTTCTGGGGTCGGCAACCCTTTGGGAGTGACACTCGCCGTCGGTGCCGAAACGACGGCTTCAGCTCAAACCTGGACCACCTCGCCGCGACTATGGCCAGCGCCGCGAAAACGCCCATCATAAAATAGAAAGTATAGAGAAGGTCGGCTCTTCGAGAGGAGCGCAATGAGAAGTCTTATCGTCCGCCACGTTCTTGCGGGCATGGTTCTATCGGTTGTGCCGCTGCCGGCTGCTGACTCGCCCATCTCCCCGGATTTCTTTGAAAACAAAATTCGGCCCGTGTTGGCCACCCAGTGTTTCTCCTGCCACGCCGCATCGCAACTCGGTGGACTGCGTTTGGACTCGCGAGAGGCGATGCTGAAAGGCGGCGCTTCCGGACCCGCGCTGGCGCCTGGCGATCCTGACAAGAGCTTGCTGATTACGGCCGTGAAGCAGACTACCGCTCTCAAGATGCCGAAGGGCGGCAAGCTGAAGCCCGAGGAAATCAGCGTTCTGCTGGAGTGGGTGAAAGCAGGAGCTCCCTGGCCCGCGGCGCCGTCCGTGGCTTCGGTTCAACCGCAAGCGGGAGGCTATACGATCCGGCCGGAACAAAAAACTTTTTGGTCCTTTCAGCCCCTCCATCCAGTTCCTCCACCCGCGGTGAAAACTCCCGATTGGGCCAAGACCGACATCGACCGCTTCATCCTGGCGCGATTGGAGCGTGAGAATCTCACGCCTGTTGCGCCGGCCGGCAAGCGATTGCTCCTGCGCCGGGCCAGCTTGGATCTCATCGGGCTTCCGCCCGCGCCCGAAGATGTGGATGCTTTTGAGAAAGACGGTTCCCCGGATGCATTCGCGAAGCTGTTGGACCGCCTGCTGGACTCCCCGCAATATGGCGAGCGCTGGGGACGCCTGTGGCTGGACGTGGCGCGCTACGGGGAAGACGATTATCGCAGTCTGGATCCCATGGGCCGCGGCTACGCGCCGTATCCAAACGCTTACTTATACCGCGACTGGGTGATCGGCGCCTTCAACGACGATCTTCCGTACGACCAATTCGTCAAGGCGCAACTCGCGGCGGATTCCATGGACGAAAAACTTCGCGTGAAAATGCTTCCCGCGCTGGGATTCCTGGGCCAGGGGCCATGGTTCTACGACAATGGCGCGGTAGAGATCACGCGGGCGGACGAGCGGCACGATCGCGTGGATGTCGTCACGCGAGGGTTTCTGGGGCTGACAGTGGCGTGCGCCCGCTGCCACGATCACAAATACGATCCGATTCCCACCAAAGATTATTATTCCCTGGCGGGCATTTTCGGTAACACCAAATACCACGAGTATCCGCAAGTGCCAAAGAGTATCGTCGCCGAATATAAAGCTCAAGAGAAGAAGTTGAAGGACAAAGAAAAATTCACGGGCGAGTTTCTTTCCCTGGAGAGCCGCCTGCTGGGCGAGAGCCTGGCCATGCAGATTTCCAAGTACATGCAGGCATCGTGGCGAGTCGCCGGCGAGCCGAAGGACGAGCTCAACAAAGTGGTAGAGGACGGCAAGCTCGACTATGAGCTGCTGCAACGCTACCTCAAGTTCCTGGCCAAGCCGCCTACGTTTTATCCCTACCTCAAGGATTGGCAGGAAATGATCAAGCGCGGCGGCAAAGCGGATGAAGCGAAAAAACTGGCCGACGCGTTTCAAGCATTGGTGCTGGAAGTCATGTTTGAAAGGAAGGAGATCAAGGACGAAAACGACATCCTGATCGCGAAAGCACTGCCGGGCACCAAGAAAAAAGAGGCGCTTTTCAAGCCTGGCGACTTCGTTACCAATGACGATTTCTGCCCCGGTTGCGGCGTCGAAATGAAAAGCATGACGTCGGATCGAAACAACCTGTGGATGGATGTTTTCCAACGGGACCTGGACGGCAGCGATCCCGTTCTGATGTTTCAGCGCTTCAAACCAGGCCTGTTGGCTTTCCGCGGCTGGGGTCTGGAGCGGCAATTGAGCGCCGAGCGCCGCGCCTATCTCACCGCGCTTCGGGAAGACATCGCCGAAATGCGCAAGTCCATGCCCGCCGAGTACCCCTACGCGCACGGCGTAGCCGATGTGGACAAGCTCTCGGTCATGCAAGTCAACGTGCGCGGGAACCCGTTTAATCTGGGCGCCGCCGCGCCAAGCGGTTTCCTGCAGGTGCTGGCCAAGGATGAACCTCCGCGCTTCAACAAGGGCAGCGGACGAGAGGAACTGGCCGATGCCATCGTCCAACAGCCCATCGCCGCGCGCGTGATCGTCAATCGCGTTTGGAAATGGCACTTCGGAACCGGCTTGGTAAATACTCCCAGCAACTTCGGCATGGTGGGCGAGCGGCCGTCGCATCCGGAGCTGCTCGAGTATCTCGCCGATTCCTTTGTGCGTGGCGGAATGTCCATCAAGAAGCTGCATCGTGAAATCATGCTCAGCGCGGTCTACCAGCTCAGTGACGAATTCTCGCAGGCAAACCATGACATCGACTCCGGCAACCGCCTGTATTGGCGCGCCAACCGCCGCCGCATGGATGCGGAGCAGATCAGGGATTCGCTTTTGTATGTGGCGGGCGCCCTGGACAAGAAAATGTTCGGGCCGTCCGTGCCGCTCAACCCCTTCGAGGCGAGGCGCACTGTTTATGGCAAGGTGAGCCGTTACAAGCTCGACGAATACCTGCAACTGTTCGATTTTCCCAGCCCCAACATGACCGCGGAGCAGCGCTTCAGCACCAACGTGCCTTCACAGCGGCTGTTTTTCATGAATAGCGATTTCGTGCAGCAGCAGGGCGAACTGCTGGCGCAGCGCGTGGCGAGTGAGCCTACAACTGCGGCGCGGATCGAGAAGGCATACCGGCTTGTGTACGGCCGGGCGCCCACTCCCGAGGAGATCCGGATTGGCATCGACTACCTGAAGGCCGAACCGATGAAGGAGTACGAAGAGCGCAAGGCGGAAGCGGATAAGAAAGCTAAGGAAAAGGCTGACAAAAAGGCCGGAGCGAACGCTGCCGGCGGCGGTCCTTTCAAAGGTGGGCCCGAGTCCGCCATGCCGGATGAAGCGATGCCGATGGAAGAGGAAGGAATGCTGGCCGGAATGTCCGGTAAACGCGGCCCCGAAGACGTGAAGAAGAAGGAAAAGTTGCTTCCGGTAACGGCCTGGGGGCGTTACGCCAAGATCTTGTTGAGCTCCACGGAATTCACGTTCGTCAACTGAGGAGAGTATGTTGCATAGAGTATCCAGGCCGCTATCGAGACGCGAAGCCTTGTGCCGTGTTGGCAGCGGATTCGGCATGATGGCCTTCGCGGGCATGGTGAGCGAATCGCTGGCGCGCGCCGGTCAAACGGAAGCGGGAGCCAAGGCTTCATCCGGGCTGCATCATCCGGCGCGCGCCAAACGCGTGATCTTCCTTTTCATGAACGGGGGATTGTCTCAAGTAGATAGCTTCGATCCGAAGCCGGCGCTGGAGAAATTCGATGGGCAGCCACTCCCCGGTGGCGCGGTCGCGACGGAACGCAAGACCGGCGCGTTGATGCGGTCGCCATTCCAGTTCAAGAAATACGGGCAGTGTGGCATGGACGTGAGCGAACTGTTTCCTCACCTGGGCGAATGCGCCGACGACATCTGTTGGGTGCGTTCCGTGTACACCGATATTCCCAACCACGAACCCTCCATGCTGATGATGAATACCGGATTCAGCCAGGTAGGTCGGCCTTCGCTGGGCTCGTGGCTGACGTACGGGCTCGGGACCGAAAACAATAACCTGCCCGGATACGTGGTGCTGTGCCCGGATGTGCCCACCACCGTCGGTCCGCCTCTCTGGAACAACGCCTTTTTGCCGGCGGTTCACCAGGGAACTTTTATCGGCGACAAAGTCAGCGAAAAGCAGACAGCCGAGAAACTGGTGGAGCCGGGCTTCGATCCGCAAAAGCTGGTTTCGTTCATACACAACGCCAAATTTACGCCGGCGGAACAGCGGCGGGAACTCGACCTGCTCACCCAGTTGGACAATTTGCAAATGGCCCGCGAAAAAATGCGCGATCCGCAGTTGGAAGCGACTATTGCTTCCATGGAGACAGCCTACCGCATGCAGACTGAGGCTCCGGCGGTGTTCGACATTCGCAAGGAATCCGAAGCAAATCTGAAGTTATACGGCCCGGGCAGCACGGCGCGTGGATGTCTGATGGCCGTGCGGTTGGTGGAGCGGGGCGTGCGAATGGTGCAAGTTTATTACGCCAAGGGCGACCCCTGGGACGCCCACGCCGATATTCAAGCGCACCGGAAAAACGCCAAAGATTCCGATCAACCGTTCGCGGCCGTGATCAAGGATTTGAAATCGCGGGGACTCTTTAAAGACACGCTGGTGGTGTGCGGATCGGAGTTTGGCCGGACCCCTGTCCGCGAAGTGGGCGGCGGCG
>CATPCJ010000255.1 GCA_955652915.1 uncultured Bryobacteraceae bacterium
ATGGAGGATAGTGCAGCAGATCGAATCTCCGGCAACGCTACTACTACCGCCGTAATGAACGGCACCCCAAGACTCCACAACGATCCTGGTTTGTCCATAACGGGAAACGTAGTTTACATTAGCCACTCGCCAGCGTATGCAACTATTGGTGTCCGAACAGAAAATGGCAACACGATTCGAGACGTGGTTCCTAAACCACCGAATAGAGTTCAGCCTCCCATCTACCAAGCTAGCGAATTAACAACCGTTGGATAACGCCACCAAAAGGACTTGTGAACGTGCCAGAAGAAAATTCCGAACATCGAATAGAAGATCAAGTGGAAGCTTCCGAACCAGAGGAAGCTGAGGAAAAGAAGATAGAGATTGAATTTCCCGAAAGTTTTATCTATACCAATGTCGCGTCTGTCTCTTTTTCACAACTCGATTGCAGGATCGTCTTTGCCGAGGTGTTGCCCAATGGAAGAACCTTTACCAAAGCTGGTATAGTCATGCCTCCAGAACACGCGGCTGCTCTGGCTTTGGTGTTAATCAATCATGTCCGCACGTACGAGAAAAGGTTTGGACAAATACGCTTACAGCACTGGCAGGACATGAAGCGCAAGTACGAGCCGAAACCGTCAGAACCAAAACTACCACCCGAAGCCCCAAAGGAAAATAGTCCTGAAGAGAAGAAACCGGTGCGTAAGATAACCTTCAGAGACGACGAGTAGGCGACGTTCCAAAACCTGAGGGAAAGCCGGATCAACCAACATTTACCTCACTACCCGCGCGGCCATCCGGAGTTATCATGTGATTTGACCTAACCCGGTAGCCGAAATTACGGTCTAAACCGCATGGAAGATCTGGTTCAATATCTGAAGCTTGCTGTCCGTCAGTTATGGCGCAACCCCGGCTTCACTGTTACCGTAGTCCTTACGCTAGCGCTTGCGATCGGGGCCAACACGGCAATCTTTTCGATTGTGAACGCGCTTCTGCTTAAAGAACTCCCCTACGCTCAACCTGAACGCATGGGGACGATCTATGCCCGGACTACAGGGACTGAATCCTCCGATCTGCGAAGAACTATAGACGGTGAGCAATGGGAGCTGCTGCGCGACAACGTGCCCTCTCTGATCTCCGCCGTTTCCGCGTTATTCACATCCGGAGTGAACCTTCAGGACGGTTCCCATGTGCAATATCTTCGTGCCGGACGGGTCTCGGCACACTATTTCGACGTGTTGGCTCTCCATCCTATTTTCGGACGAAATTTCTCGGAGGATGAGGATCGTCCGCACGGCCCCAGGACAGTCATCCTAGGCTACGCTTTGTGGCGCACGTCTTTTGGCGGGAGCATGAATGTTCTGGGACAAGCCGTTCTGCTGAAAGGCGAGCCGTACATTATCATTGGCGTGTTGCCCGAGAGAGCAACCACACCGTTAAATGCCGATGTGTATACGGCTCTCCAACCAAGCCGGGAGGGCGAGGGCCAGTCCACCAACTTTCAAGCAATCACACGGCTGCGCGACGGCGCGACCTGGCAACAGGCAAATGCCGAGATCAATCGTGCCTGGGCCCGGAGCCTCCGTGCCCAACGTTTTGTGAAGAACAATCCTGGCGAGCGGATGACATATTACTCTGTACCCTTGCAAAAAGGCGAAACGAATACGCTTCGACCTCAGGTGCTGGCCCTGATGCTGGCGTCGGGATTCATTCTGCTCATTGCTTGCGCGAACCTCGCCGGACTGACCCTGGTGCGCATGTTGCGCCGCAGAAGCGAGATAGCCACCCGGGTGGCGTTGGGGGCATCGCGCTGGCAGATTCAGAGACAGCTTTGGATAGAAAACCTGCTGCTCGCTCTAGTGGGGGGAACCGCGGGTGTAGCCGTGGGTTTCCTTGCGCTGCGCGGGCTGTTGCTGCTTTTGCCGGAGCATTTTCTCCCTGTTGCGAGTGTGTCTCTCGACGGCCGGGTTCTGGCCTTTACGATTTTCCTGTCTTTGCTGACCAGCGTATTGTTCGGCATGTTGCCTGCGCTGACAACGAGCAAAGTCGACTTGCGGTCCTCTATCGGCAGCCGTGCCGCAATCGGTGCGGGCAGCGTTCGCCTCCGGCAAGGATTGATTGCCGGGGAGGTTGCGCTGACTGTCGTGCTGCTGGCCGCCGCCGGGCTGCTCATCCGCACGCTCATCCACCTTGAAACTATGCCTCCAGGTTTCAACCCAACCGGAGTACTCACGGCTAAAGCGTCTCTGGACGATGCCCGATACCACGAGCCGGCAGCCTTCCGAAGGCTGCTCACTGAGAGCCTCACCGCCATGCGGGAGATTCCCGGCGTGCGGAATGCCGCCGTCGGATTGACCCTGCCGTATGAGCGTGCCCTTCTCGATGCAGTCACCTTCAGCGACGGCAAGGAGGCGGGACAGACGATTACAGCAAACGAAGTGTATGTCACCCCTGGCTATTTCGATACCTTGCAGATTCCGGTGCTAGCGGGCCGAACGTTCACCGATGCGGACGGTCCGGATGCACAGCGTGCCGTGGTCATCAACCAGACATTCGCACGCAAGTTCTTCCATGGGGCGAATCCCGTGGGACGATACCTCAACAAGAATATGTCCATCGTGGGAGTGGTAGCGGACACAGTGCAGTCCTCCGCCTCCCACTTGAACGCAGGCGCGGCGCCCCTGACGAGCGAGGAGACAATCTATCTCCCCGCGGCACAAGTCGTCGATGCCAAATCTCTCTCCCTGGTGCATGGCTGGTTTCAGCCAAGCTGGATCGTTCGCACCGCCGGCCCGGTGGAAAGTTTGACTGCCCAGATGCAGCGTTCTCTCCTGAGTGCCGATCCCAACCTGCCTTTCTCCGGCTTTTACAATATGAAGGATCTTATGGCTGCGACGCTCGCGACACAAAGGATCGAGGTCGCGCTACTGGGCGCAATGGCATCGCTCGCGCTGTTGCTGAGCGCCGTTGGTATCTTCGCGCTGGTGGCGAACATAGTAGTGCAGAGGACGCGCGAGATCGGCATCCGGATGGCCCTGGGTTCGACGATTCGAAAGGCGATGATCCATATCGGCAG
>CATPCJ010000256.1 GCA_955652915.1 uncultured Bryobacteraceae bacterium
AAGTACCGGGGCCCGGGCACGGTAATGTTTCATCCCGCGAATGCAGCCATCGTGGATGGCAAGGCGGTGGCCACCGCGAATTTCAGCGAGCCGGGCGAATATGTGCTTCAGGCCGTGGTAGACGATGGTTCCGGCGAGTTGGCCGGGAATTTCGGATATCATTGCTGCTGGACGAATACTGAGGTGAAGGTCACTGTAAAAGGAGGGGCCAATGCAAGTGCGAATAGGTAGTTGTCTATGTGTCTTCCTACTGATGCTGTCGGCTGCAAACGCGGCCGATAACGATGACAAAACCGATCGCGGCAGTCAGGTGACGTTCAGCAAAGACGTGGCGCCTATCCTGCAGAAGAGTTGCCAGTCGTGTCATCACGCCGGAACGTCCGCGCCGATGCCGCTGACGACCTACGCCGAAGTCCGCCCCTGGGCTCGCTCCATCAAGGAGAAGGTGGTGCTGCGCGACATGCCCCCGTGGCACCTGGACAAAACCGTGGGCATTCGCAAGTACAAGAACGATCGCTCGCTGAGCGACGGCGAGATTGCGGCCATCGCGCGTTGGGTGGACGCCGGCGCGCCGCAGGGGAATCAGGCCGACATGCCGCCGCCGCTCACTTTCCCGCCCGACAGCCAATGGTTCATCGGCAAGCCCGACCTGACGGTGACCACCGATCAGGACTTTGTCATGTACCCTAGCGGTCCCGATTGGTGGATCGATCAGTTCGGCGAAGTGCGTTTGACCGAAGATCGCTGGATCAAAGCCATGGAGATCAAACCGAGCAATCCCAAGATCGTCCATCACGCCGTGATATACGCGATCGAACCCGATGCTCCCGAGGGAACGCCCGAAACCGGCGTCCAATTGCACGAATACGCGGTTGGTAAATACGGCGACATCTTCAGCGCGGATACCGGCCGGCTGCTCAAGGCGGGCACGCGGCTGCGGTTCGACATGCACTACTTCGCGGTAGGCTCGGAACAGCACAACCGCACTACGATCGCGTTCAAGTTTTATCCTCAGGGTGTCGTGCCGAAGTACCAGGTCCGATCCATTCCCATACGGAACATCCCCAACGACGAACTCGAGATTCCGCCGAATACAGTGGTCCGAACCGATGGCTACTACCGTCTGACGCGCAATGCGCGCATCGACGCCTTCCAGCCCCACATGCATATGCGGGGCCGTGGGATGACGCTGGAAGCAATCCATCTGAACAACACCACGGAAATCCTGAGTTCGGTGGATCATTTCAATTTCAACTGGCACATCAACTACATTTACGCTGACGATGTCACGCCGTTGTTGCCCGCTGGAACGGTGCTGCACATGATCGGCATCCACGACAACACGGCTGCGAACCGGCGCAATCCGGATCCTGCGATGTGGGCCGGCTTTGGCGAGCGCAGCGTCGATGACATGCTGCAGGTATGGCTGGACATCGTCTACCTGGACGACGCGGAATTCCAACGTTTGGTGGCGGCGCGCAAAACGAAGCTAGCCGAGCCGCGGCCTTAAAGGGAGCGACTTCACACGGGAGAAGAATTGTGACTGCTTTGATGAACCAGCTATTGGACTCCTACGATCGTGGACGGATCTCGAGACGCGGGCTGGTAGGCGCCATGATTCCGCTGCTTGCCGCCCGGCAATCGCCCGCTGCTCCCGACGTTCACCTGCGCGGTGACCGTTTCCCGCCGCTGACCTATGAGCGCATGACGCCCGAGCAGAAAACCATGACCGGCCACGTGCTGGCCGGCGAGCGCGGCTCGATGAATGGGCCATTCAACGTTCTGCTGCGCAGTCCGGAAATGGGCGACCTGGCGCAGAAATTCGGCGCTCATATCCGCTTCCACTCTTCACTTCCGAAAAAGCTGAACGAATTCGCGATCCTGATTACGGCACGTTCCTGGAACTCGCAATTCGAGTGGTATGCGCACCACCAATACGCGCTGCAGGCCGGTTTAAGCGCGGGGATAATCGAGGCGGTCGCGTCTGGAAAGCGTCCGTCGTCGATGCAGCCGGACGAGGAGGCAGTTTACAACTTTTGCAGCGAACTGCTCCACACCAAGGAAGTTTCCGACGCCACGTTCCAGGCCGCGGTGAACAAACTGGGCGAGCGCGGCGTGGTGGATCTGGTGGGCGTAATGGGCTACTACCACCTGGTTTCCATGCTGCTGAACATCGACCGTTATCCGCTGCCGGACGGGGCTAAGCCCGAACTGAAACCGCTGTCGAAGGCAAGGGGTGGGGATCAATCCGGTTAGGCGGAAGGCGACCAATTCTGCTGGGTAACCCGCACCGCTGATAGCGACGACGATGTATTGCTTGCCGTCGATCATGTAGGTTATCGGCGAGCCGCTTTGCGGGGCCGGCATGTAGACCTCGCCGACCTCTTTGCCCGTAGCCTTATCGTAGGCACGCAGCATCGCACCCCTGGTGCCCAAAGGCGCGCCTTGTTGTCCAGTCACCGGATTGGAGCATGATAGTCCATACTCTAAACGCCCGCCTTTCCCCGGACAGCATTGCAGACTATTGCAGGTTTCCGCCCCGGCCACGAGAAGGGCGAAGGGGAAATTCCTTGAACACCCGGATGGCATCCTCATTGGTTAGTAGCAGGGGGTTCGGTAGGTAGTAGCAGCAACGGACGTTGCGCAACTCGCCCTCCGAGTAGCGTTCCTCATTGATGAAGCCGATGAAGTGGATTCGTTCTCGAGCGACCGCCGAAGCCTCCGATGGGTGGCCAGCTTCAAAGATTCCTCTGATTGGCATGCCCTGCCAATAGTGAACGAATTCCGGCACAACCTGGCTCGGCCCGTAAGCGATCTGCCGACAGTCGTAGCGGTCGCCGCCGCCTTGTAATAGGTAGCCCCGCATGTCGGCGACGATCAAATGAAATACGCCACGTGTTGGTTCCGGAAACTTTCGGGCCTTCTCCGCAATTTTCTCCGAAACACGAACCATTTCACCCTCCTCGCTTGACC
The DNA here is from genome assembly GCA_955652915.1 of uncultured Bryobacteraceae bacterium. Lineage (GTDB taxonomy): Bacteria > Acidobacteriota > Terriglobia > Bryobacterales > Bryobacteraceae > Palsa-89. The sequence goes on from CATPCJ010000256.1 coordinate 2,974, forward strand.
GAGGATCACTGGCCATAGAGGTGAATTCATAGGAATGGATAACTCCATCGGTACGGCAGATCCGCCTTGCCGCGTCGCTGGCTTCGATACTCACTATCTCAATCAGCCAGGTTGTGGAACCATTCAAACGGAAGTCAACCGACGAGTTCCCGACGCCAGCTTGGAACTCGTACTCGGCTCGAACACCGACGCGAAGAATTTCGGCGGCAAACCGCGTCTCAAATCGAAGGGATCGTTTCGCCGCCTGCAAGTCATCGCCAAGCCTTTTAAGCAGCAATCTGGCCCATGCCGCGCCTCGCAGGCGGTCACGTGCAAGTTGCGTGGCTTTCAGTTCGTCTCCTTCACGGAATGAAGTGAAGAACTCTGACGCCGTTTCTCCCGACACTGGAACTATTATGGCGCGTCGGAGTCGCCGAGCGATGAGGCGCGGGACAGTCCTAGTTCTTTAAGTGACGTACGGGATCAATCCGGCAGGCGGAAGGCGAGCAATTCGGCTGAGTAGCCCGCACCGCTGATGGCAACGACGAGGTATTGCTTGCCGCCGAGCATGTAGGTCATCGGCGAGCCGCTTTGCGGGGCCGGCATGTAGACCTGGCCGACCTCTTTGCCGGTGGCCTTATCGTAGGCACGCAGCATCGCGCCTCTGCCCGAAGGCGTCGTGAAGAAACCGGCCTCGCCTGCAATCACCAGCGTTTTGGTCACCAGTGTCCCAATGATTCCAGGGCGGCCTGTGCGCGGAATACTCAATCCTTTGAGGGCGGGATGATTGCGAATATAATCCGGCGTCTCACCGTGCGCGGTCTGCCACACTATCTCACCTCTGTTCAGATCGATGGCGCTGATGCGTCCATAGGGCGGTTTCCCGATGGGCAGTCCCTGCACAGTCAAACGCGCACCGCCGCCCTCGCCGGATGCGGAAATAACCGAAGCCGCGGAGCCGGGACTGATGTTCGATCCGGTTCCCGGCGTGTTCCGAACTCCAGTCGCAGCGCTTCCCTGCACGAAATTCATGTCCGAAAGTTTCGGATTGGGCGGCGGCACCAGGCCCAACACGCCGATCACACTCTGTGAAAACACATACAGGATGTGGGTCTCGGGATCGTACGCACCCCCAGGCCAGTTGGAACCACCGAGGGTGGACGGCGAAACCAGCGTGCCGAGCGGGCCGTCCAGCCTGCTCACGACGGGCGGCGTGAATATAGGTCCCATCTTGTACTTCGCCACAGCCTTCAACGCTTCCGCGCGAAGCTCGGGCGTGAAGTCGATCAGATCGTCGATGGTAGTGCCGTGGCGATCATATGCCGGCGGCTTGGCGGGAAACGGCTGGGTGGGCGAAGTCTTCTCACCAGGGACGTCGGACTGCGGCACGGGCCGCTCTTCCATCGGCCAAATAGGCTGGCCGGTGACACGATCGAAGACGTAGAGGAAAGCCTGCTTGGTGGGCTGCGCCACGGCCTTGATGGTACGGCCGTTGATGGTGATGTCGGCGAGAATGGGAGCGCAGGGGATGTCCATGTCCCACAGGCCGTGGTGCACCAACTGGTAATGCCACCTGCACTGGCCGGTCTTGAGATCGACCGCGACTAAGCTTTCGCCAAACAGGCCGGCGCCGGGCCGATGCCCACCGTAATAATCGCCGGTGGGTAACTCCACCGGCAAGTACGCGAGTCCGAGTTGTTCATCCACGGAGATCTGCGCCCAGACGCCCGTATTTCCGGTGTAGGACCAGGAATCGTTTTCCCACGTGTCCAGCCCGTATTCACCGGGCCGCGGGATGGTGTGGAAGATCCAGTTGCGCTTGCCGGTGCGCACATCGAATCCACGGACGTAGCCTTTCACGTTGCCCTTGCTGTGCGGCACGCCGCCGGACCGGTGTGCGGCGCCGATGATCACCACATCGCCGGCTACCACGGGCGCGGCGTGAAGACCAACTTCACCGGTGACCAGATCGATTTCCTGATCGTCATCGAGTTTCAGATCTACAATGCCGTTCTTGCCGAAGGCGGGGATTAGCAGGCCGGTCTTGGCATCCAGGGCGATCAGGCGGTAGCCGGGTGTGACATAGAGAATGCGCTCTTCTTTGCCATCGGTCCAGTAGGCCACACCGCGTCCGGAGAGTTGCCTGGGCGCGGCGGTGCCGCGGGCTCCTTCACGCTCGCTATGGGTCCACAGCAGCTCTCCGGTGGCGGCGTCCAGCGCCACTACAGCGCGGCGCGATCCGGCGGTGGAGTAGAGAACGCCATGGATCATCAGAGGTGTGGATTCGAATTGGTATTCAGGACGCGGACCCAGGTTGTCCGTCTTGAATCGCCAGGCGACTTCGAGCCGGTTGAAGTTCTTGGCGTTGATTTGATCGAGCGGTGCGTAGCGGGTGTTACCGAGATCGCCGCCGTAAGTCGGCCACTCTCCGTTTTTTGCGCCCGATTGCGCGGCGAGGGGAATGGAGGTGAACGCGAGGCACGTTAGAATCGAGTGAGAGAGCTTTGGCATGAACTCGTGCGCCTTTCGTGGCACAGGCATTCTTGCCTGTGTGGGTCTTGGAGCGATTTTTCACAGCTTCTAACAGTCGCGGCTCTGTTGCGGTCGTGGTGGGGTTGGTAACGGTCCACATGGCACTGGGCTGTCGTCGCCGCTACCGGGTCGTATTGGATTCGTCGACGCATCGTTTCTTTACCGGATTGTACTAGATAGCGTTGACTGGGCCAGAGGCTGGGCAGTCATGTTGAAATCGGCTGAAAGCGTACGCCTCGTCTGGTACCGCCGCGGACCTCCACCAGTTGCCGTGGTCGGACGGTTCGTCGATTTTGCGAGTGATACCACGTCAAAGCATGCTCCCGACAGCAACTGGACTCGTAGTGGGTCTGGGCGCATCATCGGCCTGCACGCATGCTATTGCGGGTCAGCTCTGCGGCGTAACCCCGACGGATGTGGGAACCTTTGTCGGCATCAAGGCAGTCCTGGCATCTGGGACTCTGTTGGCCAGCTATCGACCGGCAAAGAGAGCGTCCGAACTAGCCCGCATTTTGCGGCGTTCCATTCGAGGGCCGGCATGATCGTAGTATATATCGCACGCCGCTCCGGCCTACTTCGCGGCGGCCGACATATCATAGGCTTTATGCCGGTCTCTCTGAAGGATCAAGTGATTTTGGTCGTAGGAGCATCCAGTGGGATCGGACGCGCCACGGCGATGATGATGGCTCGCGATGGTGCGAAGGTCATGGCTTCCGCGCGCAGGCAGGATCGGCTGGATGATTTACAACGTGCGATGGCGGCCGAGGGCATCGCCATGGAGGTCTTCGCCGCCGATGCAACCGATGTATCGGAGATGAATCGGCTGGCGGAAACTACGCGTCAGAAACTCGGGCCGGTGGACATTGCCGTATATGTTACCGGCACCAACACTCCCGACCGGTCGATGCAGCGGCTACGGCCGGAAATCTGGAACGACTTAATAACGACCAATCTCAACAGCGCGTATTACATTACTCAGGCCGTGTTGCCGGCGATGCGCGAGGCGCGAAGCGGGCAGCTCATCTACGTATCATCCATTTCCGGGCACACACCTGACGCATCCGGGGCGGCGTATCAAGCTAGCAAGCGGGGCCTCATCGCCCTTTCGCATGCCATTCGAGGAGAAGAAAAACAGAATGGCATTCGAACTACAGTGATCTGTCCAGGATTGGTAGATACCGAAATACTCGAGAAGCGCCCGGTCAAACCGACTCCTGAGATGTTAGCGCAGGCTCTGCTTCCCGAGCACGTGGCTGAGGCTATCCTGATGTGCGCGAAATTGCCTTCGCGGGCCGTGATCCCCGAACTGACGATCATCGGGAGCGCGCTATGATCCTTCGACGACGGATTTCTCCGCTTGAGGAACATGCCACCGGGACCGCGGCCGGACTTCGCGTATCAGCTCACTGCTAGCGAGCCTCCGTCAGCTTTGGGGTTCTCGCCGGTGGCAAGTCTCGTGGCCGCCACTTTGATCCTCCCTGGGAGGGTTCGTGGCGCCGGCATGATGTCCAGCGCCGCTGTGCTGTGGAAGTCATTCCCGGGCATCTCGAAAGCCGTTCGGGGACCAGGCGAAAACTGTTGGCCTTCACCCCGGAACGTTTTTCGCCTCCCCCCGGGATCCTGTTCGGCTTGGATTCCGCCTGCTATGACACGAGCCCGCTATATATGCAAGGCGCGCTGACGGATTCGAATCAGATTGCCTTCTTGCAATCGTTTGACCTGACTGATAAAAATAAGTCGTGATGATCTCTGGAACCAGGTGGTATCCGTGCTCGGCCGCGCGCCCGACTACGGGGACTGGGGAACGTACACAATGGAATAGTCTACTCATCGCAGTCGGCATCAGGCGCAGATACGAATGCCCGGTGTTGTGGGCACGGCGCCTTGCCGTTCGGCAATGCCTGCGAACTCCATGACAGCTCTGGTAACTCCATCCCGCAAGTTGACTATTACACGCACACGCCCATGAGTAATCCCGATAGGCAACAAAAGAATCGAGTGCTGAACGGTTATGCGATCGTGACACTCATAGAGTTCCGACCAGTGCGCAAGGGCCAAAACGGTGTAGGCGCCATCCCATAAAACCATCATCTACTTCGCCAGCGCGGTGATCTCGATTCGCCGGCCCAGCGCAGGGGCTCGCCGGTATGGAGGAACTTACTCAAGCTTGGCGGGCACAATCAGATGGCCAGGCACAGCTACCTAAGAATGTTCGTGCCGGATGCGGAATGCTGCTAGCTCCAGGCGAAAGCGATGACGGCGGTCAGCGAGGAACGGGCCCGGGAAAACTGTCCTTACTTGACTTGGAACCTTTTGGCGCGGCCCTTCGTTTCTCATGACAAGCCTACTATGGACCGCTTACTGCTTGACCTCCGCCTCGCGCTTCGGCGCCTTCGCCAGAGTCCCGGCTTTACTGCCGTCGCCATCCTTACGCTCGCCCTCGGAATCGGCGCGAACACGGCGATCTTCAGCGCTATTAACGCCATCCTTCTTCGCCCGCTCCCCGTCGCCAACCCGTCGCAGATCGTCACCCTTAACGAGACGCTCGGCGGCAACACCTTCCCGTCCCTCAGCTTTCCGAACTACCGCGATATCCGTGACCGCAACTCGGTGCTCTCTGGCTTGATGGGCTATCGAATCCTGCCCGCGAGCCTTGGCCTGCCCGGCGCCAGCCAGCGCATTTGGGGCTATCTGGTTACCGGCAATTACTTCGACGTCCTCGGCGTAAGCGCAATCGCCGGACGCGCCTTAAAGCCGGACGACGATGTGAAGCGCGGCGGACACCCTCTCGTTATTCTCAGCTACGCCTGCTGGCAGAAGCGCTTCGGCGCCGAGAGGAGCGCCATCGGCCGCGTCGTCAAAATCAACGGCAGAGACTTCACCATCTTGGGCGTTATGCCGCGCGACTTCTTTGGCACTGAGCTCTTTTTCGATCCCGAAGTCTTCTTTCCGATGATGATGCAGAAGGAACTCGAAGGCGGCGCGGGCTATCTGGACTCGCGCGGGAACAGCAACACCTTCATCGGCGGCCGCCTGAAGCCCGGCGTCAGCATGGCTCAGGCCGAGGCCGGCATCAATAGCATCGCGCGCCAGCTCGCCGAAGAGTATCCGAAGGAAGATGGCGGGATGAAGGTCGTTCTCACGCCTTCCGGACTAGCCGGCAGTTACATCCGCGGACCGGTCATTGGATTCGCCACCGCGCTTTTCGGCGTCTCGAGCCTGGTGCTACTCGTTGCCTGTACAAATCTCGCGAGTATGCTGCTCGCCCGCGCCGCGGACCGCCGCAAAGAAACGGCCATCCGTCTCGCCCTGGGCGCCGCGCGCGGACGTCTTGTCCGTCAACTTCTCACCGAGAGCATGGTCGTCGCCCTCATCGGTGGCGCCGGCGGCGCATTGCTCGCCCGCTGGATTACGAGCGCCCTCGCCGGCTGGCGTCCGCCAGTGGACATTCCCATTCTCGTCAATGTTACGGCCGACTACCGCGTGTTTCTATTTGCCTTCTTCGTGTCGCTGTGCGCCACCCTGCTGTTCGGGTTGCTGCCTGCCTGGCAGTCCACGAAAACCGACCTCGTCCCGGCGCTGAAGAACGAAGCCGCGTCCGAAAAGCTCCGCCACTGGCGCCTGCGCGACTACATGGTCGCCACGCAGGTCGCGCTCTCCGCGCTGCTGCTGGTCTGCTCCGTGCTCGTGATCAAGAGCCTGCAGAAAGCATTCGACGCGCCCATCGGTTACAATCCCAAGGGCGCGGTTACGGTTTCCTACGATCTGAATATCCAGGGTTACAAGGAGCCGCAAGGCCGCGAGTTCCACCGCCGGCTGCTTGAAAAAGTGCGTGCCATTCCGGGGATCGAGTCGGCCGCGGTGATCGACATCCTGCCTCTTTCCCTCAACAGTTCGTCATCCAGCGTCTACATTGAAGGCAAGCCGAAACCCAAATCCGCCGACGCGCCCATCGCTTATAGCTATTCGGTCACGCCCGAGTACTTCAAGACCATGAAGACCCGCCTGCTGAGCGGGCGCGAGTTCGACATTCGCGACAAGCAGGACGCTCCCCGCGTCGCCATCGTCAACAAAGCTTTCGCCGATAAGCTGCTGCCCGGCGAGGAACCCATCGGCAAGCGTTTCGCCACCGGGCCCGACGGCAAGCCGTTCCAGATCGTCGGACTCGCCGAGGATGGCAAGTATTTTTCGCTTACCGAAAATCGCCAGTCCGCGTACTGGACGCCGCTCGAAGCATTTTACAGCGCCAACGTTTCCGTGGTGGCGCGTACTCCGCTCAGCTCGAGCGAGGCCGTTCGCACGATCCGCGCCGCCGTCCGCGAACTCGATCCTAACGTCGCGCTCTACGCCACCGGCTCCATGGTCGATATGCTCGATCTTCCGCTGTTTCCCGCGCGGCTTGCGGCTTCCGCTCTCGGCGCTTTCGGCGTGCTCGCGGCCATTCTCGCGGCTACTGGAATCTACGGCGTGATGGCCTACGCGGTCTCCCGGCGCTCCCGTGAAATCGGAATCCGCATGGCCATCGGCGCCAGCCAGGGTCAAGTGCTCGGGATGATCGCGCGACACGCCGTTATCCTGATCGGATCCGGTACCGTTCTTGGCCTGGGAGCCGCGCTAGCCCTCGGACGCCTGCTGGGACAGATTCTCTACGGCGTCCAACCAACGGACCCGCTCACCTACGCCGTCGTCTTCCTCATGATGCTGGCGATCGCCTTACTTGCCTGCTGGATCCCGGCCCGCCGCGCGATTCGCATCGACCCCATGACTTCCCTGTGCCAGGAATAAAAGATCGCACGACGTTACCGCGAGCGTCCGATCTGAAAACACTACCGGTTTTGTTGCGACAATAAAGTCGCTGAAGAAAGTGGCGCACGCTCTCTTGCGTGCCGTCTCGCCACTCATGGCGAGACTTCTCCGGCGGCTCTGCAAAGGCGAATTACTCGCCCAAATTTCCCTAGCCGAATCTGCGAAACACTCGGTCGAAAACCTTGCGCTCCGAAATGAGTTAGAAGCTGAACCGCACGCCCAACTGAATCCGCCGTGGATCGAACGCGGAAGTGAAGCCGAACGGCTGGCTGGGTCCATACCTGCCTTGACCGCTCAATCCGCCGTAGCGCTGCACCACGTCGTTGATGTAACAGCTACCCGCCGTCCCCTGCAGCCCGCCGCTTACCGCCCCGGCCGCCGATATCGCCACCGGCACGCACGAAATGGTGTTGTTCACGCTCGCGAAATTCAGATGGTTGAACAGATTGAACGCCTCGAACATGAATTCCACGCTGCTACGTTCCTTGATCGCGAAACGGCGCGACAACCGCGCGTCAAACGTCCAGAACTCGGGTCCGATCCCGATGTTCCGCCCGGCAAAGTACGGCCGATCCGTGGTGTTGTGCCGATCGCCGTTCAACTCGCCGCCGGCCAGAACGTTAAACGGGCGCGGGCTGTTGTAACGATAGATGGGCGTAAACAGGAAATCCCCGAAAACTTTCCCCAGCGCGCTCGATCCGCCGCCGGCGTGCGGCGTTTGCAGGATCGCATAAGCTACCACCTTGTGCCGCTGGTCGAACGATGAAAGCGCCTTCTCGCAACTCCGGCAGATCTGGCTATTCGGCTGGAAATCGCTGTTGAAATCCAGCGTCTCGTCCATGGCCTTGCTGAACGTGTAGTTGAAGGCGAACGTGACGTTCTTCGAAAAACGCTTGTTGAGTTCGAGAATCATGCCGTGGTACCAGGAGTTCGCCCCGGACTCGTAAACGTCCCGCTGGAACAATAAAGGCTCCGCGAAATATTTCGTCCCCGTCGGGTTGTCCGGTGTGACACCCCAGTAAGGAATGCCTATGATCGGATTCACCGTCGGCGCCAGCAGGTTGTGATCCAGCGAGGTCGTCAGATGCACGCCGCGCACATAGACGTAGCTGAGTGAAGCGGTCAGGCCCTGCGCGAACTCCCGGTCGATGCCCAAGCTCGCCTGATGGGCATACGGGTTCTTGTAATTCGGGTCCGCGTTGAACAGCACCGTGAGCGGCGGCCGCGGCCCGGTCTGGCTGACGTTAATGCCGAACTGCGCCAGGTCGGACGCCAGGATGGGACGCTGCGGGGTCGGAATGCCGATAATTCCCTGATTGCGGAGCGTGGTGAAGATGTTGATCGGCCCGTTCGCCGCCAGCGGATTCGCCGCGTTCAAAGTGGTCAGCACCTGCGCGATCTGCCGGAACCCGTTGATCTCGTTTAGCGCGTTCACTACATAATCGATCTGGTAATCCACAGTCGAATAGAACATCCCGTATCCGCCGCGGATGCTGGTTTTCTTGTCCTTGAACGGGTCCCAGGCGAAGCCGAGGCGCGGCCCAAACTCTCGCTTGTCGGTTGGAAGCGGCGACTTGCGATGGTCGATCTCGTAACGCAAACCCAAATTCAAAGTGATATTCGGCTTCACCCGCCAGGTGTCCTGTATGTAAGTGGCGTACAGCGGGTAAGTCGCTCGGACCACCGGATCGCCGAAGCCCTGCTGATACGATTGCGCCAGGCCCAGATTGAAAGCTTGCAAGGCGTTGACGGAGGTGGTGGCCAGCGCGGGGCTCACCAGGGAGCCGGGCAGCGTTCCAAACGTGAAGCGTCCGCTGAAGAACGTCTTGGAATCGGCATGGTTGTAGCGGACCAAGACCTCCATGCCCGTCTTCACAGTGTGCGATCCCTTCACCCAGGTGATCGAATCGCTTAAATCCTCGCGCTTCGATATGGTCTCGTTCGGCAAAAAACGATCCCGATTGAAAAAGCCGAAACCGGCGATCTCCAGCGCCGGACCAAAGGGATCGTTGCTTCCGGTAAATGCGTCGTAATAATTGAACTGCGCGCGCGCTTCGTTGATCAGCCGGGGTGAGAACGTATGCGTCCAGTTCGCGAGCCCCGTGCTGTCGAAATAAGACGTGACATACCCGCGCGTGACCCCCACCAGTGCGCCGATGTTTTGATTGGTTTCCTGGAGATTAGTAATGTTGTACCGGAAGTTGAGCTGATTCTTGTCGTTGACGCGATGATCGAGACGTGTCAACCCTTGGTATTGATCGCTCTGGAAAGGGAATATGCCGCTATTGCGCTTGAACATTTCCACCGTGGCCGGCGGACTGGTAAGCGCTGCGCGAAGCTGCGCGGCCGAGGCCGCCGGAAGCGTGGACAGGATCGCCTCTTGCGCCGCGGTGGGCTGGAAGATCGACAGCGACGTCAGTACCGGAACCGCACTCGACTCCCGCCGGCGAAGCTGCTCGTACGATACAAAATAGAAGGTGCGGTCCTTGGAAATCGGCCCGCCCAGCGTCCCGCCAAACTGCTGGCGTTGCGAATCCGGTTTCACGCGGACAATTTGATTATCCGGCGTGAGCGTCAAAGAGAACGGATCGGTGGCGTCCAAGCTACGGTGCCGGAAAAACCCGAACAGCGAGCCGTGCAGGGCGTTGCTTCCGCTCCTGGTGACGATGTCGATCACGCCGCCCCGCGCTTCGCCGTGCTCGGCCGAATAATTGGTGCGGTTAATCTGAAATTCCTGTACCGCCTCCTGGCTGACCGTCGGGCGCACGCCGCCGCCCGCATCGTTGGACTCGCCGCCATCCACGCTGACGTTGTTCCCACGCCCGTTCGAGCCGTAAAACGAGAGGCCGCTGTCGGGCGTCTGCTTCACTCGAAAACTGTTCGAGTCAGCCAAAGCCTTGGAGTCCGTCACGCCGGGTGCGAGCAGCGAGAAGGCCAAATAATCCCGGCGGTTGATCGGCAGGTTGCGCACCGTCACTTCATTGAGAGTAGTGGATTGCTGGGTGCGCTCGGTTTCAACCATCGGCGCTTCACCCTGCACTTCCACGATCTGCGTGCTCACGCCGACCGCCAGTCTGAAATCCACCACCTCAGCCTCGCCGACAGTCAGAGTGACATTCTTCCGGGCTTGACCGCCGAAGCCGGACTTCTCCACGTTGATCTCATACACGCCGGGCGGCAGCAGAGGGATGCGATAGGCGCCGCGATCGTCCGTAATGGCCACGAAGGCATTGCCCATCTGGGCGTTGGTGGCCGTGATCTTGGCGCCGGGAATCACGGAGTCGGTCGGATCGGTAACGATCCCACTCAACGTCCCTGTAGTTGTCGATTGTGCGGAAGCGATCCCCGCCGAAAAAATAAGCACAGCGGTACACAACAGAGTACGGTAGCTCACATTGGCTCCTTTTTAGTTCAATACGCGATTAATCACCCGTGATGTGGATTATCTCGGGGCGAAGACCACACCTTTGGGGAAGTATATTTCCACTCGCGCGCGGTGTCAAGGATTATTTGACCGACCGGTCGGTAATTCAATCCCCGGATTTATGCGGAGAACTCCTCGCCCGAAGCGGGTTGAATACCGCGCTCGCTTCCACTAGGAGATCGTATGATTCCTGCATCGCTCCGCGGAGCGCTTGATATTAAGTTTCTTCATATTAAATCGCCCTAACGGGCGGTACTCGACATCGGTTTTGCCAACGTCGCACGGGACAGGAGGGAACTGAAATGGTCAGGTTAGTTAGAAACGCAATCATTGGATCGAGCCTGTTGTGGCTGGCGGTAGCGGGTCAGGCCCAGGTATATCCAGACCGCGAAGATTACTCGCGGGAGCGTCCGGTCGCTAGTGCGGCTGACCAAGTCCGCGCCGACCTGGACCAGTTGATAAATACCGGATATCTGACGCGCAGCCAGCGGCTAGTCCTGGCGCAAGCCCGCGAGGATCTTCGGGCTTTCGATCGTTCGTATGCGCAAGGCGAGTTTGATCGGCACGAGTTGGACGAGGCGATAGGCCGGTTGCAAAGTGTCGCGAATAGCGGCCGGTTGACGGATGAGCAAGGTGCGGTCTTACAGGACGATGTAGAGCACCTCCGCGAGTTACGGGCAGGCGCCAGATCAAACGCCTATGGCAACAATAGATACAACAACGGCTACTACCGCGAAAACGAGTTCTATCGCAATAACAATCGAGGCAACGGCTACTACGATCGGTGGGGCACCTGGCACTCGTATCGGTAAATGGCCTTCACTGCTTGGAATGTTCTAGCCGAAGGGTCATAGCTTCAAGGCGGTAAGCATCGAACCTACCGCCTTCGAGTGCGTGAAATCGGGTCACCACTATATGAGATGCGAGTGTTTGCAGAATGCGATCTGATCGATCTGGTTGTCTGGTACCGCATCTCCCGTCGTCAGTAGCACCTGTACGCTCAGCGTTACCAGGTAGGCGCAATCGGTCAGATCGGTGAACGTAAAGCCGTTCGTGGCCGTACCAAACCGCTGTCCGGCGACGGCGGCGGGCAGGGTGAAGGTATAGGGTCCGCCCGGACCCTGCATGCCGATGCTTACCGCGCCTAGCGTGGGATGCACCGCGCTGAACAGGACTGTCAACGAGTTGGTGAGTTCCTTGCAACCCGCCCCGATGAGCTCGGCGATGTCGACCAAATACACCGCCAGCTCTCCATTGCGTACAAAGCCTGCCCATGACGGATGATGGCTCTCATTGTTGTACAGAGTGTTGTTAATGGCCACGTTCTGACATTCGCCGGCCACGACTTGAGTGGCCACGTTTCCGGCCTCGCGAACCCACATGCGGATGGCGAAGTGTTTGTTCTGTACCAGCGGCCCAAGCCCAGTGGCATTCTGGCCCGCCAAAAGCCCGGTAACATCGTCCGGCGGGAAGGCCGCCAAAGACGAGGTAATCAGCCTGATCATATCGCCGTTGGCGACAAAGTTACCGGCGGCGCCGAAGACATTATTCTCTTGTGGGACTCTGATCCATCCGTCGGCGGTGAACGAGGTGACGAACACTGTCGGCGACGCGGTGCCGTTCACCTCGTAGTCGAAAGTCTTAACCGGATTCGGATCTCCTACGAACGCGGGTGCGTATTTTTCCAGCACGCCAATCTTGGTGGTCGCGATCTGAGCTTGGGGCACTTGCGTGTATGCGCCTGCGGACAGGTTTTTCACTTCGAACATGTATTCGAGCGGCTGTCCGTTCAAGTGCTTCGCCAGAACTCCGTTGAGCCGCACATCGCTGTAGAACGCGCGGCCATCCCCTAGCGTCAATCCAGTCCCAAGCGGAGCGCTGTCGATGTCGGAGGCAAACCGGTAAACGCCCAAATTGGTGAATGCGCTCAAATCAACCGGGGGAATATCCGGCACTTGGTCCACGCATAGCTCCACGCAGAGGCATGGGCCGGCATCCCGGTCGCTGGAATGCGCGCGGGACCGTGGCTCCACCAGAATCGGTGTGCCGCTCAGAGTCTCGATGCGGAAGTATACGTCCGGTCCGCTGCCGAACCATTCGTATTCCAGAGTAGGGCAAATGGATTTCTCGAAGTCCGCGGTAGCGTAATCGATGCGGAATTTTCCGAAGCCATCGGTCACCGCGCTGCCGAGCGGCGCATCCTGAATGAATTGGACATCGTATGCAAAGACGCGGACGCCGCCCAGCGGTGCGTCCGTCTTGCAAATGTCTACGTCTCCACAGATGACCCAGGCTCCGTAGAGCTGGCGGAAGTTGCACCAGAACCGGTAGGGGATGCAGTAATCGAAACCGCCCAGGAACCCGCCTTCGGTGTTACGCCACTGCGGCTGTAGCGTGGTGATGGAGAATTGTCGTGGAACCGGAGCCTTGGGCGTCGGCTTCCGATGAGGGACCGTGCCGCAATACACGTCGATTTCAAAGGCCTCGCCGGCGTACTTTTGGCGGTCGCCCAACTGGAAGGAGAAGCCTCCCCTTTCGTTGGTATCCACCTCCGCGATGAGCCTTGACTGCTTCGCGTCGACAGCTTCCTGGCTCAGCAGCACCAGCGTGTCTTTCGGTTGCGCCACGGCGCGCTGCACCAATTCGGTTTCCGTGATCGCCTGGCGGTCGACCCGGTAGAGCCTTACTTTTACATTGAAGAGGGGCTCGGAACACTCATCGCAAAGGTATCCGCAAAGGGTACCTTGAAATCTATAGTTGGCCATGTTTTTTCTCCGTTCGACCTATAGTGCTGTTATCGCTGGAAGCGTTTCAGCTAAGTGGAGCGGAAAGATTTTCTGGCCGCGTTATCGCTAATTGGCCGAGGCGCGCGCCGTGAGCTGCGCGTACGAGATATCGAAGCCCGCGTCGTTGCAGATCCGAATGCGCAGGAATCGGCCATGGACGGGCACCACGGCGCTGCCGCCGTCGATATAGTAAAAATCCGAAACACGGATGATGTTTCCAGCGGCGACGTAAAAGGCGTTGGTGTCCACCGCAAAGAAAGGAATGATGCGGGTGGCTGTCATATCCTGCCCATTGTTGGACAGCAAGGAAATGGACACGTTGCTGGACGTGATGTAGTCCAGGACGCTATCTGCCTTTACGCAAGTTCCCGCCTGGACCGTGAAATTGGTTGCAACGATTTCTCCACTCCCCGCCGCCGAACGATCTCCCACGGCCGCGGCCTGGGCGACACCGGACTTCTGGCTCTGGACCAGCGGAACCGCGGCGTCATCGCGTTGAGCCCGCTTGGGAGCATCCTCCGCCTGAAGTGTCCACACTACGCAAAGAGCCGGAGCCCAAATCAACATTTTCTTCATTGCCATCCTCCTAATATATCAACCAATCACAGAGACGACGCCGGGCGGAATTGGTTTCACGAGTGATCTTTCCTTAATACAATCGGGAACCTGCACCTGATCGAGTGCGCCCAGCGGCATTCGACGTGTGCGGGCCCGTCCTGTATCCAAGAGACGTTAACAGCTTAACGATCGAGACTCAGGCCGGAAACGGAACGGACCATCCAAGAGGAGATGAGATTCAATATGGTTGAGCTGGTCTTCGTGTACTCCTTCCCTGTCCCTACTTTTCTTGAAACGCATGGGAAGCTTTCGGGCTGCGCGCGTCAGCGGTAGGTATCTTTCGACTTGATCAGGATAGCCGGGATTTCCAAGACTGCGCGATCATGAAACTTCCTGAAGATGATGCGGTACGGCCCAACTGTCTTACGGTAACGACCCTTCCACTCTGTCCCCCGCAGCGCTTTTATGTTGCTCCACTGGGATTCGTCTTTCTGTTCGAATTCATTGATCGCGTGTTCAAGGCGCTCCGGACGTCGCGCGGGAACTTGGAAAGCTGCTTTTGAGCCACGCGGGACAGTTCAACGCACCAGCGCATGCTTGACGGCACGCCACGGTTTTGAATCTCCGCGCTTGAGCTGCGCCTCGCCGCGGTGGACGATCCTCGCTTACTCGGGGGTTAGGGTATCGTCAGCGTCAACCACGCGCTTGGGCTTCACCAGTACGCCGCCGTGCTTCTGGGCAAGGCCACGAAATCACCCTCGTGCATGTTGAGTTTGTCAAAGATATCGCGGGGAATAACCACCTGGCGCCGCTGACCAACGCGCCCGACTGGTTCCTGTGTAGTTGTGGTTGTCTTGCCAGCGAAATCCGAATGCCGCCCACCCGGCCAACGGCCTTCTACTAACGCCGTCAATGAACCGAGACTAGTGATAAAGTTGGGTTGGAGGCGCGGACCGGAGTCGAACCGGTGAATAAAGGTTTTGCAGACCTCTGCCTTACCACTTGGCTACCGCGCCATTCCTGCTGCGTGCGGAATCCTGTTCGCAACATACCGCGCGCCGGGCGTCGAAGTCAATCTCGCCGCCGCGCGCTCCGGGATTACCGGCAGCAGCACATGCGACGGGTATGTACGTCCGTGATACACCGATTGTTGCGCCGTCTTCAGAACGGTCTCATCCGCGATCGCGCGGCCCGTGTTTTGGTTCCGGTCGAAGCGCGGGAAATTGCTGCTTGAAATCTCCACCCTGATTTTATGACCCGGCAGGAACACGTTGCTTGTCACGCCGGCGTCAATCGTCAGTGGATAAATTTCGCCCGGTTGAGCCAGTTCGACTTTGTCGAGACCTCGGCGATAGCGCACGCGCAGGATTCCGTCCGTCAGATTGCGGGCCTCACCGTTCGGGAAAACATCCACGATCTTAGCCGTGAAATCGGTGTCCTGCGCGGACGTGGATGCGTACAGCACTACCTTGATCGACCCGGTCACTTCCAGTTCGCGCTTCATCGGCCGGCTGGTGTACACCAGCACGTCGTTGCGCTTCTCCACCGGACGCTGGTCCATAGGCCCCCACGGGAAGATCTTCGGGTCGCAGCACACCGCGCCGCCCATGGTCGGGACCGGATAGCGCGGGTCGTAAGCAAACTCGTCTGGCTTGGATTTTTTCTCCAGCGTCCACGACAGCGCCCCATCGCCGGTTAAAGAATTCGCGTGGCCTTTGCTCGCCAGATACAACTGCTCATACTGCGTGCGCGCCAGGGGCCATTCCTGCTCATCCCGCCAACGGTTCGCGCCCATCACGAATATGTGCACCGGGGATTCATCCACCGCGCCGCGCGTGGTGTGCCACACTTCCCCCGAAGATCGTTTGGTGTCTTCCGGCGTTCCCTTCAGCCAATGATCGAACCACTCGATCTGATAGGAGCGGATAGGAGCGCTGGAATCGTCGCCGAAGTCGATCCCGGGAAAAGCAATCGACATGTTGTGCGGCCACGGCCCGACGATGATGCGATGCTTCAGGTCGGGCTTGCCCGCCTTATGCAACGCCGCGAATGCTTCCAGGTCGCTCTCAACGTAATTGTCGTACCATCCGGCGACGGAAAATACGGGCACGCGCACCCGGTCGATCTTTTCGCGCACGCTCAAAGCTTTCCAGAATGCATCGTAAGCCGGATGATCTAGAACTGCCTGGAAAAACGGCAGCGTCTGATGCGTGGCGGCGCGATCCGCCGTGCGCAATGGAAGATGGTCGATGAAATCCGAAAATTTTGGCCGGGGAACCCCTGGAAGCGCCAGGTTCAGCGAGAGCCACAGTAGACGGTGTCCCAACTTGGCCGCGCCACCGGTGGAATAAAAGCGATCGAAATAATCGTCATAACCGGACACGACTGGGAAGATTGCTTTTAAATGTGGATTGTTCAACAGCGCCACCCGCCATTGCGCGATGCCGAGGTAGGAGCCGCCCATCATGCCCACTTTTCCGTCGGACCACGGCTGGCCGCCGATCCAGTTGAGCGTATCGTAACCGTCCGGACCTTCCTGGTTCAACGGGTCGAATATCCCTTGGGAATCGTAGCGTCCACGGACGTCCTGTATCACTACGGCGTAGCCATGATCCAGGAAGGGGCCGTAGCCGGATGGCAGGGCGGCGCCTTTTCCGTAGGGCGTGCGAACCAGAATTACGGGACACTTTGCCGTCCCGGCTGGGTGAAAAATGTTGGTATCCAGGCGCACCCCGTCGCGCATGGAAACGCGGACGTGAAGCAGCTTATCCACGGGCGTAGGTGTCGCGCCCGCGCACAGGAATGCGGCGCACAGCAACAAAGGTGGGGCAAACTTCACCACGATATTTTAATCCCCGGGCGTTCCAATGGGTGTGAACGCGGTGCGCATAAGCGCACAAAAGCTATGTTAATGATAACAGCGCTTCCCAGTATAAACTGGCCACCTTGCTTGGATCGTGAAATTTTCGGATGTGCGCCGCGGCGCGTTCGCCTATCGCCCGTCCGTCGCCCGGAAAGCGCGCCAGCCAGATCATGTACTCGGCCAGCATTTCTTCTTCGGCCGGGCCGGCGTCCACGCGCAAACACTCGGAATCCGAAAAGCGAGCAGTTTCGTAGCCCGCGCTCAAGATGACCGGCTTGCCCAGGCCCATCAGCCGCATCGCGATACCGGAAGTTTCTCCCGCGGTGGGATAGCGCAGGTTGATGCACGCGTCAACGGCGGCGGCATGCCGCCAGAAATCGGATTCCGGAACATAGCCGGCCCGCGGAATGCCGCTGGCGTGCAGCATGGGTTCGAGAGAGCGGGCCAGATCGGACGACGCAAATTCGCCGGCCACCAGTAGCGCGATATCCGCCGCCGTCCGCGCGCGATGGAATGCGCGCAGCACCGTGGTCAGACGTTTCGATTCACGCAGGTGACCGAAAACACCGAACAAAAATGTCTGGGGCCCGATTCCGAGCTCCTTGCGCAGTCGGATAACTTCGTAGCCGGGCGGAAATGGCGGAGGTTCAAGAAGGTGGGGAATCTCGTGGATGATCGCACCTGCCACATGTTTCTTGACAATCGCGGCGGCGCCCGGATTATGCACGATGACCGCCATCGAGCGCTCCACCACGCGCTGGATCATCGGAAATCGAAAGTAAATCGGATCCGTTCCGGAAACAGCCCGGCGCTTCCACAGGTCCCTTGCCAGGTCTTCATTCCAAGCGCCGTAGTTGTAGATGAACTCGGCGAGATACGCGGATTCGCTCAGGGTTCCTAGGAAGAAGTGGTGCAGCACCGCATCGTGCAACACAATCACGCCTGGCGTTTTGAGCGCGCGCCCATAAATTTCACGATGCAAATGGTTGTTGCCTAGGTGATAGAGGTTGACGTCGGCATCCGCCGCATCCACTGTGACTTCGCCCAGTCGCGAAAGAGCGCGCAGCAATGCAGCGGAATAATCGGCCACGCCCGTGCGGGCCGGTGGAAGCGGTGAAAAAAAGCCCGCCTTCAATCCTTTTTTCGCGGACCGAACAAGGCCGTGCCAACACGCACGATGGTCGCGCCCTCCTGAATCGCTACTTCCAGATCGTGCGACATTCCCATGGAGAGATGTTTCAAGCCATGAGCCTCCGCCAGTGCGCGCAGCCGCGTGAAGTACGGGCGGGAAGGTTCGGCATCGTCGGACCAGGGCGGCATCGTCATCAATCCCAGCAGCCGCAAACGCGGGTAGGCCCCAACCTCTTCCACCAGTGCCGGCAGATCTTCCGGTGACACGCCCGCTTTGGCATCCTCGGCCGACAGCTTCACCTCGATCATGACGTCCAAAGAAGCCGGAGCGTCAAGTTCATCATTAAGCCGGCGCGCCAGCTTCGCGATGTCGATGGTGTGGATGACGTGAAAAATCTCGGCTGCTTTTTTTGATTTGTTGGACTGCAAATGCCCGATGAGGTGAAACCGCGCGCCGGTGCAGCCGTTGAGTTCGCGACGCTTCACCTCGAATTCCTGAACGTAGTTTTCGCCGAAGTCCCGTAGACCGGCTTCGTAAGCCTCTCGCATCACAGTTGCGGGAAATTTCTTTGTCACCGCCAGCAGCAGGATGTCCTCGCGCTTGCGCCCGGCACGCGCAGCCGCATCGGCGATCCTGGTTTCCACCTGCTCTAAATTCTGTTTCAGCACGGTCTTGAGATTTTTGGAATCATTAGATCACTTCACTTAGTATGACGTGGCGCGGCCTCTTAGGCTGCCGCATCGAGACTCGTCTCGATGCTCCGCGGGGGAAAGAGCCTCGAGACAAGTCTCGAGGTACTCGGACACGAGTGCCCGCGCCACGATTTTTTAGAGGGGATTCGTAATTGTTGGCGAGCGATCTTCGCAATACCATCGAGCGCTTCATCGCGACCTGCCGCGAGCCCGCTTTGTGCGAACCCGGCGAAGAGTCGCTTGCCATCGCGTCCAACAATCTTGTCCTGGAAACTCGCAATGAAATTCTGACCTTGCAGGCCTGGGACGATCACCGCAACCTAGCCCGGCGGGTCACCGCCATCGAGCGGCAAACGCGCGGGAAACTGGTCCTGCGCATCGAGCGTTTCGGCAAGCGAACCGGCACGCTGTCGCTAATCGACTTACGCGCCGCAAAGAATCAGAACGTAACCCTGCGCAGCGGACGGCTGGAATTCCGTGAACTATTCCGGCGCTTTCTACGCCGCCAGTTTCCCGCCTCCAAAATCGTCGAGCTCACCACCGAGGCCGACCTGGAGCACAGTCTCTCTCCCGCATATCCACGCGCCTTGCTGCGGCAAGGTTCTTCTGCCTGGGCAGCGATTGGAGCCGGCCCGGACGCATTTCACAGCGACGGCGTACTCACCTTCGGTTTAATCTGGCTGGACTACGTGCGCCTGCGCGAACCCGGCCTCGTCGTTCATGGATTGATCCTCTATCTCCCGGTTGACCGCGAAAAGACCACGTGTCTGCGCTTGCTTTTTCTCGATCCGAAAGTAGCGCAATACCAGGCGTTCGTTTACAACGAGGAAGGCCTGGAAGAGGGCATCGACCTGCGCGATTACGGCAACCTGGACACGCGCCTCGAACCTTGCCGGCGAAGGCTGCCGTCCGAACTGGATGGCGTGCTTGAACCCGTCCTTCGTATCCCCGGCGTGGAAACAATCGATCGCTCCGACGGTGAGTTGAGCCTCCGCGTGTACGGCTTGGAATTCGCGCGGACCAACGAAGGAGCAATTCTCGCCGGCCTCCAGTCTCGCCGTGCAATTCGTTCTTCGAATGCGCACGAGCTATTGCAACTCGCCTCGGAATTGGCCCGTCTGCGTTCGCCCGATGCCCCCGGCCGGCAGCATCCTCTGTATCTGAGAAATCCGGAAGCGTGGATCGAATCGCAAGTCCGGAATCAAATTGAGCAGGTGGACGCGCGGCTGCTGGCGGCGCCCATCTACGGGCAGGTTCCGGCCTTCGCGGCGACGGATCGCGGCGTTCTGGATTTGTTGGCGGTGGACCGTCATGGCAGACTGACGGTGCTGGAACTGAAGGCTTCCGAAGACATCCATCTGCCTTTGCAAGCCCTGGATTATTGGCTGCGCGTGAAGTGGCACCTGGAGCGGCGCGAGTTTAGCGCGAACGGCTACTTCCCCGGCATCGAGCTGCGCGGCGATGCTCCGCGGCTGTTATTGATTTCTCCCGCGCTGGATTATCATCCTTCCAACGAGTGCGTTCTCCGGTACCTTTCGCCGGCCATCGAAATCGAGAGGGTGGGTCTCAGCTTAGAATGGCATTGGGGGCTGAAAGTAATGTTCCGCTCCTGACTCGCCATGTCTGTAAAAATTTTCCAACATATAAAAGACGCACTAGGGAATCTCGACCCGAATGAGATTCGCCGCCATACGGAACGGCCCATGCGCCTTTTCCTTTACGCCAACAACCATGACGCTTACCGGCGGATGGAGGATTTTTTTTCGCCGCCACACCTTTCGGACGGCAAGCGCGCCGAGCTCCGGCACATAATCCATCGCGCTTCCGAAGGGGTTTCGCCGTCCGAGAGTCATGACCTGGAGATTTACTTCGAAGATTCTCCTGAAAGCCTCCCCTCTCCGACGCGTACGGTTTTCGCTTTTACGCCCGATGATCCTCAACGAACCATTGGCGACGTGCTGTCGCATCGCCCCGATCTGGCGATTCCGCTGGCGCTGCACGTTCATCCGTTTCGAGAAGAAGTTTCCAAGCGCATCGTAAAAAAAGTGGCCCGGGAAAACGCGCTCTTCTCCTTGGCCACGGCCATCCCCGATATCATTCCATTTATTTCCCTGCCCTGGGCCATCGGAGAATTTGCGTCCGACACGGCGGTCTTAACCGCCAACCAGGTCCGCATGGCGTTTCTTTTAGCGGCCGCCAGCGATCGAACGGTGGGTTATCGCGAACAGAAGGGCGAGATCGCTACCATCGTCGCCGGCGCGTTTGGATGGCGCGCGCTGGCGCGTGAGCTGGTGGGCAAAATTCCCATGGGTGGCGGTCTCTTGCCAAAAGCCGCGATCGCTTACGCTGGAACCCGAGTGGCGGGAATGTCGCTGGAGCGCTACTATCGGCTGGGCCGCGCCTACACGCGTGCGGAGCGCCGGCAGGCTTATGAAGATGCTTTGGAACGCGGCAGGACCTTCGCGACGTCTCTATTGGATAGAGTGAAAAGGAAGTGAAACAACGGGTGACAGTCACCTCAATCACCGCCGTCACATTACATGGTTGAGCCACTGGAGAGCGGTGAATCAGGTGACTCTCACTCCCTTGTTTCACTTTGATAAACTTAGACCTAGGAGATGATATGTTGCTTCGTGTCACCGTAGCTTTTCTTGCGATTGCCAGTTTTTGCTCCGCGGATGTCCTGACGCTTCACAGCGGTCAGGTAGTTCGCGGCGAATATCTCGGAGGCGACGCGCGTCACGTCAAAATGGCCGTCGGCGATCGGGTGGAGTCCTTCTCCGTCGACGAGGTGAGCAACCTTCAATTCGGTGGCGGCGGACAGCGGCTAAATGCTCCTCCCGACGATCGTGATCGAAGAGAGGGCGGGTTCAGAGAGCCTCCAGGTCCAGCGCGACTGGCCTCGATGCAGATTCCAGCGGGCACGCCCCTTACGGTTCGGATGATTGACGGCGTGGATTCCGAACAGACCAGGCTTGGCCAGACCTTCCGCGCCAGCATCGATGAGCCCCTGTTGCTGGATGGGCAGACCGTTATTCCGCGTGGTGCGGACGCCGTCGCGAAACTTGTGGAAGACAAGGAATCCGGGAAGTTCGCGGGCAGGACCATCCTTACCCTGGCGTTGATGCAAGTGATGGTGAACGGCCGCATGGTCGACATTTCGACCGGCGATGTTTCGCAAGCCAGCGGCTCGCGCGGCGCGCGCACGGCCAAAGTGGTCGGCGGCACGGCGGCGTTGGGAGCCATTATCGGCGGAATCGCCGGCGGCGGCAAGGGTGCGGCCATCGGCGCTGGTTCCGGCGCGGCGGTTGGCGGTGGTGTGGAGTTGATGACCAAGGGTCAACGGGTCCGGATTCCATCCGAGACTCGCTTGACGTTTACCCTGCAGCAGCCCGCTAATATATGATGCGCCTGGCCTGGGCGATGGCACTGGCGTCAGTGGCGGCATGCGCTACGGATATGCATTTGGTAGAAGGTTCGGCGCGGAGCCCGGTGCGCGTGATCGTGTACGAAGATCTTCAGTGTCCGGACTGCGCCGGCTTCCGCGCCATGCTCGACGAGAAACTTCTACCGCGCTACTCATCGACTGTGCGGTTCGAGCATCGCGATTTTCCGCTTTCAAAACACGCCTGGGCCCGCCAGGCTGCGATTGCCGCGCGATTTTTCGAAGAGACTCAGCCGGGTCTCGGCCTCGCTTATCGCAGGTACGCGCTAGCCCACCTGAGCGAAATCACAGCCGCGAATTTTAACGAACGCCTTTCCCGATTTGCAAAGGATAACGGGGCGGATCGCGCCCAAGCCGTGGATGCCTTGGGCGATGCCCGCCTAGCCGGCCTAGTGGAAGAGGATTATCGGGAGGGCGTGGCGCGCGGCATAGCCAGGACTCCAACCGTTCTGGTAAACGGGCGCCCGTTCATCGAAACTTTCTCTTTCGAAGACGTGGCCAAGGCCATTGAAGCCGAGCTTGCCGCGGCACGATAAACCGGTCGCATTGGTGACTGGCGCCAGCCGGGGCATCGGCCGCGCCATCGCTATCGAGCTAGCGAAAACTCACACCGTAGTCGCGACATACCGCGGGAATCATCAGGCCGCGGAGTCTCTGGCCGCTGAAACCGGCGCTGAGACGATTCAGAGCGATATCGGTTCCGCCACGGATCGCGACACCCTGGTGACGCACCTCAAATCGCGTTACGAGCGCTTGGATTTGCTGGTCAACAACGCGGGCATCGCACCGCGCGAGCGCCGCGACATGCTGGACGCAACCGAAGCCGGCTACGATGAACTGCTCGGCACCAATCTCAAGGGCCCACATTTTCTGACGCAGCAAATCGCGCGCTGGATGGTGGAACAACGTCGCGGCCGGATCGTCTTCATCACCTCGATTTCAAGCTACACCGCCTCCACCAATCGCGCCGAGTACTGCATCTCGAAAGCCGGACTCAGCATGAGCGTGGCGCTATACGCCACCCGCTTGGCGGCCGAAAATATTCAGGTTTTCGAGATCCGCCCGGGCATAATCCGCACCGACATGATCGCCGCGGTGGAAAAGGCGTATGACGAAAAAATCGCGGACGGCCTCCTGCCGCAGCGCCGCATGGGCGAGCCGGAGGACGTCGCACGAACCGTCCGCGCAATTGCCGATGGTTTGTTGGACTATTCGACAGGCCAAGTAATCGATGTAGACGGCGGATTCCACCTCCGAAAGCTATAGATCCACCAAACCAAACGCTCGTGCCACAATGTATCCTATGCAGCGCAAGTTCTTCGGCTGGTGGATCGCTCTTGCGGCCTTCTTCACCTTCGGCCTCTCCGTAGGCATTCCGTATTACAACATCGGATTCTTCTACGATTATTTCCAGCGTGACTTTGGCTGGTCGCGTTCCAACATCACACTTGGATTCCCCCTGGCCGCCGCGCTCACCATCTGGTTCGGTCCGATGGTCATCCACCGCTTCAGTCCTCGCAAGCTGATCCTGGCCGGGACCGTTCTGACCATCATCGCTTTTGTGGGATTCGCTAACATGGGCGGTTTTTTTTTTATTTATTAGGGGTTCTGGTTTATCTACACCGTCGGCTACATTCTTTCAGGTCCGATTCCGCATCAGTTGATCGTCTCGCATTGGTTCCGGCGAAATCGCGGAAAGGCCATGGGGATCGTTTACGTCGGCGTCGGTTTGATGGGCTCGGTCGGTTCGTTCCTGGTGAAACCGCTCACCGAAAAATTCGGCTATCGCACCGCTCTAATGGTGCTGGCGGGCTTGATTTTGTTGGCGTGGCCGTTGGTGCTGTTCATAGTGAAGGATCGGCCTTCCGAAATCGGCCAGAATCCCGATGGCGATCCCCAGCCGCCGGCCGAATCGAAAATCCAATCTCTCACCTTCCGGCAATTGCTGAACAGCGGGTCGTTTTGGCTGCTCCTGATCGGAAGCTTTTGCTCCATCGGCGCCATCGGGGCCGTCAATTTTCACATGAAGTTCGTATTCCTCGATCAGGGCTTCGACAAGGGTCCAATGGTCGACGCAGCGTGGCGCACGGCTTCCGTGTTGATTCTGTGGTCGAGTATTGGCGGACGCCTGCTCATTGGCGGCTTGGCGGATCGCTTTTCGAAAAAATGGGTGATGACGGCCACCTATTTTCTGGTGACCGCGACCATCCCAATCTTGTTGGTAGTGCGCCCCGCCAATGAAATGTACCTTTACGCCTTCGCGGTCTTATTCGGATTCGGAATGGGCGCGGACTACATGCTGATCCCGCTGATGGCAGCCGAGCAGTTTGGAGTAAATTCGTTGGCGCGCGCGATGGCGATTATTCTGCCGGTCAATACGATCGGACAAACGTGGTTCCCTTACTTCGTCTCCGTACTTCGCGAACAGTTCGGGAACTACACTACTGCGATGAGTGCCGTGTTGGCGGTGTCATTGGTCGGAGCGCTGGCCATCACCATCCTGCCGCGACACAGAGCCGTCCCTGTCAAAGAAGAAGCGCTGACCAGAGCGTAAGTAGCTTACTTCGGCGCCATGCGGATCGCGCCGTCCAAACGGATGACCTCACCGTTAAGCATCGGATTCTCGATGATCGATTTTGCCAGCATCGCGTACTCGTCCGGCTTACCAAGCCGCTTGGGGAATGGAACCATCGCACCCAACGATGCCTTCACGTCCTCCGGCAACGCCGCCAGCAGTGGAGTATCGAACAAACCCGGCGCAATCGTCATCACTCGAATCCCCAAACCCGACAAGTCGCGCGCCAGAGTCAGTGTGAGAGCTACGATGCCTCCCTTGGACGCCGAGTAAGCCGCCTGCCCGATCTGCCCATCGAACGCCGCCACTGAGGCCGTATTAATAATGACGCCCCGCTCGCCGTCCGCATTGGGTTCGTTTTTCGAAATCGCCCACGCCGCCAGACGCGCGACGTTGAACGTTCCAATCAAGTTCACCCGAATGACCTTGGTAAAGCGCCCCAGATCGGCCGGCCCTTCTTTGCCGATGATTCTCTGCCGATCGCCGATGCCCGCGCAATTCATGCAAATGTGCAGCGCCCCGAAAGCTTCGGTAGCAGCCTTCACCGCCTGTTCCACTTCACCCGGATCGCTAACGTCGGCGCGCACAAATCGTGCGGCATCCCCCAGCTCCTTCACCAGCGCTTGACCGGCCGCTTCGTTCAAATCCAAAATCATCGCGCGCCCCCCGGCGCCCACGATAATCCTGGCAGTGGCCGCCCCCAATCCGGATGCCCCGCCAGTAACCAATGCAACTTTGCCTTGTATGTTCATAAGTACCTCGACCATCCTACCAGCGCCGGGCGGCAGGTTCTCTCAGGCAACGATTTCGCTCCAGTGCTTGGCATTGACGAACTGCGAAAGATGTTTCGGATTCGTAGTGGCGATTACGAGATCGGAAGGAGCAATACCGGCAGAGAGGGCTTGCGCAGCAATGATGACATCGATGTCGAGGGCTTGGGGATGAGCGGTTAGCCTACCCATCTGCCTCGACTCCGCCCATAGATCAGCCGCCAAACGTAGTGCTTCGTCCGACAGCGGGAGGTAGCGATCTGGCGTGGCATTAACGAATGCATCCAGCCTCCGGAGGCCAACGATTTTCTTGCGCGCAAGAGTTCGCGCTTCGATTGCTGGCACCATCACGCGACTGCCGGCTGTGATGTTCCGAGAAAGCCATTCGGTCGCTTCAACGACCCCTTTGAAACCATACTGCGGATGAGCGATAAGACCGAGGGGCCCAGAG
>CATPCJ010000257.1 GCA_955652915.1 uncultured Bryobacteraceae bacterium
AAATGGGCTTGCTGGTATGGAGTCCACTGGCCGGGGGCTTTCTTTCCGGTAAGTTCACGCGCGATGGAGCTTCCGACAACGAAGCCCGGCGCAGCAAATTCAGCTTCCCGCCTGTGAATCTGGAAAAAGCGTACGACATCATTGACGCGATGCAAGCCGTCGCCAAACGGCGCAGCGCGACCGTCGCCCAGGTGGCGCTTAGTTGGCTGCTGCACCAACCTTCGGTGACGTCCGTGATCATCGGGGCGAAAAACGCGAATCAATTGAAGGACAATCTCGGATCGGTAGAGTTGAAACTGGATGCCGAGGATCTAAAACAACTGGACGAAGTCAGCCGCCTGACGCCGGAATATCCCGGGTGGATGCTGGCCGGCCAGGGATCGGACCGGCGGCCTGGCCAGGTACGGGACTGGTCGAGATTCACCGTATCCAAGGCTTAGTTTTTGGCCCTAGTTTTTTGGCCTAGTACTTGCAGTAGTAAGTGCCTATGCCGCACCTAACCGACAATCCCCGTTACCTTTGCTCGGAGCTGGTAAATGTCCTCTATGAGGACCGGACGGGGAACGTCCACCAAACCACCGCCAACCTCGAAGACATCTCAGCGGGATCGGCCGAACTGTTGCTATTTGACAACATCTTGCAGCTTGGTTCAGCGATCTCGTTCTGCGCCAAAGATCATGATATGTATGGTGTTGTCCAATCCTGTGAGGAAGATCCGATTCTGGGTTGGTTTGCCAGAATCCGGCTGGATCGGCCGTCGCGATGGAGCGGCCGGAAGTTCATCCCCGAGCATTTCCTGGCGATGTGCAGCGCTTCGGAACCCGAGGTCCACGAGTTCGTTCCAACCCGCAAACGTTAGAAACTCCTAAGGGATTCGCCTTAGCCGGGACCTCAGGTTACTGAGAAAATAAGTCCGGCAAAAACGCGCAGGCCGTGTCGGAAAGATGCGTAGGGGCGTCAGGGTTTTCGGCATCGCGCATACCAGAAATAGGCGGCAATCCGGTTATCGGCCAGAGCCGGAACTCGTATCGCGGTCCAGCATCGACACTTGGCTCGCCTACCCGTTCAATCGAAAATCCAACCTCGATCACCGCGTTCAACCCCTCCGACAGCGTCCGCTGAAAGCGAGGCACTTCAAATTCCGTCGATGGGGTCGAAGTACCGCCCGACTTCCAGCGCGTAAGCGTCCCGGTTTGCGTCACGCACAAGTCGCCGGTGCGGTGGGAAGAAGCAGGGATGAGCTATCGAAAACTGAAGGAAACCTTCGCGTCGAAGCACGCGATGAATTTCACTTGGAGCGCACTTATGATCCGGCATGTCCATGAGACTCATCACGGCCGCTGCGAAATCGAATTGACAGGCGGCGAACGGCAATTCCAATGCGCTCGCAACGGAATATCGGATACCGAGGGGCTCGCCCGTTTCCGCTTGAGCGGCATAGCGGACCAACGATGGCGCGATATCGATCGCGGTCAAATGCGCCCCGCGCGCGGCGAAACGCCTGGTATTGTGGCCTTCCCCACAACCGGCGTCCAATCCTTTTTACCGGCGACGTCCTGTAACGGTTCGATGAATGCAGGCAGGTTCACCGCATCGCGATAGACATCCCATCCTTGGCGGGAAAGTAAAGTCCACGCCAAGGCGTTGCCTTCCAAGTAGCGCCCTGCTTCACGATGATCCATTAACTGATGATGCCACTGCACGCTCAAGGGATCGCCCACGTCAAAGCTCTCAATGAGACGAATCATTGTCCTTCTTGCGTTAGGCGCCGCCGCCATTGTGCTCTTGATGGCGCAGCGCGAACGGACGCCCGTGTACCCTCCGTACGAGTTCAAGGCCTTACTTCCGCGCGAGGTTGCGCCCGCGCAATATCAACAAGTAGAACAGCGCGACATAGAGAACACCACCGAACAGGGTTGGGAACTGGTGAGCGTAGTCGCGTACATCTATAAGAACGAGGAGCGTGGATCGGTCACCCTGTCGCCCCGCCCAATCGTCACGATGACGTACCCTGCTTATTATTTCAAAAGGCTAAAAATTCGTTGAAATCCGCGTTAATCCGTGTTCATCAGCGGCCAATATTTTTGTGGGGTGCTTTCTACCGATCGCGCAACGGCATCAAGACCAGTCCCGACAACACGGCCGTTGAAACCAGCAACAGTACACCGGCGACGTAAGTGCCGGTGCGATCCGTCAGAAAACCCACCATATAAGGACCGGCAAATCCACCAAGATTGGCAATCAGGTTCACAAATCCAAAGCTGGCCGCAGCCGAGCGATCGCTCAACAGGCGCGTCGGCAGCGCCCAGTATGGCGGGTAATAGCTCATCACTCCCATTCCCGCGATCGCGAAACTCGCCACCACCAGCGCTGGATTTCCACCCGCCCATTGGCTCAACCCCAGTCCGATACCCGCCGCAATCGCCGAGAGCGCCGCGTGCCACTTCCGCTCACTGGTCCGGTCGGAATGCCAGCCAACCAGCAGCATCGCGGGAATCGCGCATAGATAAGGAATGGCCGATACCAGGCTGACCTGAAACGTTGTAATCCCCGGAAATTTCTGAACCATTTTCGGCAGCCAGATGTTCAGGCCGTAGCCGCTGGTGTTGAGCAGGAAATAGGACAGCGCCAGAACCAGCACCAGCGGCTGCCGGAGAGTCTCCAAAATTTTCATGTGCCGGCCTGCTGTGTGCTTTTCCGCCGATTCCCGATTCAGCTCGCCGGTGATCCACTCACGCTCTTCGGGCGCAAGCCAGTGCGCGTCCTTGGGCCAGTCCGTTAGATAAAAGAGCGTGGCGATCCCGCCGATGAATGCCGGAATGCCTTCCAGGATCAGCAGCCATCGCCATCCCGACAAGCCCAGCCAGTGGATGCGCAGCAGCAGACCCGCGATGGGCGCTCCGATGGCGTTCGAAACAGGTATGGCCGCCATGAACATGGCCACGGCTTTCGCGCGATCTTCCTGACGGAACCAATGCGTGAGATACACCACCACCGCTGGAAAGAAACCGCCCTCGGCTAAACCCAGCAGGAAGCGAATCACATTGAACTCTCTCGCGCTGTGAATCAGACCAGTGAGGGCCGCTAACGTTCCCCATCCGATCATGATGGTGGCGATCCATTTCCGGGCGCTCCAGGCTTGCGCCAGCATCGCGCCGGGAATTTCCAGCAGGCAATATCCAAAGAAGAATATGCCCGCGCCGAAGCCAAACACTTCGTTGGAAAAATGCAGCTCGCGAGTCATGTCCAGGCCAGCGAAGCTGACGTTCACGCGATCGATGAACGCTGTGACGTAAAGCAGGAATAGAAATGGAATCAAACGCCGTGAAATTTTCCGTCGAGCCGCAACACCGGTTTGGCTCACCTGCAGGCCGCCGGAACCGCCAGAGCCGAAGTGGCCGGAGGAGTCATGCTCTGCTTACGAAGCTGATCGTTCAATCCAGCCAGAACGCCTTGAATGAGGTCATTCCAGCCCTTCACGGTCGCCGCCAGGTCGCGGCAATAGTCGGTGAAGGCCGTTTGCATGGCAGGAGTCGGTGCCGCATCTTGTCCGTCCACCGTGGTCGCAAGTGAAGCCAGTTCGCGATTCAGCAGAGCAAACGTTGGTTTCGGTTTGACGCCTCCCCGCGGACCACCTCCACCACCTCCCACTCCCTGTAGCTTGATGGCTTTTTGATCGAAGTCCTTGAGCGCAGTCACGGTGGCGCTTGCTTCCGGCTGCTTTTCAAGTTTCCTTTGCGCATCGGCCAACTTTTCACGCAACTTCCCGGCTTGCTGATGAAACTCGTAGCTCGCTGCTACCAGATCGATGACCTTCCTCTCCATCTCGAACTCTTGCGCCAGTGCGGTCGCGGACACGTCCACGCGTGGGTCCATCCCAACCTCTAACGGCTGTTTGAATGTTTCCCCATTCACCGTGAGCCGTACTTCGTATTTTCCAGGAAGCGCCAGCGCTCCCAAAGGCAGCCCCGGTGTGTTTTCGTAGAGCGCCGAGATCGGATACTCATGCTGTAACACCGCCGGAGCGGAATAGTGCAGGTCCCACGCGAATCGGTGCATACCAGCGTCTTTCGACAATGGCCGGGGACGCGCCAGCCAATAATCGGGTACGTTCGGTGGAGGCTCGGCCGATACCGGCTCCGGCTTGCTGGAATATTGACGCACTAATTGGCCCGAGGCATCGTAGATCGCCAGCGTAATGTCTGCCGATGACGCCGCCTGGAGAAAGTAATCGATCAACGCGCCGTTCGGCGGATTCTCCCCAGCCGGCATTTCGGGCGGTATCGGCGTGTCTTCATTCAAATTCAAACGCACACGGAGAGCTTTGTCCGGCCTATACAGAAAGGTTGGCGCATTCTGGACATGGCTCTTGAGCTGGCGTAGCGGCGCCAAATCGTCCAGGATCCAAAACGCGCGCCCGTAAGTGGCTGCCACTAAATCGCTGCCATGTACCACCAGATCTCGAACCGACGTCGTAGGCATATTGAGTTGCAGCGGATTCCAATGGTCGCCATCGTCGAATGAAACATATGCCGCCGTTTCCGTACCCGCATACAACAGCCCTTTGCGCGCCGGATCTTCCCGCACCACCCGCACAAAATTTCCATCCGGGATACCGGCCTTGATTTCCTGCCACGTCTTTCCGGAATCGCGAGTTCGATAGATGTGCGGCCCGAAATCGTTCTCTTCATGACGGTCGACAGCCGCATACGCAACCGCGGCATCGAAGTGCGACGCTTCCAGCATGCTGATAAGCGCATACTGCGACAGATCCGGCGGAGTCACATTTTGCCATGTTCCGCCATTATCTTTGGTCAACTGAATCAGACCATTCGTGGTACCAGCCCAGATCTCGCCTGCCGCAACCGGCGATGATGAAAATGTGTTGACCGCAGTGCGGTCCGGAGGATTCACCGTCTCCTCCACTTCCTTCTTTTGCGGCTTCTTTTCCTCCGCGTCCTTGGCCACCTGTTCCTTCAACTGTTCGTTGCGCGCCTCGCTTCCAGGCCGCCTCGTCAAATCGGGGCTGATCGCCTTCCAATGAATTCCGCCGTCGCGAGTCTCCAGCAAGAACTGCGTGCCTTCGTAAAGCACGCGCGAATCCTGCGGAGAAAATGCAAGAGGAGGATTCATGGCCATGCGGTAGTCGCCATCGCGGCTCACATTCGGTGAAATGTTAGCAACCTGCCTGCTGGTGCGATCGATACGCACCAGGCCGCGGCCAGGTCCGCCTGCATAAACCAGATTTGGATTCAGCGGATCGGCAATGATATAGCCGAATTCATACCCACCGATTGGATCCCAATCCATGAAGGTGATCTGTCCGTAATCGCCGCGGCTCAGCGTCGCCACCGACCCACTATCCTGCTGCGTGCCATAGACCCAATATGGAAAACGATTGTCCGTGGACAGATGATAAATCTGCCCGGTCGGCTGGTTGTACCACGAGCTCCACGTCTTGCCGCGGTCCATGCTGATGGTTGCGCCTTGATCGCTGGCCAGGATCATGCGGTCTGAATTGGTGGGATCGATCCATAGCGCATGATTGTCGTCTCCGCCCGGCGCGCCTTTGTAAGAGACGAAGGTGCGTCCGCCATCATCCGACCGGTACAGCGATGTCTGCGCTACGAACACAATATTTGGATTTTTCGGGTCCAGGAATACCCTGCTGAAATAACCATTCCCTTGAATGCGAGGATCCTTGGTGCTGCGCTCCCACGTGGTCCCGCCATCGGCGGAGCGATACAGCCCGTTGCCGTCTCGATCGGCGGCGACGATCGCAAACACTTTCTGTCCATCCGGCGCGACAGCAACGCCGATCCGGCCCACGCGTACGGTTGGCAATGTGGGTGATGAAACCGCTGTCCACGTCTCACCGCCGTCCGTAGTTTTATAAATCCCAGCGCCGCTCATGTTGTCGAGCATGGCTCGCGCATTTCCGGGCTTCACGTAGTGCCCCCACAATGCAGCAAAGCCGATCTTGGGATTGTCCCGCGCAAAATCGATATCGATCGCGCCAGTGACATCGTCCTTGTAGAGCACCTTGCGCCAGGTCTTACCGCCGTCGCTGGTCTTGAAAACTCCGCGCTCGGTGTTCGGAGAAAACGTGTGCCCCAACGCCGCTACCAGCACGACGTCCGGATTGTGCGGGTCCACCCACATTGCGCCAATGTGCCGCGTGTCGGCTAATCCGGCATGTTGCCAGGTCTTTCCTGCGTCCAAGGATTTATAAACGCCTTTTCCCTGATTCACTGCGCCGCCAACGTTGCTGACGTCGCCCGTGCCCACGTAAACAATTTCAGGCTTCGAGGGAGCCACGGCAATCGCGCCGATAGACGCAACATGTTCTCGATCGAAAATCGGAGTCCAGACCACGCCGCCATCCACGGTCTTCCAGACGCCGCCGCCCGGCGTTCCCATGTAATAGATCGCGGCATCGCCCGGAACTCCCGCCACCGCGGATACCCGTCCGGCGCGGAATGGGCCAATCTGCCGCCAACGCATCCCCCCATACAGAGAATCGACAGGCGGTTGCGCCAACATCGGAAGGGCTAGAATCAGCGCGGCATGAGTCCGCGGAATATGCATCCTTCGATTCTACTGTGCTGACGTGGCGCGGACTTTTAGTCTGCTGCATCGAGACTCGTCTCGATGCTCCGGGAAAAGAGCCTCGATATAAGTCTCGAGGCCGCAGACCAGTGCCGCGCCACGGGCAGGCGACTTCGAAAGAAGGAACAAAGCCCTTTCGTGATTCGTAACCGCATCATGGGATCCTTTTCAGAGCAACTACGCCATGTTGCCCGCCGGCTCACGCGGGCGCCCCTCTTCACCGCCGTCACCTTGTTAACATTGGCGGTCGGTATCGGCGCCAACAGCGCCATTTTCAGCGTGATCAATGGCGTGTTGCTCAAGCCGCTTCCTTATCCCGACCCTGACCGCATCGTCGGCGTGTGGCACACTGCGCCGGGTCTTGGCTTCAAAAACCTGAACGCATCGCCCTCCACTTACTTCACGTATCGCGAAGAGAATCGCGTCTTCGAAGAATCCGGCGTTTGGAACGGCGACTCCGACACTGTCACGGGTATCGGCGAACCGGAGCAGGTGGATGCAATCAATGTTACGTATGGCATCCTTCTGGTTCTTCGTGTGCAACCGGTGGTCGGCCGGGCCTTCACGGAAAAAGACGATTCGCCGGGCAGCCCGGAAACCGTGATGCTGAGCTACGCCTACTGGCAACGCAAATTTGGCGGCGATCCGCACGCGGTCGGCAAACGGCTTGTCGTGGATGGCAAGGCGAAAGATATCATCGGCGTTCTGCCTCAGAGCTTCCGTTTCCTGAATCAGCATCCCGCTGTCATTCTTCCGCTACGATTCAAGCGCGCGGAAGTTTTCGTCGGGAATTTCAGCTATCAGGGCCTTGCACGGCTGAAGCCGGGCGCGACCGTCGCCCAAGCCAATGCGGATGTCGGGCGCATGATTCCCTTGATGGTTACGCACTTCAAGCTTCCACCGGGATTCAGCCTGGAGATGTTTCAACAGGCTCGCATTGGTCCCAACGTACGCCTCTTTAAGGAGGATGTAGTAGGCGACGTCGGTAAAGTCCTATGGGTGCTGATGGCCACCGTCGGAATCGTTTTGTTTATCGCTTGCGCGAATGTCGCGAATTTATTTCTAGTGCGGGCTGAAGGAAGGCAGCAGGAATTGGCAATTCGAGCAGCTCTGGGCGCAGGGTGGGGCAAGCTGGCGCGCGAGCTGTTATCCGAAAGTGTGACGCTCGGAATTGTGGGGGGCGCGCTCGGCATTGCGCTCGCGTACGCCGGGATCAATCTGCTGGTTGCGCTCGGCCCGAGCAGTCT
>CATPCJ010000258.1 GCA_955652915.1 uncultured Bryobacteraceae bacterium
CAATCCTGCAACGACGGGGCTAACAGCAACGGCTGATCCAGCGTACAAGCTCGAAATCTCTTCATCTTCTTTCTTAGACGAATCTCCAGCCCAGACGCTAGGCTACTTGCCTAAATCCGTTAATCTATTTCCGACAGGCTCCGTGCCTGTCACCGCTTTCCCCCCACGCTACAATCGAAACTTGCACAAATTCGACGCAATCATAATAGGCGCCGGCCACAACGGCCTGGTCACCGCAGCCTACCTGGCCCGCGCCGGCCGCAAAGTCCTAGTCCTGGAAAAACGCGAAATAGTAGGCGGCTGCGCGGTCACCGAGGAAATCTGGCCGGGCTATCGGGTTTCCACCGGTTCATATCTAACCAGCCTCCTCCAGGAACGCATCATCCGCGAACTCGATCTGCCGCGCTTCGGCTATCAAGTCGATGCGAAAGATCCGGCCTTCTTCTCTCCGTTCCCCGACAACCGCTATCTCTTCATGTGGCAGGATCGCTCGAAGACGCTGGCCGAAATCGCCAAGTTCTCCAAGCACGATGCCGGCGTGTTTCCGGACTACGAGGCCCACCTCGAGCGCCTCTCGGAAGTAGTCGAAAGCCTGCTCCTCACGACTCCGCCAGAATTCCCCCCACGCGGCGTCGGCGATTTTGTGGACTACCTCAAGCTACTAGGCAAGGTCCACAAATTGAACCGCAAGGAAATCGTCGGACTGGTGAAGATCTTCACCAAGAGCGCGGCCGACTTTCTAGACGAATGGTTCGAATCTGACGAAATCAAAGTGACGCTCGCCACCGACGGAGTCATCGGCGCCAATGGTGGACCCCGATCGCCCGGCACCGCCTATATCCTGCTGCACCACGTTATGGGCAGCGTCGGCGGACATCGCGGATTATGGGGATTCGTGCGCGGCGGAATGGGAGCAGTCTCGAACGCCATCGCCGACTCGGCGCGCAGCCGCGGCGTCGAAATTCGCATCAACTCACCAGTAGAAAAGATCGTAATCAAGAACAACCGCGCGACGGGTGTAATGCTGCAGGGCGGGGAAGAGATCCAAGCCGGCATCGTCGCCAGCAACCTCACCCCCCATTTGACGTTCCTGAATCTGCTCGAGCCTACAGAACTCCCAGCCGATTTCCTGGACGCGATCCGCAAATATCGAAGCGAGGGCACCTCGTGCAAAATCAATCTTGCCTTGAACGGCCTGCCGAATTTCCGCGCGTTGCCCGGGGACAACGGGCCTCAGCACCGCGCCACGATGCACATCTGTCCGTCCATCGAATACGTCGAGCGCGCCTGGGACGACGCCAAGTACGGCCGTCCCTCCGAATCCCCGCTGCTCGAACTGACCGTGCCCACCATGTACGACCCATCGCTCGCGCCACCGGGAAAACATATCATGGGCATCTTTCTGCAATATGCCCCGTACACTTTGCGCGATGCCACCTGGGATGAATTGCGCGAGCCATTCGCCTACCGCGTGTTCGATCTGATCGAAGAATACGCGCCCGGATTTCGAGCCCTGATCGTCGAGAAGCAAGTGCTGACGCCGCTCGATCTGGAGCGCCGTTTCGGACTCACCGGCGGCAATATCTTTCACGGCGAGATGAGCCTGGATCAAATGTTCGTCATGCGCCCCGTGGCCGGATGCGCGCGTTATCAAACACCGATTCGCGGCTTATATTTGTGTGGATCGGGAACGCACCCAGGCGGCGGAGTGATGGGCGCCCCCGGTTACAACGCAGCCCGCGAAATTCTGAAAGGTTAATCCAGGCTCCGCCACAAATACCAACTGGCAACCGTACAATACGGATGCCAGCCCGCCGCCCGCTCTTCGATCTCCTTCGCGTTCGGCAATTCGTCCATCCCGTACTGATTCCGGATCGCCATTCGAATTCCTAAATCGCCGGTCGGCAGAACATTGGGCCGTTCCAGCGCGAACATCAGGAACATGTGCGCGGTCCAGACACCGATCCCTTTCACCTGCGTGAGCATCGCGATCACTTCTTCGTCCGTCAGCTCCGGCAACACCGAGAAATCGAGCGCGCCGCGCTTCGTCTTGCGTGACAAGTCCCGAATATAGGCCGTCTTTTGCTTGGAAAGACCGGCCTTCCGCATCCGCGCCGGCGTCAGCTTCAAAATCGCCTCGGGCGTCAACTGGCCTCCGGGAACCGCGGCCGCGAGCCGGTCGAAAATGACCCTCGCCACTTTTCCGCTGAGCTGCTGGTAGACAATGGATCTTACGAGCGTTTCAAAGCCGGGATTGCGGTATTCGATCCGGTACGCTCCCACCCGGTCGATCAGGGAACGCAATACCGGGTCTGCCTTTTTTAGATGGAGGATTGCTTTGCGCATTGGAACGGGATTGAGAAACCGTGCATCTACTAATATAAGCCGTATGAAACTGCTCCCCTTGACCCTTGCCTGCGCGGTCCTTTTCGGACAAGACGCCGCTCCACCCTCCATCAAAGTGGATATCGATGTTGTAAACGTCCTCTTCAATGTGCGGGACAAAAAAAGTGGCTTGGTCGGCAATCTTGAAAAGGATGCCTTCACCGTTTTTGAGGACGGCAAGCAACAGGAGGTCAAATACTTTAGCCGTGAGACCGATCAACCTCTCACCATCGGCTTGCTGATCGACGTCAGCGGCAGCCAAATGAACCTCATCGAGATCGAAAAGAACGCGGCCTATCAATTTTTCGGCCAGGTTTTACGGAAACAGGATCTGGCGTTTCTGATCAGCTTCGGCGCGGACGCGGAGCTGCTGCAGGACTACACCAATTCTCCGAAGCTGCTGCGCGCGGGCCTGGAGGGCCTGCATGTGAATTCGGCTGTCGGTGGCCTGCATCCCGGTCCGGTGCCGACTGTCTACAAGCCCAAGGGAACGATTCTGTACGATGCGGTCGTCCTGGCATCGGCGGACCAACTCAAGGGACAGGTGGGCAGGAAGGCGCTGGTTCTGATTACCGATGGTGAGGATCAGGGCAGCACTTACAGCATCAAGCAGGCTATCGAAGCGGCGCAAAAAGCGGATGCGATTATCTACGGCTTCTACTATGTCGATCGGCAATTTTACAGTCAGCAGGGCGGCATGGTGTTTGGCGGCACAAGCGATTCGGCGCTTCGTCAACTGTCGGAAGATACAGGCGGCCACGTGTTCCATGTCGATCGCAAGATGACACTGCAAAACGCTTTCGAGCAGCTTCAGAATGAGCTGCGGAGCCAGTACGCCATCGGCTACACACCCACCAATCAGGTGAAAGACGGAACCTTCCGCCGCATCGAGATCCGGACCGGGAATAAGGACTGGAAAGTCCAAACCCGCAAAGGCTACTTCGCCAGCAAGCCCGACCGCTAGCGAGTGTCCCGCACGGCTTGCTGACGCGCGCGGCTCCGTTTCTTCCCGTATCAGAACCGCGACCGTTGGCAAGAGGCCTCCTCAACGGCTGACCTTGTCCGCTGACAAGCTGAGGCTTTGCCGCAGCCCTCGCCAAGGGAGTCGTTCCCAAATCGTTCCTCAGGCTTTCTCCCTATAGGGGATTAAGCCCTTCCCGCCGAATACTTGGTGAGAGCTGTCTCTGCATGCAAACACCTATTCCATACATCCCAGCCGGCGCTGATGAACTCGCCCAAGCTGCAGTCAAGGCTTACCTATCGACACTTCTTGCGGTCGCTGAGTCCATGGCGGAAGTCTGTCCCGACATTGGCCTCGCATATCAGAAGCGGCTGCAGCGAATCCCCATGCGTCTGGGCTTTCATCTCACGCCCAAGACCCTGGAAGAGAGCCGGTCCACGCTCGAGGCCGAGATCAAGCAGTTCAGCGAAATCACCGCCCAGTATGTGCGATGTGCTCCGCCGGCCCTGGAGAAGGTCATCGCGTCCGGTACAACGGTCGTGGATGCTATCGCCGAGAACGCGTCATCGCTCGTGAACGGTCTTCAAAGCCTGGCGGACCGTATTGATGTCGCGGTGGATTTGGACGACGTGGTGGAAATTCGCCGGCTCTTAAAGCACCAGTCCGGCGGGCTGAAGACGTGCGCGCAACGGATTGAACAGAGCCTGATGCCTTCCGCGGTGGCACTGCAGGATCATTTGAATTACTCCCGGCAAAACCTTGACAAAATTCGGGATTTCGTTACTGTCGATCCTGTCACGCGGCTGGCGAATCGCATGGGGTTCGAACAGCAGCTCGATTATTGGATCGCTAAATGCCGTCCGTTCTGCCTGGTGGTGTTGGAGTGCGGCAAGGAGCAGATCGCGCAGAAGCTGCTGACCAAAGAGCAGATCGGCTACGCGGTGAGCCAGATCGCGACGCGTTTGGGAACCGAGTTCCGGCCGAACGACGTGCTGTGCCGCTTGGATCTCAACCGCTTCGCGGTTATCTTCGATGGCGATGTCGTGATCGCTCGCGTGCGAGCTCCCCAGATCGCCAGAAACCTGACTGGAAGATATGCTGTAGTCGATGGCGAAACGGGCAAGAAGGTGAAGTTTGAGGTCACCATGGAAGTGATCGAACTTCAGAATCGGGAGCTGAACGATCTTCTGAACGAGATCTACTCCCACGGCGACGCAATCGGGAATCTTCGCACCGAGGCCGAGACGAAAGCGCGGGAGCCGCTGGAATCCGAAACGGAACTGGCTGAAGCAGCAGCGAAGCGAACCCATCCTCGTCGGAAGTAGGAGCAGTCGCGGAATGACAGTCGAGGAGGCCTGTCCCATGTGGGACAGGCCTCCCGGCCTGCCGCGGTTTATCTTCTTCGGAAGTACCCCGCCGCCAAGTCTGGTTTGAGCTCCAACGCCGGCGCCCAGCAGTCGCGAGCTTCCTCTTCCCGGCCCGCTGCGCTGAGCAGATGGCCCAAATTCAACAACGCCTCCGGGAAATCCGCGCGTTGCTCCAAAGCCTTGCGATAGAACCCGACCGCCTTGTCATTCCGGTCCAATTTTTGCGCCAACAAACCGCAATTGTAATAGACCTCGGCGGTTCCCGCGCCCAGTTCGAGCAGCCGCTCGTGCAGGGACAAAGCGCGTTCACGGTCCGGACGCTCGAGCGCGCTGGCAGCCAGGCCCTTGGCGGCTTCCACGTTATTCGGTTCCCGGGCTTGAACGGACTCCAGGATTTTTTCGGCCTTTTCCGTCTGCTTGTCGTTGAGCAGCGCCAAAGCCAGGTTCAATTCGGCCTCCACCCATTTGGGCTTCAATTGCACACTGCGCTCAAACGCCTCGGCGGCTTCCGCGAATTGATTCCGCATCAGCCTGAGATACCCCAGACGGAACCAGATTTCGGGTTGGTCCGGCTTGGTTTCGAGGAAACGGGCGCACACCTTTTCAGCTTCCGCGTCCTCGCTTTGCTCGTCCAGCACGGACAACAGATGGAGAGCAATATCGTCGCGGTCCGGTGAAGTCCGCAACGCGGTCTCAAAACATTTCCTGGCGCCCTCCCGGTCGCCGGTTTGCCAGAAAGCGAAGCCCAAGTAGGTTTGAACGTAGGTAGAATCCGGACGACGCTCGCGTGCCCGGGAAAACGCGTAGATAGCATCGTGATACTTGGATTGCCGATGACTTGCGATGCCCAGATTGAGCCAGAATTCCACTTCGTCCGGCATGAGATCCGTGAGGCGTCTATAGTGCGTCTCGGCGGTGTTGAAATCTCCTCGGGCGAAAGCTGCTACAGCCAGCCCTTCGATCGCCTGCGGAACGTCCGGCTTGATTTCCAGCAGCCGTTTCGAATGCGTTTCAATCAGCTCGAAGTTCTTCTGTTGAAGCCCCAGGCTGATCATGTTCAACAGCGTCTCTTCGCAGCGCGGGTCGATAGCGAGAACCGCATTGTACGCCTTTACCGCCGCCTCGAAGTTCCACGTTAGATGCAGCGCCACTGCTTTGGTGAACAGGGCGGGTTGATACTTGCTGTCCCGCGCGAGGCAAGCATCGAAGGATGCGACCGCTTCGTTATAGGTTTTCAGGTTGAGCTGGCAGATTCCAATAGCAAGCGGTGTTTCGATCCAATTCGAGCCCGCTCGCGCGGCTTCTTGAAATTTCTCCAGCGCCTGGGCCGAGTGCCCAAGTTTCTGCAAGCAAAATCCCCATTGAAACCACGCCTCTGCATCCCCGGCCTGATGGTCCAGCAGCAGGGCATAGCTACGCGCGGCCGCTTCGTAGTCCGCCAAATCCATCTGCAGATAACCGCGGGCAGCCAGGATCTCCGGGTCGGTGGCTCCGTTGTGGTCGGCCGAATCCAAGGCACCGAGGGCGCCCTTCAGGTCACCCTTCATATGCAGCAGGACAGCGCGCGCCAGCGCGGTAACAGGCTCGCTGGAAGTTCCGTTCACGGGCGTGCCGGCTTCAACCGTCCGAGCGGCTAAGTCTTCGCTTTCCTGGCTTGCACTTTTCAATTCCACGTACCGCCTCCATCTTTCCACGCCAAGCCCAGCCTGGGATTGACCGTGGCGCTATAGCGTCTATCGTCGGGAAATGCCCAGAACCTTAATCGCGATGCTTATTATTTGATTTAGCTCGACGATTAAGTACTATTATCTGAGAGGCTTGGGATCGGGCACGGAAATCGCGCACTTGGACGCCAACAGACGGAGCGGGGCCACAGAGCCGCGCGCAGCATCCTGGGGCAGCCAACATCTGACTGCATCGGTCCTGGTCAGATTGGCGGCCGGGATCCGCGGAGAGATCGCTGACTCCTGTATCCGCGCTTCGCGCCAGCTCGGAGTCATCAATTCATCCGGATGGTGGGCCGGCCGCTGGGGACTGAGCGAGGGTTTCCGCGTACCGGCGCCTTGCAGGCCCGTAAGCTTGAGCGCATCCAGACCTCTTCTCCAGACCTGCGGTTTCAGGGCGCGCAGATCGTGCTCGGGAAAGTGGGTCCGAACATTTCTTTGAACAACCACGTTCCAGATCGCGGAGGCGCCCGGTCTCGGCCAAGCTTGGCCCTCGATTTGGACCAGATGCCAGTGTGTGAGAGAGCGCGGATAGCGAGTTTCCGTCGAAGGCAGCAATTCTATCGGAGGTCTGGGAAAGGTCTGCGGCTTTAGTGCCGTCGACAATACCCGCAAGGCCCTTTCGTTCCGCCTGGCCTGCGCCTTCAGAACCTTCGTGAGAACCGGTTCCGCGGTCTTCCAAGGCTGGCGCCGATCGGAAGGATACTCGCCTACGGCCGTGACCGTCTGGCTGGGACGAGGTTTTGCCGCGGCCCACATCGAACAGAACTCATCCGTTTTTCGCCATGAAAACGCCATTTCGAACCCGGCTCCAAGGTCAGAATAAGGCATCTGGCCGGGTCTGAACAGATGGTAAAGACCTTAGTTGTCTCAGGCAAAAACGCTTGCGTCTGTGGCGCGGCCTCTCAGCCTGCCGCATCGAGACGTGTCTCGATGCTCGGGAAAGAGCCTCGAGACGAGTCTCGAGGCCGCAGACAAAGTGTCCGCGCCACTACTTCGTGCTGAAATGTTCTTCACGGGCTTTTAAATAAAGCTTTATAGCAGTTTCGAGCGGAGGCATGGGTTCGATACCCACACTTTCCATCTTGGCGTTCGACAGCGCCGAGGATTTGGGCCGGCGAGCCGCCGTTCGATACTCGCGCTCGTTGGTGGCCTGCAATTCGGGATTCAATCCCGCTACGCGGAAAATCATCGCGGCGAACTTGAACCAGGAGATCGCTTCTCCACCGCCGATGTGAAACAACCCATGCTGTTTCGCTTCCACCAGGTCCGCGGTCCGGGCGGCCAGCAGCGGCGAGTAGGTGGGTGAAGCCACATGGTCTTCCACCACGCGAATGGGACGATTGTTCGCCGCCAGCCGCAGCATCACTTCAATGAAGTTGCCGCGGTTGGTTCGCAATCCGCCGGGACCGAAAACGCCGGACGTTCGAATCACGAGCGGGTTGTCGAGATACGCCTGCGCGTACAGTTCGCCCGCGAGCTTGGAGATGCCATAAGCTCCCAACGGATGCGGGCGATCCTCCTCTGTATAGGCGCGCCCCGCGGTTCCGTCGAACACGTAGTCGGTGGAGAAGTGAACAAACCGGGCGTCGAGCTGGCGGCAGGCCATCGCCAGATTGCGCACGGCCAGTCCATTGGCGACCAGGGCGGGCAGCGGCTCATTCTCGGCGACGTCCACCTGATTGTAAGCAGTCGCATTCAAAACGATTGCCGGATCGGCGTGCGCCAGCGTGCGCTCCACCGCGTTGGCGTCGCTCACATCCACCTTGGTGCGATCGAAACCTTGCACCAGATAGCCGCGTTCCGTGAAGACGCGCACCAGCTCCACGCCGAGCTGTCCGCGGCTCCCAAAAATGACCACATTGCTCCGGTTCACTGATGGCTAGGATAGCAGACGATTGGATTCTTACCAGGCAATTTTATCCGGGAAATATTCAGCGATGAGCCCGTCATAGTAAGGCCGCAAGTCGGAGAGCTTCGGACGGCCGGCGCCCTTCGAGTAGAGATCGTACGGATTGAAGCGGCGCACCCATTCGAACATCTCCCGATCGCGATCGTTCATCAGGTAGCCGTACGCGCCTTCGCGATGCGCGGGATAGAACGAGTGATAGCGAATCATATTCAGCCCTGGCTCAGGCAGGTAGTCCTTCACGACGTGATACAGATACTCGTCGTGCCCCCACGAGAGATCCACGCTATCAAGTCCGCAGCCTTCCGAGTAGACGCCGAGCCTGGTCCGATACGCGGGAACTTTCGAATCCGGATTCTCGCGAAAGAATTCCGGGAAGACGATCTTATCGGAATAGGCGCAGCCCACCGG
The DNA here is from genome assembly GCA_955652915.1 of uncultured Bryobacteraceae bacterium. Lineage (GTDB taxonomy): Bacteria > Acidobacteriota > Terriglobia > Bryobacterales > Bryobacteraceae > Palsa-89. The sequence continues at coordinate 8,758 of CATPCJ010000258.1, forward strand.
AAACGTGTCGCCCACCACGGCCCACTGCGGCTCGCCGTAAAGGCACAGCAATTTTCCGAGATCGTGAATGAAGCCGGTGAGCACGAACCAACGCGGATGACCATCCTTGCGAATGGCCTCGGCCGTTTGCAAGTTGTGTTCGATTTGCGAAAGATCGGTGTCGGGATCGCTTTCATCCACCAGCGTGTTCAGGTACTCGAGGGCCTCCCAGATGCTCATTTTCCCACGATCCTTCGCCAGATACTGCCGCTTTTTCCGGCGCACAAAGTCGACGGTCTGCTGCGTATGATTCAGGCGATAGAATTCACGGACGGCCGGAGGGGTGGCGTCGTCGTATTGCCGGAACTCCTCTTGCTTCTTGTCGGGTTGGTAGCGTTCCTGGACGAAGTCGTCCCATTGCTCGAGGCTGGCGAGAGGGCCCATGCACCTATTTTATCATTGGCGATATTTCTTCGCGCGTATCCTTACCCTGACCTGGACTTCCGCTCCGTCTTTTTGTTCAAACACGAGATTGTGTTCTCCCAGAAAGCCTGGACCGGGCTGCCAGTAAAACACTCCGCGCTGTAGACTCGAGCCGATGGGCAGCGGACGGCGCTCGCCATTGACTAACTGGTAGCCGCCGGCCGCGCCGAGCGGGATTTCGATTTGGCCCAGCTCTTCAATTTCCACTTCTTCAGGATGGCTCGTAACCGCCTCGATTGGTTCTTCCGGTTCGGCGCTTGAGCCGCCGCTATTAAACACGTTGAAATACCGGCTGCCAATCCCCGCGCCCTGACCCGCGCCGTCGAAGACGTTCCACGAAATGGCGTGGACGCCGTTTGTGTATTTCGTCGTGTCGAGGTAGTAGAAGCCCACTGCGCCGCCACTGTTCATATAACCGGGAAACAGGCTCGCGATGTCGGAACGGAATTGATTGTAAGTGGGATGCCCAACCACCTGCCCGTCAACGACCACCGAAATAGTCGAGCCATCGAATGGAATCTTGTTGGGGTTCTGAGTCAGCGCCCATCCGAAGTTGAGGTATGCGTTTCCGGACGCCGTGCCGCCTTGTCCCGGGGTGTCGATGGTGCCGAACGGTTTGGAAGAGTTGGCGTTATCGACGACGATGGTTTTCGTCCCCAGATCGGCGGAGACGCCTGCCTTGTTATGGGCGATGGCATGCAGCTTAAAAGTGCCGTTGCCTTGCGGCAGGAAATTGGTGAGCATCTGATAGCCCCAGCCCGCGCGATATTTGAACGGGAAGTTGGGATTGAGCGCTTCGACATCCGGACGCGCGCCTTCGACGAAGACGGCATCGCCGATGAAGACCAGAGCGCCGGTTGGTTCGGCGCCGACAGGCTCACGCCAGATGTTCACCTTCGACACCTCGACCGCATCCAGCGCCCAACCGGTGACGGGAAGAGCGCCTGCGACGCCGGTTGTGTTGTCGGCCGGTGTATCGAAACTGCCGAAAGGCGGACCCGGCGCCGGGTTGGAAATATTCACTTGGATTTGCCTCGGAGACCCTGTCGCGCCAGGCGCGGTTACCGTGACGATGCCGCTGGGGCCCAGGTTTCCCAACACCTGAAAAGATCCATTCCCGTTACCGAATCCCTGCAGAACGATAATAGTGGGTTGGTTGGAAGTCGCGGTCCAAGGCACTCCGCCTCCACCGTTGAAAGTTACAGTCACGGTTTGAGGACTGGTTGTAGTCCCGCTTGTGCTGGTGGAGAAGGTCAGCACTTGCCGGTTTACTGAGAACGCCGAGATTGTGAGCGTGGTGGAATCGGACGCTGAAGCAGTTGCTGAACCGCCGCCCGATACGTTGACTTGGTTCACTTGCGGAGAAGCTGCATTCGCCGCCACATTCACGGTCATGGTGATGGTTGGGTAACTCGCGCCTGAGTTTAGAACGTCGCTGCGTGTGCAACTGGTGGTTTGACATGTCCAGCCGGAGCCTGACATTCCCACAGCGGTCAGGCCCGAAGGAAGAGTGTCCGTGACCGTGACCAGCCCCGCCGTGGGCGATCCCCCGGCCGCATTCGATACCGTTATCGTATAGGCCGCATTTTGCTGCCCGGGAGAAAAGTTCGCAACGTGGGTTTTGAGAATGCTTAGGGATGGCGCGGCGCCAGACTGCGTAACCTGTACCGGCATGCCCCCGATAGCGAGGATTGCACTTCGCGGCGTACCAGAGTTCGTAGAAGCCGTAAAAGCGATCGTGCCAGTCCCAATGCCCGTGATTGCGCTGTTCGGAGTCAGCCATGCCGGAACCAACAAAGCTCCCCAGCGGCATCCGGCGGCCGTGGTAATGGAAATTTGAATAGACCCACCGGCTGGCGGTATCTGAGAAGGAGTGCTAATTGAATAGGAGCAGAACGACGGTAGCGGCGTCAGCTTTTTCACTAAGCCGTTGAACACCTCGCCAAAGTATACGTTCCCCAATCTGTCGGCGGCTAAGCCGGTCACATAATCGTTGCTTAGGACGGTATTTATCGTGCCGTCAACCGAGACCTTGCGAATCCGGCCGAAGCTCTCTGCAAGAAAGAGGTCGCCCAGAGGATCGAAAGTAATATTCGCCGGATTGAACAGCACTGTGGAAGTTGCCGGTCCGCCCTCCCCCGGGTTACTGTTACCGCCGCCGGCGAAAGTGGCGATATTGCCTTGCGCGACTTTTCTGACCCGGGCGTCTCCGGAATCGGCGATCAACAGGTTCGCGGCGTTGTCTAGCGCAAGACCAACGGGAGAGCTCAAACCGGCGGACGTAGCGGGTCCATTGTCGCCTAAACCGTTGCTTCCGCCCCCGGCAAAAGTAGTGATGGTTCCAGCAGTAACTTTGCGAACGCGGTTTCCATTGTCGCTGATGTATACGTTGCCCATTGCATCGGCCGCAATACCTTGTGGGCTTGATAGTTTCGCAGCGGTGGCAGGACCGCCGTCACCGCTGAGGCCGCTGGAGCTGCTACCTGCAAACGTAACAATGCTGCCTTGGCTAATCATTCGAACGCGCCGGAAAGAATCGTTGAGATAAACCGCCGATGAGCTGTCCACGGCGATATTGTTCACATTGCTGAGCAAGGCTGAGGTTGCCGGAATGCTTTCGCCAGTTCCGGACCCGCCGCCGGCAAAGGTATTGATGTTGCCATCCGGCGTCACCACGCGGATGCGTGTGTTGGAATCGACGATATAGAGGTTACTGGTAACGGGATCGAAGGCTAGCCCGGACAGATTGCTGAGATACGCGCCGAGAGCGGGCCCGCCGTCGCCAAGATTCGGTGTCGAAGAGCTTCCTCCGCCCGCGACGAGTGAAACCGAGTAACCACTGGTGACGCCCGAAGGCCCGGCATCCTGCGTGACCGATAGCGTGACATCGGCGATCAGGATTTGTCCGGTTCGGGGGAACGCCCCGGGATTCGGCGCCAAAATAAACGGCACTATCCCCGCGCCTTGTCCGGTGCCGGCGGAAGCATTCAATTGAATCCAGGGCACCGTAGCATAGGCATTCCAAATGCACGCCGATGAATTGGTCGCGATTGAAACTACTCCGTCGCTTCCTTGAGAAGAGGTGCTGGATACCGCAAGATTCGCTGTTGCGGTGCAGGTGGAGCCACTCTGCGTGACGGGGATCGATTTTCCGGAAATGGTCAGTGTGGTGGAGCGCGCCGAAAAATTGTTTAGTCCCACAAAGATCGTGATCGTCGCGGGCCCCGTTCCACTTGGATTGTTCGAGACACTGAGCCACGGAGCGGCCGGCACCGCCATCCAGGCACACTGCGAAGGAAGCGTCAAGTTGAGATTGCGAATTCCTCCGTTCGAATCAAAAGCCGCGGAGAGAGGACTGATCACGGGATCCTGGCAAGAACCCGCGGCTTGATTTACGGTAAACGTGGCCACACCAATCTGAACCAATTCAGTGAGGCCTGAGCCCGTGTTCGGATTCTGGACCACATTTCCGGTGATTGGAATCGGAGACGTCGAGACAACGCCGGATTTTGGGCCGTTCAACGTGAGCGAGGAAGTATTAGACACCGCTTCCCACGGGCAACCTGGGGAAAGAGTCAGATTGAAGGAGATAGCGCCTCCGCGGCCAGGCAAACTTTGAGACTGCGGCGCGACGCTGGGGTTGCACAGCGTTGGAACGTTGAAATCAACTTTACTGATAACGATCGATTGCGCACCAAATTGCGCCGATCCGTTTGGATTGGACGTTTGATACGCTCCAGCGGTGGTCGGATAGGTGAGGCCTTGAGACATGCCAAGCATATAGACGCCGCCGGCGCCGTCCAAAGCCAGCGCGTTGGCGGTCTCGTTGTTGCTGCTTCCCAGCCGGGTTGAGTATGATAAGGCAGTTCCGTCGACGGCTACTCTGGCCAGAAACATATCGTAATCGCAACAGAAAAAACCAGAAGTGGTGGGTACTGTCTTGAGCGCACCGGGGGTGGTGGGGAAATTATTGGATTGCGTGGATCCGGCGATATAAGCGGAACCATTTGAATCGACCGCGATTGCCACCGCGTAATCGTTGTTATTTCCGCCCAGGAATGTTGAATAGAGAAGCGATGCTCCAGTCGCACTTAGCTTGGCGGCGAATCCGGAGTTGTAAAAAGATTGCGAGGGCTTGCTGGTTGAAAAAGCGCCGGGCGTGATTGGGAAGTCTACGGACTGTGTGCCACCGGCAACATAACAATTCCCTGCCGCGTCCAACGCAAGTCCACCAAGCGACTCCGTTGCGGAGCCTCCCAGAAAGGTCGAGTAGACCAGCGCGGAACCAGCCGGATTCAGTTTAGCCACGAATGCATCCTGGTTCCCGGCGAATGTAGTAGCGTAAGCGCCGGTGGTGGCCGGGAAATTCGCCGATGCCGTGATGCCGCCAACGAAAGCATTGCCCGCGGTATCCACGGCGATGGCGGCCGCGGAATCCATGGCGCTCCCACCCAGGTAAGTGGCATAAGAAATCTGCCCGGTGGAAGTGAGCTTCGCGACGAAGGCGTCGCCCCCGCCCGATGACGTTGTCTTGTAACTTCCCGGAGTGACCGGGAAATTTGGGGAACTGGTGCTACCGGCGACGTACGCCGACCCAGAAGCATCCACGGCGATCGCGGCCCCCGTCTCGAAGCTGTTTCCCGCTAATGCGGTGGCGTACACGATGTTGCCGGTCGTGCCCAGTTTTAGGGCGAAGGCGTGCTGCCCCTGGCCGATCTGACCCACAGTGAATGGAAAATTGCTTGAAAAAGTATCTCCTGTCACATAAGCGTTTCCGGCGTTGTCGAGCGCTATTCCGCGGCCTGTCTCTTGTGAGGTTCCTCCGATGAAAGTGGAATAAACGAGGCCCGTTCCGCTTGGATTGAACTTGGTGACAAACACATCACTGTTGCCATGGAAGGTTCCTGACGTCACGGGAAAATCCGCGGAAGAGGTGGAACCTGTTACATAGGCGTAGCCACTGCCATCCACGGCTACGGCGCCGAGGTTTTCCTGGGCGGTACCGCCCAAGTATGTTGAATAGCTGATGACCGGGTCGACTATCAGCTCCGCCGATTGGTCGTAATTCGACAAAACGAACCCAACCCGGCCTGATTCCGCAAGCACATAGCGGCATTCCACTTCCGCTCGCCGTCCATGGATGTCTTGCCAGACGCGCGGCTTGCGCTGGCGTACTTCCCCGGCGCCCGTCTTCAGGACGATGTCGCCATTGTCCGCCAGAACCGGCCGGCTTCCGTCAAAACGAAGCCACAGGGCGTCCACATCCGCGCCGGGACGCACCACCAGATCGTACTCCAGCTCACGCTCGCGGCCATGATAAATGACGTCGATTCCCGGACGGATGTTCTTGCCGCGGACGCTGGAATAATGTGGAAGGTTTGTGACTGCGCGCGAACCGAGGTAGTAATTAGTGATGCCTTTGACCGAACCCTCGGGAACAAATGTGGTCTTCGCGTTGGCGTCCGCGATGTGCATCGAGATGGGCTGGCCGTTGAGCGATAGCGTCCAGCCGTCTGGCGTCACGAAGCCAACCAGACTGGTGGAGCGGGCGATGTAGCGGGCCTGCGCGTCTGTCTGGCCGCGATTTTCCTCGAAGTAGAGCGGGACATTGCCGAAGCCGGGATGGTGTTTTACGTTGTCCTGAGCCAGCAGTGCCGTGACGAGCGACAAAATGAAAATAGAGGCAGACGTAGCCCCAGCGATGCGGCACTTAATTCTCGACATAGTAAAGGTGTTCGATTATACCTTGAGAATCAGGGGATGGAGGCGGAAAAACGGCGGTACTGGGGGTACTTTTCGCCGCGCCCCGGCCGGGAAAGCGCCGCGTAAACGCCAGCGACCAAAGTCGGGAGACCACACTGGCGCGTGCAGTTCGGCGGTGCGCGGACCGCTTCACCAGGCCGCTGCGCGGATAGAATCCCGTAAACCAGCACAGCTCGAGTCCCATTTGCCCGGCAGCGAATAGCTAAGCCTGAAAGCGAAAGCGGAGTGCAATCACGTTCGCCCATTTACGTGCCCCAAGCCGGGTAACATCGTTCAGAATTGCAGTGAAAGTGTAAGAAAATATCCCACACAATAATGATGTAAAAAGAACTTAAATAAGTTGACAAACAAACGTGCCGTGCTGTACGCTAGCTCAAACCTTTTAAGGAGAGACTTGATGAAAAGCCGTCTGATTTATTCCGTGGGCCGCCTGGGAATTGCTCTCGCAATCTTCGTCGCCGCCGTTGCGCCCAGCAAGCTGAGAGCTATCTCATGCACCAACGCCTGGTACGGGGATCAATATTGCACCCAGTGCTGGGTGAACGGACCACTGGGCTGGCAGCCTGTTGGGGGTCCGGAATGGACTTCCGCTAATTGATGGCCGGCCTAGGTTACGGGCGAGTCCCATCTCTTATTTCCGCCCCCGGCCGTGCTGGCGCGGGCGTACCTTTCTCATTCACCTCGGTGGGTGGAATTCATTGAGAGCAATTTATTTGCCGGCGTAGCAAAGTGGATATGGGAACGAGCGAAGACACCAGGACGATTGGCTGGCTGGAGCGTTATGGTGGCAGGCTGACCGCGCTCGTGAATCTCAGCGTGGTTTTGTTGTGTGTTTCGGCAACCGCGGTGGTGACCTTCCGTTGGCTTGGGATACCGCGCTCAGCGGCTCCTGCCCAGGCGGTACACAATTTGGGACGGGGCTGGACGGCTCAGTTTCCCCAAAATGAGCGGACCGTGCTCTTCGCGCTTTCGTCGCAGTGTGGGAACTGCGCAAAAGAAGCGGCCGTGTACCGGGAAATCGAGAAGACCTACGAGTCGCGCTCCGATGTCGGCTTTGTCTATTTGATGCCCGACATCGCTGAAAGTGGGCGCCAGTTTCTGGCTTTGAACCAGTTGAGCGGTGTCGGCTATTTCGCGCAGGATCCGGGCAGATTCGGCATGGGCATTCCAGCAGTGGCGATTGTGGATCGGGGAGGAACGTTACGCTTTCTGGCTAATGGACCTCTCGATTCCGCCCGAAGAGAGAGAATCGATCTAACTTTGAGCAAGAAGGAATAGGAGAAACATGCGAGGAAGCGCTATTGCCGCCGCCCGGGTATTTCTGGCCGGACTCATTCCGCTCTTGGCTACGGCCGATCACGTTGCCGATCGGGCTAAGGTTGGTTGGTACATGGGTGGCTTCCGTTTGACGAGGGAGCCGGTGTTCGAGACAAAAGGAGCGCAGAAGAGCGGGACGGTGATGGTCTTGCTGGAACTGGCGTCCGACGGCGCCGTGCAGCAGTTGAAGTCGATCAATGGTGCGCCGGAATTGCAGGCGATTGTGCAGGAAAGCGTGAAGAGTTGGCGGTTCGTTCCCGTTCCTGGCCTGCCTGCAACAATTCGAGGTTATATTTACTTTACGGGCGATGGATCGGGGTTTGCGGCTCCGGCTCCTGCACCTCCGCCGTTCGGCGAGCTTTTGGGGAGCCTGGAGATCGAGGGCGTGTCGAGCGAAATGCGGGAACGGCTGGCGAAGGCCATCGGGGTGCAACCCGGCTCCGTACTCACGCAGGATGCCCTGCGAAGGGCGGGAATCGAGTCTGGGAAGATCGATCCAGCGCTGGTCTTGGTGATGAGCCTGGGCAGCGACGGCAAGCCGAGGCTGCGGATTTCTCCACGTAGGTGATCCACGAAAGCGTGCTCCCTTGAGGATTAACGATTTTACGAGTAGATCGCGCGCGGCACTGGTTTCGGCCCTCCTGTTGGTGTTTCCTGCGTTAGCGCAAGAACACTTGGCGCAACCACCCTTGGCGCAACCACCCTTGGCGCAACCACCACTGTCCGAGGACGCGAAAAAGAAGGGTCGAGTGGAGGGCCGGGTGCTGAGCCTGGGCGACGGCACGGCGCTGGCCGGGGCGAGCGTCCGGCTGAAGAGGGTTGCCGAAGGATTTGGCGGCGCGCCCGATCCGAATGAGTCCGCATATTCCGGGCAGACCGGTCCCGGAGGTTTCTACTTTTTTGACGGCGTCGAACCGGGAAGTTACCAGATTTATGCCGACCAACCCGGTTACGTGCGGAGATACCACGGAGCGCGTTCCAGCGTTACCCTGACTCCTGGCACCGCGGTAGAGGTTTCGGCCGATCAGACGCTGAAGAACGTGGACGTGGAGTTGCTACCTCAGGGCTCGATTTCCGGGTATTTATGGGATGAAGACGGCCAGCCGGTGCGGGAGGGCCACGTCAACGCTCTGCGGATCTGGTACGAGGGCGGACATCGAGAACTCTTACCACTGGCATCCACGAGCACGGATGTGGACGGCGGGTTCACACTTCGATCGTTGCCTCCGGGGAAGTATTATGTTCGCGCGGACGAAAAGGTATCTTCCAGGATAGCCGGCGCCTCCGGTGCGGGGCAGCGCGCCGCGATGTCGAAAATGCTGCGGAGGACATTCTATCCGGAGGCGGAAGGTCCGGAGAGCGCTTTGGCTGTTGAGATCGCAGCGGGGGCTAAGGTGCGAGGGATCGATTTCCACATGAAGCGCGCGGAGTTACTGCGCGTTCAGGGAAAGGTCGAATGGGGCGACGTGGGAAAGCCGGAAAAGCCATTGATCCTGTCCCTGACGACAACGGCGTTCGATCTACTCGGGACGGTCTCCCCGCGGCTTGCCGTGGTTCGGGCGGATAGCACGTTCGCCTTCGATGAAGTCGTCGCGGGAACGTATTACCTGGAGCCCGCTCGTATCCATGTCGATCCAGCCCGCACTCGGATGTTTGGCGGCACCACGGTGGTTGAGGTTCGCGATGAGGACGTGACGGACGTCAATTTTCGGGTTATCAAGGCGCCCGATCTAAGCGGGCGAATCCGGATTGAAGGCGGGCTCGGGAACGAATCTTCTTCTATTGCGCCTGCTCTCGAATCCCTTCCCGTGGAAGGCAAATCTTTCCCGGCGCGTCCCGTGGGGAACGCACCTGCGCCTAAACGCGCCAGCGCAGAGCGCGGGGCAGGCCCGCCGCCTCCACCGCCCGGATACAAAGCCGGGGGGCAGAACGGAGTGGGAGAGGGTAGTAGTCCGGAATCCGAGGGGTCAAAGCCCGAGCCTTTGCCCGCAAGCAATAGCGGAGCCGTCGTGAGCCCCGCCTCATTGGCGTTTCAGCCGGGTCCGTCGATCAACGGAGACCGGTCTCTAGCGGATGTCGGCATCCGGCTTATCGCGGCCGATCGTGTCTCTGTCAATCCGCCGAACACAACGACGCAAATGGATGGGAACTTCCTGTTGCAGTCCGTACCGCCAGGCCGTTACCTGGTCGAGACCGCAAACCTGCCCGAAGGAACCTATGTCAGGACCGTTTCTTTCAATGGTCCCGAGGTTCCGAACGGAGTTCTGGAGCTAACTCTGGGGCTGGGCGGCGAACTTGACCTCTTGTTGTCGAAGGAGGCAGCCGAGCTTAGTGGAACAGTCCTGGATGACAAGGATAATGCCCTTGGCGCGGTTTGGGTTTCCCTGTGGAAGGTAGATCGGGATCCGGCAGGGAGTCCGGCGATTGCCGAGGTGGCGATCACGAACGGCCAGGGAGCATTTCGGTTCGGTCATCTCGCACCGGGCAAATACAAGGCGGTCGCGTGGGGGGAGATCGAGTACGGGCTAGCGCAAACAGCCGCTTTCTGCCGCCTGTTCGAGCGCGACGCGGGCTCAATTACCTTGGACGCACGAAGCCGGCAGACCATCAATCTAAAGCCAGTACCGCCCGGGAGGATCGAAGAGGCGGGATGGCTATTGCGTTGATGAAGCGCAACTACTTAAACAAATCGGCGAGGCCGCGGGTGTGTATTGGAGCGTTTTGTTGCCTGGCATTGACCGCGCCTGCCGTGGCCCGGACGCCGCCTGCTTACTTGTTCACGCTGGCGCCAAAGTATGAGCCCGACGCTTGGGTGCGTGGTGCTGAGCGGTTTCCCGCCGGCGCCGCTGTTTACCTGGTGGCCGGCAACGAGCGCCGTCCCGTCGCACCCGGACTATTCGCATCCGCCGATCCGTTTGTTTCTTACGACGGGACTCGTGTATTAGTGTCCGGTAAACGCCGCCAGCTCGAACCCTGGCAAATCTGGGAGACGCCTGTGTCCGGCGGAACCGCGCGGCAGATCACAAGCGGGGAAGCAGACTGTACACGTCCTGTTTATCTGCCCGATGGCCGAATAGTCTATACGCGCCGCCTACCACTGGGATCCGCGTTGGAAGTCGTGCAATCCGATGGAGGGAAGATTGAGCGCCTTACGTTTGTCCCAATTTTTTATCTCACCGATGACGTACTAAAAGACGGCCGTATTCTTTTCGAGGCCGCGCGTCCGGAGTCCGGCGAAGCGAAACGAGAGCTCTTCACCGTCTATCCGGATGGCAGCGGTGAAGAGTCCTTACGATGCGACCACGGAAATGATCGAGTGGAAGGGCGGCAGATGTCCTCGGGAGATATCGTATTCCGGTCGGACGGGAGATTGGCGCGCATTCAGTCCGCGTCTGCGTCGCAAGCCTGGTTGCCTCAGCCGAATGCGGAAGTGCTGGGTCCGGTGGCGGAAGCGGTGAGGGACGAGTGGATTTTGGCTGGCCGCCGGCCCGGTAAAACACAATGGTCGCTGTTCCTCTGGCAGGCGGCGAGGAAGCGTTTGCTGAAGCTCTACGAGCCGATGGCTGGAAGCGCGGTGCAGCCGGTGATGGCCGCGGTGCGAACGCTTCCGCGCGATTTTCCCTCGGCTCTGGTAAAGTCTCGCCGCGCGGCAAACGCGCTCTGTTTGCGTGCGGGACAATCGCGTGAGCCTTACGTTGGCGTGCCGCAGTGGGTGCGCGTGCATTCACAGAACGGGGAAGGCACACCCATCGTGCTGGGCCAGGCGGAGGTTGCCAAAGATGGGTCGTTTTTCGTCCAGGTTCCGGGTGACCGGCCGCTGAGGTTTGAGATGTTGGATGCCGAAGGGCGAACCCTACGTTCGGAGAGAAACTGGATCTGGTTTCGCACCGGAGAACAGAGGATCTGCGTCGGTTGTCACGCGGGCCCTGAGCAGGCCCCGGAAAACCGGCTGCCCGAAGTTCTTCGAGTAACGCCAGACCCGGTGCTTCTGGGAGCCGGTCCACAGGGCCGGCCCAGGCCTTAAGAGGACAGGTCATGAAAGTCCAAAAAACCGCGGCCCTATTGTGGATCGTGTTGTCTTCGGCGGCGCTCGCCGGCGATTCCCGGATCAGGTACGCAAGCCCGGAAGAACTGGCGCTCTCGGCGGACGGGCGGCGGTTGTACGTTTCCTGCACGGACAGCGACGAACTGGTGGCGATCGATACGCGGACAAACCGTGTGGCCGGACGTGTGCACGTGGGGCGCAAACCGCGCGGCTTGGCGGTAGGACGCGATAACGGGAACCTTTACGTGGCAAACTCCTGGGACGACACAGTAAGCGAAGTCGACGTGAGTCTGATGCGCGTCGTTCGGACGCTTCCGGCCGGCCGCGAGCCTACCGGCCTGGCGCTGGGCGCGCAGGCGAGGTTTCTATACGTGGCGAATCGAATTAGCGGCGATGTCTCGGTTGTGGATCTGAGCACCGGGTTGGAGCGCTCCAAAATCCCCGTAGGCCCGGGTGCAAGCTATGCCATGACGCGTGGCGGAAACGACATCTATATCAGTAGAGTTTTTCCGGTGGTTCGCGGGATTCGCGAGGTTCCCCAGAACGAGATTGTGGAGATTGACGGCGCCCGGCAGCAGATTGTGGCGCGATTCGGTTTGCCCGGCGCTGGAGCAGTGTTTCACACTGCGTTGGCTGCTCGCGGTGGCGTCGGGATTGCGGCCGTCCTGAGACCGAAGAATCTGATTCCCACGGCTCATGTCGAGCACGGAGGGATGTTCGGTAATGCCCTGGCGCTATTCGGCCCGGAAGTGGGACGGGTGGCGATGCTGCCGCTCGATGAGATAGAGAACTCCCTCGCCCAACCGTTCGATATTGCTCTTACACCGGATCTCTCCAGGATTTTCGTGTCCGCAAGCGGGGCCGACGAGGTGGCGGTCCTGGACGGCCGGCAGCTTCTGGCAACAGCACGGGCACTGGGAGGAGATCGGTTTGTCAACGATCTGTCGGCTTCGGCGCGTTACCTGGTAGCCCGTATTGCCGTTGGACGCAACCCTCGCGGCCTTGCTCTGTCGGATGACGGCAAGCTCCTGTATGTTGCGAACAGGTTGGACGATACCGTGATGTGCGTGGACACCGTCCGGGGCGCCGTAGTGAAAACGATCGCAGTGGGAGAAACGATCCGGCTGACAGCGGAAAGGCGTGGCGAGCAGCATTTCTACTCGGCGCGTTTCGCCTTTGCGCGGCAATTCAGTTGTTCCAGTTGCCATCTTGATGCGGTTACGGATGGGCTGTCGTGGGACCTGGAGCAGGATGGGTTCGGGTTGGATGTCGTAGCTACCAAATCGCTGGAGGCGTTGGCGGAATCGGCTCCATACAAATGGAGCGGGACCAATCCCGACCTGGAAACTGAGTGCGGGGTGAAATCCGAGCAATACTTCTTCCGCTCGCAAGGCTTCCGGGGCGCGGAGCTAGCCGATGTCGTGAGCTTTTTGAAATCGATCCCAGTCCGTCCAAACCGGAACCGTCTTCCCGGAGGCGGTTGGACCGCCGCGCAATCCCGCGGCAAAGCCCTATTCGAGCGAAAGATCACGAAAGATGGCAGGACTATCCTGCCCATCCTACAGTGTCAAACGTGTCACTTTGGCCCGGCATTCACATCCAATCAACTGGCGAACGTCGGCACCAGGCAGAAATCCGATCGAAGTGGAACGTTCGACACGCCCCAACTTATCAACGTAAGTTACAAAGGCTCGTATTTGCACGACGGTTCAGCGCGGACATTGAAGGAGCTTTTTACCATTTTTAATGCACGCGACTTGCATGGAGTCACAAGCGACTTGAGCGCTTCGGAGCTGGACGATCTAGTCGAGTACCTGAAGACGCTGTGATTGCCTATCGGCCGCGCCCCGGCCGGAAAAGCGCGGTATAAACGGCGCCCACCACAGTCAGCAGACCGCCCCACCACACCGGCGCGTGCAGCTCCGCGAGAGTGGTGGTCTGCGGCGCGGACCACTCCACCAGGCCGCTTGCGCAGATTAGAATCCCGTAGACCAGCAGCAGGACTCCGACAAAAAACCAAACCGGTATGATCACGTCTTTGTGCATATCGTTTTACCAGAAAATCCACTGCAAAATAACGAAAATCGCCAACACTACAACTGCCCAGAAAAGTGGACGCTTCGTCAGCGGCAGGTCGCCTTCCTTGGGCAAGACGGTGGAGCCATATACTAACCCTTTGAGCTCGGACTCGGTCTTCGGTTTGGTCATCAGGCTGACTGCCACGGTCACGGCAACGCCGATCAAACACGACCACAGAGCGCGATACATATCTTCGGCCAGTGCCTTGGCATGCGGCGACAAGGCGATGACCGCGAGCATCGCGGGATTGAATTTCACCAGCAAAAACATGCCGACCGATGACACGGTGCCGGCCAGCAGACCCCAGAAACCTCCCGCGGCGGTGACGCGCTTCCAGAGCATTCCCAGCACCACGGTGGCGAACAACGGCGCGATGAAAAAGCTGAAAAGCGCCTGCACGTAATCCATGATGCTGGCGAATCCCATGGCCAGGTAGGCGGTGCCGATGCTGATCACCAAGCCGATCATGGTACACCAGCGGCCCATGGAAACGTAGTGGTGATCCGTCGCCGTCTTGCGAAGAAACGGGCGGTAAATATCGTAGGTCCAAACCGTGGCGAAGGCGCTGACGTTTCCCGCCATTCCGGCCATGAACCCGGCCACCAGAGCTGTAACGCCCAGGCCCAGCAGGCCGGGACCGAAGTAGCGCGCCAGCATCAGCGGCAGGACTTCGTTGTAACTATGTTGCCCCGCTTGCAAGCCGCTCTCAGGAAAAAGGTGCATCGGCAGCACGGCCAATCCCAGCAAGCCAGGCAGGATCACAATCAGCGGCACGGCCATTTTGAAAAACGCGCCGATCAGCGGGGCCATTTTTGCGGACCGTATATCCTTGGCTGCGAGTACGCGCTGCACCACCAGAAAGTCCGTCGTCCAATATCCCATCGAAACAATTGCGCCCAGGCCGAACACGATGCCGGTCCAGTGCATGCCCATGGGGTTGTCCTGGAACTTGCCGAGGCCGCTCCAGAGGTGCGTGAAGTCCTGGCCTGGAAAATTTTGCTGGATGCGCGCCACCATTCCTTTCCATCCGCCGGTTTCCATCAGACCGAAGATCGGGACCAACAGCGCGCCGAACCAGATAAGGAAGAACTGCAGGACTTCATTGAAAATCGCCGAGTACAGGCCGCCCGACGCAACGTAAATCCCCACCGTCAGCGAAGACACCCAGATGCTGAAGTGGATGTTCCAGCCCAAAACAACCTTCATCACCACGGCCATGGCGTACATGTTGACGCCGGACATGAGGATGGTCATGATCGCAAAAGTGACGGCGCTCAGCCCGCCGGCCGCCCGGTCATAACGAAGGGTCAGGTAGCCCGGCACGGAATGGGTTTTCGAGATGTAGTAGAACGGCATCATCACGATGGCCAAAAAGACCATGGCGGGAATGGCGCCGATCCAATACCAGTGCGCGGCCAGGATTCCGTATTGATAGGACGACCCGGCCCAGCCCAATAATTCCAGCGAGCCGAGATTCGCTGAAACAAAGCTGAGACCCGCCACCCAAGCGGTCATTTCGCGTCCGGCCATGAAAAAGTCCTTGCCCGTCTGCGCGAACCGCTTCAAATAAAATCCGATCGACAGCACCGCCAGAAAGTAGATGGCGATTATCGCCAGGTCCACCGCCTTCAGCGTGATCATGCCTTCATTTGTCATGGATTGGACATGTCCCTTCTCAATTTCCGCGCGGCCGAACTACACGATAGAAAAAACCCGGCCGCGATGCAAGCCAAGCAGGATTTGCACCAGCCGGTGAGCGATCAGCTCATGTAAAGTTAACAATTCCCGGTTGGCTTTAGTCAAGGCTTCGGCGTCGTGCGGATCGGCGGCGGCAGGCCCGCCGGCTTTTAACGCATCGGTAGCCTCTTTGATAATCGGGTCCGTCATGACCTCGCCGGCGATTTCCCAAAGCGTAATAAAACGGTCGACAGCGGTGGGAAAACTAACTTCAAATACGCCGAACGCGCTGGTGGTGCGCGGTGGTTTGTAATCCAGATTGAACGGACCCTGATAGCCGTGGCTGCGGAGTAGAACCAGCACGTTCAGCCAATCCAGGGGGTTCACTAAGCCGACGCCGATGTCCACGTCGTGCTTGAGACGGTAGCCGTCGTTGATGTCGAAGTGAAAGAGCTTGCCGGCTAAAAGGGCCCGGGCCAGAACAGCTCGCGGCGCGCCGCCCCACATTAATTCGTGCAGATATTCCGGATTCAATCCCACCATTTCCGGATGCGTCAGAAGACCCGAGGCGATGAATGCCAGCATGGCGTCGCTGGTGGGCAGCAGAATCTCGGCCTGAGGTTCGAAGGGCTTAGCCTCCAGGCAATGTTTCAGAGTAGGGCGGCCTTTTTGTTTGGCGACTTCGATATCGCGATCGCAGGCGGCGTTGATGGCGCCGGCGTACCAGCGCAGGCTGTCCGTCTCATCGATAGCGCCCTGCACGTAATATCCGAGGGACCCGGGCCAGTACACGGCGAAGCTGGCGCCTAACTCATGTCCAATGTCCACTGTGTTGCGCACGCGGTACTTCGCATACTCGCGAACTCCGGACGCTTCCGCCGCTGGACCGGCGGCCCACACGGCATGGTGGAAAGTTTCGGTTGTGACCATGGAACATTCGACGCCATTATCGGCCAGAACCTTTTTGATCCGGCCTACGATTTCGGCTTGCACTTCCGTGCCGATGGCTTCGGTGGGAATGACGTCTGTGTCGTGGGTGGTCCAATAGCCGATGCCGATCTCCGCGTACTTTTGGATGATCTCTTCGAAGCCGATGGCCGGCCGGGTGGGTGCATGGAAAAGAGCTTGACCTTGATAAGCCGCCGCCCATTGCGGACCGGATATGAAGTATTTGCGGCGCGTCTGGGGAGTGTAGGAACCTCCGCAGGATTTCATCAGACGGGAGACGAGGGCTTGCTGCTGAGATTCAGGAATCGGCATCGTTTCCATATTGTTGTACCATGAAACTATTCATGACAATCCGTGATATTCGGGCCACGACTGTCACGGTTCCCTTAAAGGCGCCACTCAGGCACGCCAATGGCTGCCATTGGGGGCGCTTTGTTCGAACGATCGTTGAAGTGGAAACCGACAATGGCTTGATCGGACTGGGCGAGATGGGCGGCGGCGGCGAATCGGCCGAAGCAGTATTCCGATCCATGAAGCCGTATCTGGTGGGACACGATCCGGCCCAGCTCGAGGAGATGCGCTTTCTCATCGCCAATCCAACCGCATCGCTCTATAATAACCGGACTCAAGTTTTGGCTGCATTGGAATTTGCATGCCTCGACATTTTGGGACAAGCCTGGGGCGTTCCCGTGTGCGACATTCTCGGCGGATCTCTACGTGACAAGATTCCGTTCGCCTCATATTGTTTTTTCCGCTATCCAAATCCCCGGACCGGGGCGGGGGAGGTTCGCAGCATCGATCAGATGCTGGCATCCGCGCGCGCTTCGAAGGAGAAGTTCGGCTTCACCACGCACAAACTCAAGGGTGGCGTTTTCCATCCCGACTATGAACTGGAAGTTTATCGCGCCTTGGCCGATGCCTTACCCGGAGATTCCTTGCGATTCGATCCGAACGGGGTGTGGTCCACGGAACAGGCCATTCGATTCGGACAAGCGATCCAGGGCCTGCGCAACGATTATCTGGAAGATCCGGTTTATGGTTTGAACGGCATGCGGCGCGTCCGGCAGATGGTAAACATTCCGCTGGCGACCAATACGGTAGTGGTGAACTTCGAACAACTCGCGGCCAACGTTCTGGATACGGCAGTGGATGTGATTCTGCTCGACACTACTTTCTGGGGTGGGATACGAGCCTGCGTAAAAGCCGCGGCGGTTTGCGAAACTTTCCAGCTTGGCGTTGCGGTACATTCTTCGGGTGAATTGGGAATCCAACTGGCCACCATGCTCCATCTCGGTGCAGTATTGCCAAACCTTTCGTTCGCGGCCGACGCGCATTACCATCATTTGACGGACGACATTATCGAGGGCGGGCTGATGCCTTATGAGGCTGGTTCGATCCGGGTTCCCGTCGGGGCTGGGTTGGGCGTGCGTTTGAACCGGGACAAATTGCGGGAGTATAGCGAGCTTTACCAGCGGCTGGGTGGTTATCCGTACGATCGCGATCCGGGGAGACCGGGGTGGACGCCGATTGTTCCTAACGATCGCTGGGCTGATCCTGGGGATGATCGCGCGGTGGAGATTCCATTTTGATGTGTGTGGGGTGGATGGGTAATCTGCCTGCTGAATTCGGAATTGTTTACGGGCCGATTTACAATCGGCGGCAGGTTACCAACCTGCCCTACATTCTGCTTCTTGTACTTATGATGATCGGCGGTGTTCACGCCGAAACTGGCTACGACGCGTGGCTTCGGTATGCGCCGCTCGAAAATCCGGCTCCTGCGCGGCAATTCGTGCCTGCGGTGATTGCTACTCTCGGCGATTCTAAGCTCGTCGAAAGCGCGCGGGAGGAGGCGATCCGTGGAGTTCGCGGCATGCTCGGCCGAAAGCTTCGAGTGGAAACCGGTATGCCCAAGGAAGACGCGGTCATCCTGGGTACTCTTGCCGACTTGCATCTCTCCGCCGATTTGAAACCTGACGGCTATTTGCTTAAGACGCTCCACGCGGGCAAGCTGATATACATCATCGTCGCCGGCGGCAATGATCGCGGCGTTCTCTACGGCACCTTCGCGTTGCTGCGGAAAATTGCGATTGGGGAAGCCATCGGCGAACTCGATGAGCAGCAGTCGCCCTATGCTCCGATCCGCTGGGTGAATCATTGGGAAAACCTGGATGGCTCGATCGAACGCGGCTACGGCGGGCGCTCGATCTTTTGGGATAACCTGCACGTCCGCGCGGATCTGACCCGCGTCGGCGATTACGGCCGCATGCTGGCCTCGCTCGGAATCAACGGCTGCTCCATCAACAACGTCAATTCGGACCGCCGCGTTCTGACGGCCGGCTTCATTCCTCAAATCGTGCGCATTGCGGAGGCCTTCCGTCCCTGGGGCGTTCACGTCGTATTGGCCGTGGACTTTGGGAGCCCTAAAACACTCGGTGGATTGGATAGTTTCGATCCGCTTGATGCTCGCGTCGCTGAATGGTGGAAGTCGAAGGTGGACGAAATCTATCGCGCCGTTCCCGACTTGGGCGGCTTCGTCATGAAGGCGGACTCGGAGGGTCGCGCTGGGCCGTCGGCCTATGGTAGAACGCACGCGGATGCGGCGAATGTTGTCGCACGCGCGCTCAAACCGCATGCCGGTCTCATCTTTTACCGAGGCTTCGTTTACGACCATCACATGGATTGGCGCAATCCCAAGAACGATCGCGCCCGCGCCGCGTACGACAACTTTAAAGAACTCGATGGGAAATTTGACGACAATGTCGTGATCCAGATCAAGCACGGCCCCATCGACTTCCAGGTTCGCGAGCCTGCCTCGCCTCTTTTCGGCGCTCTTGAGAAAACGAACCAGGCCATCGAGCTGCAGGTCACTCAGGAATACTTTGGCCAATCGCGGCACTCTGTATTTCTGGTTCCAATGTGGAAGGAAGCGCTTGAGTTCGACTTGCACGCGCGCGGTGCGGGCACGCCTGTCAAGGCGCTGGCCGCGGGAAAAACATTCGATCGGCCGGCCGGTGGCTTCGTTGGCGTCTCTAATATTGGACTCGATGAAAACTGGTCCGGCAACCATCTCTCGCAAGCGAATCTTTATGGCTTCGGACGTCTGGCCTGGGATCCCGATTTGGGCGCGCAACGAATCGCCCAGGAGTGGACCCGGCTCACCTTTGGAAACGATCGCAATGTAGTCGAGACGATTACCGCGCTCCAACTCAGCTCTTGGCGCACGTACGAAAACTACACCGGGCCGCTCGGCCTGCAAACGCTCACGGACATTACCGGCGATCACTATGGAGTGGCTGTCGAAGCGTCGGAACGAAATGGTTGGGGTCAGTGGCACAATGCCGATGAGAAGGGCGTAGGCATGGACCGGACCAATGCAACTGGCACGGGCTACATCGGCCAGTACCGCGCGCCCGTGGTCAGCATATATGAATCCATCGAGACTTGTCCCGACGATTTGCTTTTGTTCTTCCACCATGTTCCTTACACGCACCGGCTGCACTCCGGCAAAACCGTGATTCAGTACATTTACGATTCGCATTACGAGGGAGCGGACCGCGTTGCGGGTTACGCCCGCGAGTGGAAATCGTTGAAAGGCCGGATTGACGATCGACGCTACGGGGAGGTCCTGGCCCAACTCGAATATCAGACCGGTCAGGCACAAGTGTGGCGCGATGCGGTCACCAACTGGTTTGCGCGCGCCTCTGGAATTGCGGATGCGAAGAAACGCGTGGGCAATTATCCCGGCAGGTTCGAGGCTGAGGCGCTGACTTTGGATGGCTACACCGTTCAACCCGTCAAGCCTTGGGAAGCGGCTTCGGGTGGAAAGGCAATCGGGTGCCCGCGCGAGCAATGCACGGCCAGCATGCTCTATGATGGACCGCCAGGCTGGTTCACGCTGCACGTGCAATACTTTGATCTCAACAACGGCGTCTCTCGATTCCGCGTGTGGGTTGGTAATCAGCTAATAGACGAGTGGGCCGCCGCGGATCGCTTGCCGGCGCGCAAGATCGATGGATCTTCTTCGACTCGCCGCGTAATCCCTGGCGTTGCCCTGCGCCCTGGCGATCAAATCAAAATCGAAGGAAGACCCGATGGCCGTGAGACGGCAGCGCTGGATTACATCGAGATCTTGCCATGAAAAGAGGACACGCTTTGAGGTTCATACTACCTTTGTTGACGGCGACAATGTTCGGCCAGCCGGCCGGCAACGAAGTTTACCGGAATCCAGATCTGCCAGCGGAACAACGCGCGGCCGATCTGGTTTCACGCATGAGGCTGGAAGAAAAAGTTTTGCAAATGCAAAACGTCGCTCCGGCCATCACGCGCTTCGGCATTCCCGCCTATGACTGGTGGAATGAAGGACTGCACGGTGTCGCGCGCGCCGGTCAAGCCACGGTTTTTCCGCAAGCTATCGGCATCGCCGCCACCTGGGACACGGACTTGATGCATCGCATTGCCGACGTCATTTCCACCGAGGCCCGCGCGAAATACAACGAAGCCATTCGTAACAACGACCATAGCCGCTATCGCGGGCTTACCTTCTGGTCGCCCAACATCAATATTTTTCGCGACCCACGCTGGGGACGCGGCCAGGAAACCTACGGCGAAGATCCGTATCTCACCAGCCGCTTGGCGGTAGCGTTCATTCAAGGTATGCAGGGTACCGATCCGCACTATTTCAAAGTCATCGCCACCGCCAAACATTACGCCGTTCATAGCGGACCGGAACCATCGCGCCACGAGTTCGATGTTCACCCCAGCGAGCGCGATCTGAATGAAACATATTTGCCTGCGTTTCGCGCCAGCATAGTCGAAGGCAAAGCCGACTCCGTGATGTGCGCGTACAACCGCGTGGATGGCGTGCCTGCTTGCGCCAGCACGGATCTTCTGCAGAAACGTTTGCGCGGGGAGTGGAATTTCCAGGGCTTCGTCGTCAGCGACTGCGGCGCGATCACCGACATTTTCCGCGGCCACAAATATAAAACGACCGCCGAGGAAGCGTCCGCAGTCGCCGTGAAGGCCGGCACGGATCTCAGTTGCGGCAATGAATACCGGGCGTTGGTGACGGCCGTGCAGGCGGGCCAGATCACGGAAGCGGAGATCAATCGCTCGGTGGAACGATTATTCGTCGCGCGCTTCAAGCTGGGCATGTTCGATCCACCCGAGCGCGTGCCGTTTTCAAAAATTCCATATTCCGAGGTCGATTCGGCGGAGCATCGCAAACTGGCCCTGGAAGCCGCGCGGAAGTCGATCGTGCTGCTAAAAAATGAAAACCAGACGCTGCCGTTGAAGTCTTCAGTGCGCAAAATCGCGGTGATCGGTCCAGCGGCGGACGATCCGGACGCACTGCTCGGCAACTATAACGGCTTCTCGTCGAAGCACGTTTCGCCGCTGGAAGGAATCGAGCGCCAGTTTTCCGGAAAGGCCGAGGTCCGGTTCGCGCTCGGCAGTACCTACACGTCGATCTCGCCGGCGATGATCCCGTCGGACGTATTGACGCCGCCGGACGGCAACGGTCACGGCCTTCTGGCTGAATATTTCGCCGGTACGGAGCTGCAAGGCGAGCCCCGGCTCAAGCGCGTGGAATCCCGGCCTTATATACAGCCCGGCATTGGCGATCCAGCGGTCGCCGCCGCTATTCCCCGGCCCGGATACTCGGCGCGTTGGAGCGGAACTCTTCGCGCACCGTTCAGTGGCGACTACATGCTCGGCGCGCGAGGCGGTGGATTAGGCCGTACGATTCGAGTCTTTCTGGATGACAAGGAAATCGGGGGGCAGGCGCGCGCGCAGTTGGAAGCCGGCCACACCTACAATCTGCGGATGGAATACCGGCAGCCAGGACCCGCGGGCGCCGCGCAATTGTTGTGGATTCCACCCGCGGATCCGTTGCTGGCGGAGGCGATGGAGGCGGTGAAGAATGCCGATGTGACACTGGCTTTCTCCGGATTGAACCCGAATCTCGAAGGCGAGGAAATGCGAGTCAACGTCCCCGGATTCTCGGGAGGCGACCGCACCGATCTAAATCTTCCAGCGCAGCAAGAGCGCTTGCTCGAAGCCGCGATCGCTACCGGCAAACCAGTGGTGGTGGTGCTGACGAGTGGCAGCGCCCTGGCCGTAAACTATGCCGCCGAGCACGCCGCGGCGTTGCTCGAAGCCTGGTACGCGGGCGAGGAAGCGGGGACGGCGATCGCGGAAACACTGGCGGGTCTCAACAATCCGGCCGGACGTTTGCCGGTAACGTTCTATCGAAGCGTCGATCAGTTGCCGCCGTTCGAAGATTATTCCATGAAGAACCGAACCTATCGCTATTTCAAAGGCGAACCGCTTTACAGCTTCGGTTTCGGTCTGAGCTATTCACAGTTCCAGTATTCCCGGCTACGCGGAGAACGGACCGCGAAAGGGGCGCGAATATTCGTGCGGGTCAAAAACGATTCCACGCGGGATGGCGATGAAATAGTGCAACTCTACCTCAGTGGCGGGGATGCGGCAGACGATCCAATTCGGCAGTTGCGAGGATTTCAACGGCTCCATCTTCGCGCGGGTGAGACACGCGATGTGGAATTCGCAGTCGCCCTTGAGTACGTTCCAAAAGGTAAAGTTCGAATGAGCGTCGGTGGCGGCCAGCCCGTAGGCCGGATACCTCACGTTGAAGGCGTACTGTAATATTTAGCTGACTGGAGTGGCGCGGCCTCTCAGGCTGCCGCATCGAGCGTCCGCGCCACGTTATTCTTTTGCGCCTTTGATCCAAGCCAGGATGGTGGCGTACTCGGCCGAATCCTTTGTGAAACGCACGCCACCACCATGCGCCAGAATCTTGGATCCCGCAATTCCTTCAGTCTCTGAACTCGACGTCGGCTTTCGCAGTATTAAGCTATTCTCCGGATTCGACGCGTCGACAACCTTTCTCACGGTCGCCCAGGTTCCATCGAACAACGTGTGCGTCGCATGGCAATTCACGCACGCATACCCGTCCTTTCCGCGCTTTTGAAGGATAGGCTCTACGTAACCACGGAAAAAAGCCTCGTCCACTCTCGACGCCGCAGGTCCTGCGATTCGCGCCTCGGAGCTCATATTCATGGACCCTGGTTTCATCTGCCGCGCAACATCGGCGGCCTCCGGCCTTCTTTCAAGCTTAGCGGCAACCGCCTTCACGTTGACCCCGGAAGGTCCCGCCACACGATTGACATCGCCAAATCTCGTGTCTCGCACCAGCAGCGAAGCTCTTGCCGCCAGCGTCACCATTTCCGGATCGGTCGAATCCAACAGCGGCAGTAAGGATCTTGCGATTCGATCGGCGCTCTCGCCAAAAAAAGCCGCCTGCTCGATATCGTTGCCGATTCGGTTATAAACCGGCGCCCCGGGTTTGCTCAAGTCTGCATCCAGATCGTAAACGTCGGCGCGGCGCAAAGCGGCTTCCGTAAGCGAGCGCAGCAGCGTCTTTTTTTGGAGATCGTTATTTCCATCCAGCACGGTTGAGAATTTCGCTGCCAGACGAGATTCCAGCGCCAGCCTGGATTTGATGGCGCGCTCGCGATCCTCAGGACGTCCCAGCAGGGGCACCCAGTTGTTGTACAAATAGCGGATATTCTCGTCGGCCAAATTATAGACGGCGTCGTTCAGATTGCTCGTTACCCAATCCGATTGCGGCTTGGCCATGGCAGCCAAGAGGCTGTCTTCGATGGCGCTCTTGGTGGACGCATCGCCATTCCAAAACCAAAGTTGCCAGAGTCCTCTGATGGCTTGCATTCGCACGGTCACAGCGGCGTCGTCAACCAGCTTCCACAGTGCAACCGCTATCTCCGGCCGCCTGGCGAGAACAGGGAAATGAGCGCTGAAAACGCGCGTGGCGCCCCAGCGGACACGATCGTCAGAAGATTCGAGCGCCTGAATCAGCTCCGAGGATGGCGTGTTCGCGTGACGGCTATAGGACTGGCGCATCGCCCAAGCTGCCGTCCGCTGGACAATCTTACTCGAATCGCCTAACAATTTCCCATAGCAGGCCTCATCGCTACCCAGCCGCCCGAGCGCCTCGACCGCAGCTTGGCGAATGAGCGCATCGTTTGACAGCGTCGCCGCTTCGACTTCTTTCCGCACAGAGACAGAAGGGGCATCCCATATTTGGTCGAGTTGCTCCAGAAGTAACACCGGATCACTGGAGAGATGCGCGATCACCGGCGAATTCCATCCCTTGCTCCTCCCAGCCATCGGAAAATACGCGCTGAGTGCCAACACTGCCATCTGCGTTTCCCGGAACGGAGTACGAAAATTCTCGAACGATTGCAGCGGGTCCATCCATCCGCCGAAAGACTGCTGCCTGGCGAGAAGATAATCGATGGCCTTCTTCACCTGCTGATTCGTCGCCGCTATTCCCGCCGCCCGCAGGGCCCACAGCGCATGTCCGGTTTGAAATTCCACCTCGGGTTGCGCCGTATCAAAGCGCATGGACCATTGCCCGCCGGCACGCTGCAACGAAAGAATCCGCTCGGCATTCTTTCGAATTCGATCTGTGTAGCGCTGCCCATCAATGTCCGCCAGCGCCAGGGTTTGATAGCAGAGATCGACCATGTTCTTGATCTCGCCCGTCGCAATAAACTCGGGCAGACGTGGATCTTTGGTGGCCGTCCACGCGTACCAGGCGATTTCGTGCGCGCTCACCAGGGGCGTGTTGCCGTTGGTCTCATCCGGTGGGAGTGCGTCACGGCCGGCGTAGTAGAGATTCAAGTATTTCGCGATGCCCTCATGATAGGAATCGCGGCGCTCGCCGGATACCTGATCTTCAAAAATGTCCGCCAAGTGCGACATACGTCCGAGCACGTTCGCGGGCGCCGAAATCATGCGCGCCCAAACCGCGCCCTGCTGCTCGAATCCATAGAACGGCCGAGGATTGCTGTAGAACCGCTCCATCAGAAACTGGAGTTGCTGCCGCTGCACCACCGGATATCCGTTGCGCATGGCATAGAGCTGCGCGCGCAACGGAAAATGCGTGGTGTGACAGGCTACGCACAGCGACGTTTCCTGATGAACGCTCGCTACCCTGTCCAGCACTCCTCCGCGGCGAGGCGTGTTGGCGTGCCACGAATCGCCCGCCGCAAGTATGTAGTCGAGAGCGGTTCGCACCGCGAGCCGCGGATCTTGGTACGGCGGCGGATCGTAAACCCGGGTCCGCAGTTTGTATTCAGGATGGTTGGCGCGGACGGCAACATAGTAGGTGCCCTTGGCGGTGAGTGTACGGGGCGTGAATTTGTTTCCGGGAAGTGCTTGCACTTCGTGCGGCATCGTGACCGGATCTTCTCCTTCGAAGAATTCCTTGAGCGCGCCGTTTGCCATTCGATAAATTGATATGTTCACCGGAATCTGATCCCGCTCCATCAAATCCACCTGGAAGAAGACCAACTTGGGCGCATCTCCCGCGAACTCGAACTTGTACCAATCCAGACCGGCCATGTCCTCGATATTCGCGCGGCGCGGCGTACCCGGCAGCGGGATGTATTCTGCATCGTCGCCTGACGCGAAAATGGTGGTGCCGAAAGGAATATCCATCGCGTCCTGCCAGCGATGACTTGGACCGCTCTTCACCAAACCCGACAACGGCCAGCGATTTACCTGAAGCGAATAGGAGCCAGATGCGTTTGCCGCTCTCACTTCCAATGAAACATCGCCAGAACGCGACAATCGGAACTGCGTGTAGTAATCCGGATCGCCCGCATGTAGAGTCGTCGATGACAGAACAGTTTGTCCCTGGCGTACTTCGACCACTACTCGCGCATTCGGACTCAGGTTCCGCAGCGGACTGATCGAATAAAGAACGCTGTATTGATGCGCGGGATCAAGCGCCTTCAACGTCACGATTTCCGAACGCACATTCCCGGTTTGCGAGAGCACAACCGGCAGTGATCCCGCCGAAAGCGGAAGCATGCAGATCAGAATTGAGATCCACTTCATTTTGCTACTCCATTCTATATTGTTGGAAGCGTGAACTAACGATCAATTCACCGCTTCCCCGAAAAGCTTCACTTCGGAGGATCATTAAAGAAGTTGAGCCGATAACCTTGACGTACGATCACCCGGCCATTCCCGAACCTGCGATCCCGCGCGGAGCTCCCGCTGCTTTCGCGCACGTCGTCGAGATCTACGGCAGCGAGACGAACAAAGTCGCGGCGGTGTGGCGCGAATTTTCCGATCCGGACCTCGACTTTCGTCCCGATCTTCTTTCCAGGACGGTGGGCGAAATCATGAAGCATCAGCTACTTTCCGAGCGGCGTTTCTTCAGCGAATTTCTGGCGCACCCGGAGCCGCCCGCGACCGAAATCTTGCCAGGTGAGCTGTCCGTGGAAGCATTCATCGCTCGATTCGCTCAGCTAGCGACTCCGCGTCTCGCGTTTCTGGCCGATCGTTCCCAGGAATGGTGGCTCGAAAGCGCACCGTTCTTCGACGTAAGGCGGGAACATATCTGGATTTTCTGGCGCCGTATCCTGCATACAGCGCACCATCGCACACAGCTCTCCGTCTATTTGCGATTGATCGGCAAAGCAGTTCCACAAACGTATGGACCCACAGCGGACGCGCCCTAATCCCCAGCCCCAAGCCCCCGGCTAGGGCGCAATCTTCTCCACCTGATGACCAATCAGCATCTCATTCAACTGCACCAGACTCTTCAACGCCTCCGCCAGCCTGGCCTTTAACGCATCCAGTCTGCCGTTCAACTCCTGAAATACAACGTAGCTGGCATCCGTCGGCTTCGCGTCGCCCGTCTCAATACTGCGCGCCAGCGCCGCCAGTTGATTGTTCAGCTTGATCGGAAAATTCAGTGGATCCTGATTGCTGCGATTTTGCACCTGATAAAGATCTTCCTCCACCGCGGTCAGCTTCGCGCCCAGCCGTTCAGACGCCGCATTGACGTCGGCATTTTTCGCTTTCTCCGCGCGATCCTTCAACTGCTTTTTGATTGCGCGAATCTGGATGACCATTTCATCCGCCTCGCTCACCTTATCGCGAACCTGCGAAGCCAACTTGAACTGCTCCCGCAGGTCTGCATCTGTAACCGCCGTCAACCGAGGGTCTTTCACCACAGTCAGATTTTCAGTTTGCGTCAGGCCATTCACGATGACGCTGGCGCGAAGTTCGCCCGGAGGCGCCAGCGGACCTTGTTCCGCGCGCCCGCCCCATAAAATCATTCCCTCGAATGTCTTCGCGCCAGGATAACGCAGGTCCCACGTAAATCTGTTCAGCCCCGCCGTGCGCGTGGGTGGCTTTGCCCGCGGCGGACCGCCGAATTCCTGATCCTGGTCGCCGTCACCCGCCGGTTTGCTCTTCTTCTCCTCTTCCGCCGATCCTTCGAATGAGCGCACCAGCTCTCCTTGACCATCCAGGATCTGGACGGTCAGCTTGTCGGCCGGCTGCTTCAAGTAGTAATCGATGAACGCCTGATTTACGGACCGCACGGCCGGCCGCGGCCGGAACAGATGGAGGGTTTCATTCGCGATCTCCGGTTTGAGTTGGCGCAGAACAGCGATATCGTCCAGGACGTAAAAAGACCTGCCGTGTGTCGCGATCGCGAGATCGTCGTCTTGCACCAACAAGTCCGACACCTGGGTATCCGGCAGGTTCAATGACAAACTCTGCCAGTGCCCGCCGTCATCGAACGACACGTAAATGCCGTGCTCGGTGCCCGCGTACAATAACCCGGCGCGTTTCGGATCTTCACGCACTGCATGGACGAAATCGTTCTGGGGAATCCCGTCGACGATCTTGGTCCACTTTTTCCCGTAGTCGTCAATCCGATAGATATAGGGTTTCCGGTCGTCGAGCTGGTACCGCTTTCCCGCCACGTACGCCGTCCCAGGTTTAGCCGGTGAAGCATCGATCAAACTGATGCGCATGAATTCCGGCAAATCCTTGGGCGTGATATTGTCCCAGTGTTCACCGCCGTCGCGGGTGACAAATACCAGGCCGTCGTCCGATCCGGTCCAGATGGTATTTCCGTCTTTCGGCGACGGAGCAATCGAAAAAATTGTCCCGTAAATTTCCGGACCGTTCTGATCCTTGGTGATCGGCCCGCCGGAGTCGCCCAGCGTTTTCGGATCGCCGCGCGTCAGGTCCGGACTGATGGCCTTCCACGTCTGCCCATCGTTCGTGGTCCGCCACAAATGTTGCGACGAAGTGTAGAGAACGTTCGGATCGTTCGGCGCGAACACAATCGGGAAAGTCCACTGCCAGCGTTCCTTCAGCGCGCTAGCGGGCATGCCTGAGAAAAAAAGCGGATAAACCTGGATATCGCGAATGTGTCCGGTGCTGCGATCGTACTTGGTAAGCAGCGCTCCTTGGCTGCCGGCATAAAAAATCTTCGCGTTCCTGGGATCGGGGGCGATATATCCGCTCTCGCCTCCGCCGGCCGCGTACATCGGGTTGCCCACCGCGCGCCCGCTCCGCTCATCGCTGGGCACGCACACGGTGGTGTTGTCCTGTTGCGCGCCGCAAACGTGATAGGGCAGGTCCTTGGTGATCGCGATGTGATAAAGTTGCGCGGTCGGAAAACTCTGTTGCGTCCAGGTTTCGCCCCCGTTGAACGACACGTTTCCGCCGCCGTCATTGCTGTTGACCATGCGCTTGGGATCGTTCGGCGCGATCCACAGATCATGATTGTCTCCATGCGGCACCCGTATCGTCTTATAAGTTTTCCCGCCATCGGTGGACTTGAAGAACGCAGTATTCAGAATGTAAACCGTGTCGCGATCTTTCGGATCGGCGTAGATGCGCGTGTAGTAAAACGCCCGCTGCCGCACCTTGCGGTCTTCGCTCACCTTCTTCCAGGTAACGCCCGCGTCGTCTGAAACGAACACGCCGCCATCTTCCGCCTCAACAATCGCGTAAACACGATTCGAGTCCGCACCCGACGCGCTGATCCCAATCTTGCCGATGATTCCGGCCGGCAATCCTGAATTCCGCGTGATCTCTTTCCACGTATCGCCGCCATCGGCGGTCTTGAACAGCCCGCTCCCCGGACCACCGCTTGATAGCGACCACGGAGTGCGGTAAGCATCCCAAATTGCCGCGTAGAGCACATCCGGATTGCGCGGATCGAAACAAAGATCCACCGCGCCCGCCCGATCGCCGCGGTACAGCACTTTCTT
The DNA here is from genome assembly GCA_955652915.1 of uncultured Bryobacteraceae bacterium. Taxonomy (GTDB): domain Bacteria; phylum Acidobacteriota; class Terriglobia; order Bryobacterales; family Bryobacteraceae; genus Palsa-89. Next base: position 38,179 of record CATPCJ010000258.1, read on the forward strand.
CCAGGTCAGGCCGCCATCCTTGCTGCGGAACACGCCGCGCTCCGTGTTGGGTCCGTAGGGATGGCCGAGCGCGGCAACGTAAACGATGTCGGAATTCGTGGGATGAACTCGCACGCGCGCGATCGCCTGCGTATCCAACAGTCCAACGCTTTTCCACGTCTTGCCGGCGTCGACAGTCTTGTAAACGCCATCCCCCTGCATGATGTTGCCGCGCAGCTCAGTCTCGCCCATGCCAATGTAGACGATATCCGGATTCGATTCTGAAATCGCTACCGCGCCCACGGATGAACTCTTCAACTGACCGTCGGTAACAGGTTTCCAGGTCGTGCCGCCGTCGGTGGTCTTCCACAATCCGCCGCCGACCGCGCCAAAGTAATATTCGAGCGGCCGGCTGGGACTCCCCGCGGAAGCGATCGATCTTCCTCCACGATTCGGTCCAATGTTCCTCCACTTCAACGCCGTGAAGAGCGAAGCGTCATAGGTCTCGGCGGAAACGATCGAGCAAACAAGCAATGAAAAGATGAGCGTTTTTAGCATCTGCGAATTCCTTTCAAACATCGTATCGTGAAGCGCCAGCGGTCGCCGTAACACGTGGCGCGGACCCTTGATGCAGCAGCCTGAGAGGCCGCGTCACGTCGAATCACACCCGCGCCCGCGAGATCGCCCGAACCAACTTCCGGTACGGCGCCTCCTCCAAACTTCGAAATCCAATCCATTCACCGTCGCTCCAGGTGGAATAATGCCAGCGCGCCAGCATCGCCAGATGCTCCTGCCGCTCGCCCAGTGGAGCCGCAATCGGTTGTAGCGATGCAACCAGCTCACGCAACCGCTGGTCAAGCGACACGTGAGACGTCAGTGGAAAATGCAGCGGCAATTGCCAGGTGCCTTGACAGAAGAACCACAGCAGCACGTTTTCAGGCGTAGTCGCGCGCGCCACCGCTACGCCATACAGCCGGTCGATATCGCCTGCCAGGTCATCGCGCAGCGCCAGAACTTCGGTAATGCGCTCGACGCGTTTGTGCTGCCGCGCCGCCTCTTCAAAATTCATCTCACCGCTCAGGCGATCGCGCGCGGCCGCGGTGATGCCGATCAGCGAGGCGCCGTTCCCCGCGAGAAAGTCGCGCACTCGATTCACCTCGCTCCGGTATTCCTCCACGCCTACTATCTGCTGGCACGGCCGCAAGCACATGTTCATTTCACCGTAGATACACCCGGGATGCTGAGGACTCGGCTCCAGGTTTTCCTGACAACGCCGGATTTGGAAAAGATCCAGGAACTGGTTTTCAAATAGCTCGGCGGCGGCACGCGTGCGGAAGGGTCCATAGTAAAGCGACGGCCCGCCCGTAAGACGCGTAGTGACGTGAGTGCGCGGAAACTCGTTCGCCAGGACCAGCTTGACGTAGGCCGGCATCCGCAGCTTTACCAGGCGCGGATAGTCTTCCGGAAAATGCTCGCGAGCCAAGGCGTAGTGCAAAAGCATCGATTCGAAACGCGATGAGGTAAACCAATATTCCACGCGCGTGACAACCTCGCGAAGGTTCAGCGATCTGCGCGGCGCTCCCGCGGCAGGCTTCAGGATGCGCAGCAATCGCCGCCGCAGCATGCTCGTCTTGGCCAGATACGCCGATTGGCCGCCGGCCCACACCAGAAACACAGCGTCGCTATTGGGAAGCGCTGCTATGGTTTCATCAATGCCGTCCAGTTCGATGATGGCGGGAGCGGGTACGAGCATCGTTCCTAGTTTCTCGCACGAACTCAGGACGGTGGGGTCCGCTGCCCTGAATCGTCGAGATGTCGAATTCTCCAATCGCTCGCGATGCTGCCCTGCGCGCGCGGCCTAGCGGCGTATGTACGCACCAATCGTTGAAATGTTTGTCGGCCAACTCAGGTGGGGGCGGCGCTACATCGGGCGATTCCAGCGGCACGGGATCGATGAAGGAGAGCCCTCGAGTCTTGAGCCCGCAGCGCCATTCCTGAGTCACCCAAGCAGATTTCTTTGCGTTCGCCGACCAAAAGAGATAGAAAATATCGCATTCCGGAATAACCTTCCATAGCTTGCTCGCCCAATCCTTGCTAAATCGGAGAGAGACCACATCGAGAAAGATGTCTAGCTCGGGCAAGACCTTCTGCATACCCTGGACGCGCCCCAGGACTTGATCGCGGTCGACCTGGGCGTACGAGGCGAAAGCCTTGCGATAAGGGACAATGGCGGCGGTGACGGAATTGGGGACCGTTGCCTGGCCAACCTCAACGATAAATTTCAGCGCCGCAACTCTGAGGCCGAGAATGAAAATACGGACTGTGGCGCCGCGCTGACCCGATGGTGTGGCGGCGGGAACCGGCAACAGAAAAATCGCACTACTGATTTCTCCATTCCACAGCAACATCTCTTCCGGTTCCGGTACGTCGAGCCCATCGATAGCGAGCCGTACTCGCACCATTGTGCCCCGCTCAATCCGCGCGGGACCCTGACTGCGAGACAGAGTTGGTCCTTTGGCTATCTCCCCGAAGCGGTCTATCACTTCCGGGCGCTGTTCCGCCGTATGCGCCCAAAGGTAGATCTCGACGATCCGATCCGGGACCAGGATGCTGGCAGTGGTCACGGTGAAATGCACACGATCTTCCCCAATCGGGGCGGAGGGCGCCGTCGGCAAGCTCGGCGAAAGGCCCGGCGAAGCTGGGAGGAACTGCCTGAAGGCCGGGATCGGATAAGCCGGGGCCCTGTTCGCAACTGGCGTAGTGGGATACGCGCGCAATATGGGCAATTCCCCAGAAGCCGCGTCGCCGGACGCAATAGCCGGCTCGGATGGTGCGGACATCGCGGCTGGTGCGGACGCAGCTATCGGTGCGACATACGCGGTGGCCGCCGCGGGTGCGGGCCGGTGCCGTGCGCTTGCAGTGTGGGCAATTCCCCGAAGAGACGTCAAACGTGTCCGTTGGGACAACGTGTGAATGCGGCGCCGCCTGAATCCGCGGGGATTGATGGTTCCGTGTCGTGGCCGCGCCTCGCGAAAAACGTAAGGATGACGGCGGCCACGACTGCCAAAATCAGAGTCTGGCCATGGAGTAGAACAGTCGTGAGTCTCGTTAACAGTACCGATCCCAAACCCACACGCCAAGAAATGTGATTAACACCACAGCCCGGCGCTCTTCGGGAATACACACAGCGGTTACCGTTAGTTCTGTATTACGCCGTAAGTTTTCGGCGTGCCGATGGCCACACTTTCTCTATGCATTAGACTCTCTTGAAATCCAGCGTGATACTCTAACAATGCGCCGATGCGGACACGCGTCGTCCGCCCTCTGATTCCCAGATCCCGGAGGCCTCAAGGATGCCAAAACGCAAGAAGGAACCACACAAAACAGGACGCATCGGCTGGCTGCGCGCGGCGGTATTGGGAGCCAACGACGGCATTCTTTCAACGGCGAGTCTGGTTCTCGGTGTAGCATCCGCGCATCGGACTCACCGCGAGGTGTTAATCGCAGGAGTCGCGGGCCTGGTCGCCGGATCTATGTCGATGGCTGCGGGAGAGTATGTGTCTGTGCATTCTCAGGCGGACACTGAAAAGGCCGAACTCGACCGTGAGCGCAAAGAACTCAAAACGGACAACGTGAGCGAGCATAAGGAACTGGCGGAGATCTACGTCGCTCGCGGGCTCGATCGTTCGCTCGCGAAAAAAGTCGCCGATCAACTGATGGCCCACGACGCTTTGGGCGCGCATGCCCGCGACGAGCTTGGCATCACCGAGACGCTCAGCGCTCGTCCGCTTCAGGCTGCATTGGCCTCGGCTGCCAGCTTCGCGGTTGGAGGAGCAATGCCTCTATTGGTCACCGTTATAGTACCGGAGGCGCTTTTGCTGCCCTTTGTCTCTGGAACGTCGCTAGTGTTCCTGGCGCTTTTAGGCGGCTTGGCTGCACACGCAGGCGGCGCGGGCGTGACGGTGGGCGCGATACGCGTCACGTTCTGGGGCGCACTGGCCATGGCCTTGACGGCAGGCGTGGGGGCGCTGTTCGGGATAGTCGCGTGAGTCCGGTAGACACGACCGGTCCACTACCGTGACGCTACGTCCGTCCAACTCCGTCGTCATGCAACGGCAGCTAAGCCATTGTTCTCGACTAGCGACAGCAGTTTCAGCGAGGCTCCGGATGGCCGCTTTTCTCCCCGCTCCCACTTGCTCACAAGACTGCTGGTCACGTTCAGGTAATTGGCGAAGACGGCTTGGCTGACGTGTTCCCTCTCCCTGATTGCCTTGATTTGCTCAGGCCTAAGTGACCGGATGGGCGTCAGACACGCATCGTCGAAACGACGCATCGTCTGTTTGTCGATGGCCCCGGCATCATGTAAGGCCTCCATGGTTTCATGGATGGCCGCCATGGGCAAGGGCAGAGTTCTTCGAGCCGATTGTTATAAGAAAGATACTTGAGAGAGGAGCGTTCTGTGAGTGGCCGGACGAGCAACCGTTGGACTTTAAGGCCATTGAGACAATGAGAGGTTACTATGTTTTTGGGCAGTTCGCGAAGAACAACCTGAAGGGGTTCGGCTTTCGCGATCTTAATTCTTAAGCACCCCGACAAACCCGAGCGGCGTGTCATCGTTGCTTATCACAACAAAGACCTCAAACGGAAGACCCTGGAATCCATAATCAAGCAAGCTGGCTACACCCCTGAAGAATTTATCGAGTGGCTGTAGCGTCACCAAAAGCCATGGGAGCCTCAATTAGCAATTCCGCCAGCTCCCCGATTCTGGCCCGCCTTGGCAGACGAGGGTTTGGACTCCCACAGGCACACGCTCTCCGGTCCTGGTCCGGCGCCTCAAAATCGCCTACCAGGTGCAGCCCGGTGTGAGCGTCACACTCCACCGCCAGCAGTTCGTTTCCCCGGCCCAGGTACTGCTCGAAGACCGGAACACCGAAGGCGTCCCAAAAATTATCGCGATCGTCATCGGACAGGCCGGCTTCGACGCCATAGGTGAAAACGATCACCGCGTGCCGTAGCCCCAGGTCCAATTTCGTCAAGCGGCGCAGTTGATCCGCCGGCCCCGCGATTGAGGATGGCTCAAACTTCGCGGCCTCCTCATTCCATCCTTGAGGAAATACGCGGACCAGCTTGGTCTCCTGAAAACCCGGCGTCAGGATCGCCGTGCGAGGTGTAGGATTCATCGGATGTATGAAAATTGCGCCGCTCGCCCGGCGTCGAAGGTTAAGAAGCATATTTATGAAAGGAAAGTGGCATGGAAAAAGCGTTCGTCTCAGGAAAATAGATGCACGAGGGTACTGTGAGTGCCCTGGTAATCCATCACCAGATAGAGGGGGGGGTGGTACCCGACGGTGATTGGATCGCCTGGCGTGTCGTGCGTTATTCCGGATAGTTGGCATTTTCTTTCCAGCCGTTTAGCTCTCCTGAGTTAATCATTCTTTCTATCGCGGTCAGAATTCTGAACGACAATAAATGCACTTTGACCGTATGCTCGAAGAGTCCGATGCGAACCGCCAAGCCGGCGGCCTATCGGACGCATCTTCGCTCCGGCGATGGAGCAAGCATTGAAATCAGTTCGGGAAAGAAAGGAGAGTCATGATACGATTATTCAGAACATTGTTTCTTACGGGTTTGGGGGCGTCCTTGTTGTGTTTCGGACAGCCTGGTTGTGGATCTCCGGGCGCTTGTGTCAACCCGGTTTCGGTCGATAACATCACTGGCACATGGACGGATACGACTAACGCAACGTGGTCGTTGACATCAAGTGGGACAAGTGTTTCGGGCTCGGTGAGTGTTCCGAACCCCGGGTGTCCCACGGTCACCTGGACGGTGAGCGGGAGCATTACGGTTCCTTTGCAGAGTGATAGTGTTCAGGGAAGTACAAGCTTCACCTGGAACGCGAGTAGCCCAAACCCGTCCGGGACCTGCGGCGGGTTCACGCCTTTTACTAGCGCCAGTCTTGCCGGAACGGTTCAGAACAACGGCAACGATAAAGCCTCGGGAACGTTTACGTCTCCGGGGGGATCGTTCGCGACTACGGCAACGAAAAGCCCGACGGACGCTGTGATGTCTGAGACCACCAATTTTGTTGGATTTGGAACCGGTACCGGCTACCTGACGGTGGGCCAGTTTCGCCAAGTGTTGAATTCAAGTTCCGGCTCAACCAATATTTTCAACGGCAGACAGGTGTCCGAGACTACTGGCACGGGTACTGCTTTTGACCACTGCTGGTTCCCAGGCTCCACGGTTCCAAAATTTGTGACAGTCCAAGGCTCAACTTGGAACGTAGGCTACTATTCCACGCTGGACAATTACTGGGTTGACGATTATATCGGATGGAATACGTTTCAAGTGGACTATTACCGCAACCATCTGACCCCCTCGTCATTTCCTTGTGATGCGCAGATCCCGCAGGTTATGAATATTGCAACCAACGGGACATCCGGAAGCACGACGCAGTACACGTCGGACACGATCACATCCACAATCGACACCACGACCGTGACCGTTAGCCGTGCCGGCGTTGCGGCACTTACATCGTATCCATAAAATACGGCACTACATCATGCAAGCTAAACTAGAAAAGGAGACAATCGCAATGAGCATTTACAATAGATCGATTCCGGGCAGCATCTTCATCTCGTTCTTGTATATTTTGACCGTCTGTACACTATCCGCTCAAACCGTCAATTCGGTGGTGAACGCCGATCACCGGCCCCTTGCAGGCGCTGTCGATAAGCTCCAGGACGGGCTCCAGGTAACGATTAACTACGAAGACGCTCCGTATGAGCACAGCGGGGATCTGCAGGATGTCTCGACGCCTCAACAGAGGGCTGCTTCGCCCGGATTTCGTCTTCTGGTGCCCGTGAAGGGTGAGGTCAGCACGGTGGTAACGGGTGCGTCCGATGCAGATAAGATGGTCTCGATTCTTGGGCTACTCAACAGCCATCGCAACGCCGGATTGCCGGGGGATTTCACTGTTGAACAGGCGAATGGCGCTTATTATGTCATTCCAATCAAGGTCAAAGCGGCAAACGGATCCATGCGGGACGTCAGTTCCGTCATGAGAACTCCCATTTCGCTTGCCAGCGGAGAGCGCCAGGCGATCGATGCGGAAGCTGCCATCGTCAATGCGATCGGCAAGGCTGCCGGTGTCAAGATCGTTATTGGCAGTTTTCCCTTCAGGCCCGTGACGAAGGTGACGTTGGCCGCCGACCGCGAGCCGGCGCGGGATGTTCTGGCAAGGTTGTTCACGAAACTATCGCAGACGCCGGTTTGTTACAGGTTACTGTACGATCCAATGATGCGGGAATACATGCTCAATGTGCAGGCCGGACAGAAACCAGCCGTGCCGGTCCGTCCCGCCGATCCCGCAATCCCGACTGTTCAGACGCCTGGTCCTTTCTTTAAAAAGGCGAACTAGGAAGGTTGCCGGCTCGTTGTGTCCGGTGCCGTGACTCTCTGAGCTTCGAATATTTAGCTCGCCGGGTTCCCACCGCACCGGAACATCCGGCGTGGATGGAACGTGGAGGGGATTTCGGCATTCCGCAAATCAACACAGGCAAGAATGCCCGTGCCACACGTAACAAAATTGCGGCACAGGCATTCTTGCCTGTGTGGATCTAAGAGCGATTTTTTCACAGCTTATTTCGCTGACGGCGGGCGGAGTGAGGCAGGCGTTCACGATGGCATGAGATCATTTCTTTCGTTAACCGGTTTTAGACTCGATGCCCATGGGAAGTGACATCCGAACTAATATTATTCCATTGTCACAATTGTCACAATATATTTGCGCTTCGATACCTCTACGTTAAGCTGCTTATTCTCATCTTCTTAGAATGTTTTTTGGAGAGGCGTAGCGCTACTGTTGAAGATATAATGTCTTTTTACACGGTTGAATTTCGATTTTCTACTTGTGACCGGCGGATTCCTCGTGTACCATGGGCTTGGAGTGAGCTCACTTGACTGCAACATCGTCAGCGAGACCACGGATCCTGCCTTGTCCGCCGAACTCGAGGCACCGGACGGGACGACAGTCGGCTCCTGAATTAGTGGCGGAATGGAAGCGGTTGCTTTCGTTGGATTGCCCCTCCGAATACTGGGCAGGCTCCGAGTTGTTTACCCAAGGCGCGGCCGCCCGGGAGATGTTCCTACTCGAATCTGGTTTGGTTAAGATCACCTCTATGCGGCCTGATGGCAAGGGCGCCATCCTCGACCTTCGTTACCCAGGACAATGGGTGGAACAAAGTGCATCGATTCTCGGAGTCCCTTATTCGGTCTCGGCAACAACCGTGACACGATGTGAGATTTATAGATTCGATATACGACGGTTTCGAAGCCGTCTGGCAAACAGCCTGGAAGCGTCCAGCCTTTTCGTTTACCAGGAGGCCATGGATCTTTCGAATCAAGCTGATGCGTTGCTGCGTCTGAAAACTCTCGATGCTCGCGAGCGCCTGGAGCATTTCATCGCTGAACTCGTTCCCCCGATGGGCCTGATGAATACACGCAGCCCGGTGCGTCTTCGGTTGCCCATGAAAGATCATGAGCTCGCGGCGCTCATCGGAGTTTCCAAGCAGCATTTTAGTATTCTGAAAAAGCAGATGATAGAGGCTGGTGAAGTCATCTCCGACAGCGACTACCGATCTACAATGACGGTGACCAGAGAGTTTATCTCGAGGATTACGTGGTTCTCTTGACTGCCAACGCTAGCCTGGTGACCTGTCGCAGGGGTTGAAGGTGCTCAGCCCGCCAAGGACACTAGATTGTCGTGGAAAATCTGGCGCGCAGTCTCACTCGTTACGCCGATCTCGTAAAGCGCCTTAGTTTGCGCTTCGAAGATTTGAGCGTTCCAACCGCGTGGAAAGAATGAAGAATCGGTGCCGAACAGCAGCCTGCGTGGTCCGGCGACATCCAGCGCACGACGGTAAACCGCCCGCAAATCGAGATGCGCCTCCTCATACCGCATCCAGCTATTACTGCTGGAAGTATCCAGGTATATATTCGGGCATAGATCGCAAAGCATAAGCGCTTCACGGAAGTATCCTGCGCCAAAATGAGGCACAACGAATCGGATCTGGGGATAACGCAGAGCCACGGCATGCAGATCGATCGGGTTCGAAAAACGCATGTCGAACAGCGACGGCAGGCCGAGCTTCTTTCGAATCCCAACGCTCAAGACGCCACAATGTACGAATGCAATTGTGCCCGGCCGCGCAGCCAGCAGATCGAGCAAAACAGTAACACGGTCATCCTGAATGGAGTATCGGTGCATGGCGGGAAAAAAGCACAGGCCGCGAATGAATCCACTGGAAAGCGCGCTCTGTACTTCAGCGATTGAATCCGGCGCGACCGGGTTCACCATCGCATAACCGTAAAAACGTTTTGGAAACCGCTGCACTGCCGCCAGCACTGAATGCTGATCGCCGGGAATGCTGGCGATCAATACGGACTTGTCCACGCCATGCCGGTCGAGTTCCTCAATCCAGACGCTCGCCAGTCGCTCGGGATCTTCAGGGGGAAGCTGCCAGCCCAGAGATGTGCGAATGGAATCCAGCGTTGCTTTTTTCTGATCGGCGAGCGCCGCGAAGAATCGGTGCGAGAAGAAATGAACGTGGGCGTCGGCTACTGCTATTTCTCCCCAGGGAGAGTCCATCAACCGGCCTGGCGATCGTGCGTCGTAATCGGAAAGCGTGTGATACCCGCCGCCAGGGCAACCTGCGTCAGTCCCGCAACATTATTGACGCCCAGCTTCTTCATCATCGTCTTTCGATAACTGCGGACAGTTTGAAGTCCCAGATCCAGCATCACCGCAATTTCTTTGCTCGTTTTTCCCTCCGCCACCAGCCGCAGCACCTGCAACTCGCGGGGCGATAGATCGCTCAACGCAAACGCAGCCGGCTTGGACTCCAGATCGCCGCGCTGGATTCGTTGCAGCAGCCGGTCCGAGACTTGCGGGCTCAAGTAGGAGCCGCCTTTGGCCACCGTGCGCAAAGCCTCCAGCAGATCGTTGTCGGAGGCTTTCTTGAGGACAAATGCCCGCGCGCCGGATCGAATCGCGCTCACTACCGAATGCTCGTCATCGTACATGGAGAGCACAATGATCTTGGAGTCCGGACAATGCTTCAGAATCTCGGTGGTGGTTTCGATTCCGTTGAGACCGGGGAGCCCAATGTCCATCAATATTATGTCGGGACGTTTCGCCTTGCACATCTGAACAGCTTCGGTGCCGTTCTCCGCTTCGGCGATCACCTGGAAGTCTTCGGTGTGGCGCAGGATGGCCTTGATACCATCCCGCATAATCTTATGATCGTCAACCAGAAGCACTTTACAAGGCATTGGGGCGGCTAACCGGCCTTGGCCGGGACTTCGGCCGGAGCAGGAAAACTGGCCCGGACTACTGTGCCCCCATCCGGAGACGCATCCACGGCAAGCGCCACATGTCCCTTCTTGGCGTAATAGTCCATCAATAATCGCCCCCAGGTCAGGGTGCTCGAATCCGTTTGCGCGAGCTGGCCGTTATCGCGGATTTCCAGCACAAACTCGCTCTGCGACCGTTTCAACTTCACCTCAATCAGCGAGCACCTGGGCCGCGCCAGGGCGTTGTCGACGGCACATTCGGCGATCTTGTAGAACGTGGTGGCGATAGCGGTTGGAATGCGGGCAGCGGGATCGATTTGCAGGCGCAGGGAGCCGTCAAAATTCTTGCGCGCTTTGCCGGCGAGGCTATCCATGGCGAACTGCAATCCGGCGCGCTCTACAATCGAAGGATTCAGTTCATTGCTGATATCGCGCAGTTGTTCGATAGCCTGCTCGAGCATGCTTTGAATCTCGGAGGCACGTTCATCAATGCCGGGCGTCTGCTCCCGGAAGTCCATTCTCATGGCATCCAATTGTAAACCGACTGCGCTCAGCACCTGGCTCACGTCGTCGTGTAACAGTCGCGCGACCCTCGCCAGTACCGCCTCATTTTCATGAATCGCGGCCACTAGTGCTTCGGCGAGCCCGGGTTGAGGGGGCATAGCAGCCCCGCTCAGCTTATCGCTCATGATGCATGATTTTTGCGCTCAGCGCAACAGAAAAGTTTGGCGATCGTGTAATTGGCCCACTTGTGCGGGCCGAACCATCATGGCTTGTGAAAGGCCGGAACTCCACGGATTCACCGCTTATGCGATCCCTTCGATGAACTCATCTGGCTCGATTAATTCAACGTATGATCTTAGGCCGAGCGAATTTAGGAACGGCTACCAAATTCCTCAGGCGAGGATTGCCATCTTCAGATAACATTCGATATATCTATTCACGAACCGCGAGTTCGCTCATACCCTCCTAGCGTCGGCCACATGCCGCAAGGCCAGCAAAAAACCTTCATGGAATCTCTTCCGGTACGACTCGGTAATTCGTGGCGTTGTTTCCATCTTGCGCCGGTTCCCACTCTAGTCCAAGTGAGTCGTGTAGCGCAAGAGCTACAGTCGCCCAGGAACATTTCGGCCCTGAATGGTTTGGCGGGCGGGTGGCCAGGAGAGTACAATGGCAACTGCTGGGAAGCCGCTAGGTGCTTGTGTTGCCTGCATTGCTCAACGATCTTCTCGCCACCCTTGCTACCCGCTAAACCGTCAAGAGCTAAGGGAGCTGAAGCAAATAAAAACTCGGCTTCCAAAGAAACCGAGTTGGGCAAGCATTGCCCTGGTAAGAACCTACTGCGTAGTGGAGAGGAACCCTCCGAGCTTTGCCGTCGCCTTGAACTGCGGGATCGGCTCAAGCTCTTTGAACGCCATTTCCGCTTCGAGGTTCCGAAAGCGCCCGTTCCGGGTTCCGCGCGATGAGCTCATGACCGCACTCGGCGCCCTCGGACCGCCGCTCGGCGGCCTGGTCACCTGGTCGGCTGGGGCTGCTAGGCCGTCGATTCGGCCGTTCCAGCCGTGAGGCCAAAAACTTGATTCCGGAGAAAAGCGATGAGTTGAGGCGTCAACTTAACGTGAGTCTCATTGCGAGGCTCCCCAGCCTTAGGCTGGTGGTATGTCAGTTTGTCGAACGGCGAATCCGACAACCGGGGAGGCTCGAAATAGTTCTTCCCGGGAATTCCGAGTGCGCTCGTGGTTGGAACAAAACAACCGTTTCCGCTTTTGACATGCAGCGTCTTCGCATTCTCACGAAGAGGGATTTCGTCGTAAGCTTTCTTGAAAATCGGTACCTCCCAGACCCCGCCAGGAGCCGAATCATAGGCTGCCGAGGCCGCGCCGGTCTTGACCTCGTAATAGGTCGACCCACGGGTGTATACCCGCAGGACAAGCTGGCCTGACGCCGCCGAGCAGAAATAGAGAAGCGCGTAAGAAAAGCACGAGTAATCGAGGACGAGCGTACCGCCGGGAACCTCGGCCTTTCCGTCTCCCCCACCGTCGGCGATGGCGATAATCTGCACCTCCCGGGGCCTCCAGCCGATTTCCCTCAGTTGCCTAATCAAGCCCAGGCGCTCGCTACTCGGACCGAACTGCTGGACCCTGGTCCAGGGCAACGGATGGACCCAGGCAAGCAGCATCTGCTGGGCGGCAGGACTGCGCATCTGCTCGGCCTGCTTGCTATCCTTCAACTCAAGCTGCGCCAAAGCCTGCACCGCAATCGAGACATTTGCGCCCTCATGCGGAGTATCCACAGTGAACAGCTTGGCGGTCTGATGGTGTGGAAATGCGGGGTTGCCCGAACGGTGATGCTCCATGAATGCAAGCGCGAAGCGCGCAATCAGCCCGCCCATGCTGAAGCCGCCGATGATGAGTTTTTCTGTTCCCTCCCGCAGGCCGATGATCTGCCGGATGATCTCGATCAAAGCGTACGCGTAGGCCTGGACATGCAGGGGACCGTCTCCGGGGAATCGAACTGGGAATCGAACCAGGATCACGTCGTAGTCCTGGTTGTTGATCAAATCCAGCGAAAAATTGTTTTGGTTCGCATAGTTGAAGCTCGTGCCCCATTCGTAGTTGAAGGGGAAACCTTCCACCATTAACACGGGACGCGTAATCCTCTGTTTTCCCTTCTTATTGATCACCAAGGCTTGTGCCTTCGCATATCCCGATGGTTCATACGGAATCTTCGCCGTCACTTCCTTAAGCAGATTCCAGGCCGAAGCTTGCGGCCAACACGCCCTGCGGTCCGGCGCTATGTACCGTCACAATCTTCGGCCCGAAGCCGACGTAGCTCACTTCAACCGGATCGTCAACGCGAAGCTGCCGGAACCCCTGGCCGTCTCCGAAGTCGGCGGTGATCTCGCCGGCCGCAGAGGCACTTCCGAGGAATCCGTCCGAAGGGACGACGAAGCTGATCTTGCGTCCGGAATAGACAGGCGGAAGCGCGGCGAAGGCCGCGTATTCGGTGCGCAGAATGGCGGAAGCGAAGAAAACGCGCCGCTCTTCGAAGAGCCGGCCTGGTTCGGTCAACGGCACCTTCGCCGCAACGCCCGAGCTTTCCAGCCGCGCTATCGCAGTCACACACGGTTTCGGATCCTGTGAAAAGCGTAGTCGGCGATGAATATCGGCACGTGTCCGCGTCCGCGATGGGCCTCGGCCCTCGATTCGATGTCGCTCAGCGAGATACTACCAGAATCCTGCATCGACGATCTCTGGAGGTCGCTCAACGCGCGGTCCCAGTCGTCCTGAGTAATCGCAGGCGAGTCCTCGGTCCCGTCGAGGCCGAGCAGCACGGAGGGCGCGGCCTGACGATACAGGATTCCGCTCGGTACCGCATCAGGCGTCGCGTGAGCGAGCACCTCTCGCAGCATTGTCGATGCCGCCGTGGGTGGAACGCTGGTGGTTATAATTACAAACTCGGATGACGTGTCCTCGGCCATGAGACCTCTCGGGCGGTATGCCACTTGAGAGTATCGGAAGCCTGAATGGGAGTCAAGGCTTTAATGGCCGTATGGCCCGAAAATTGAATCTCGATAAGTGAAAATAGAGTTCCTTTACAGAGTTTGCAGGTGAAAGAGATGGGAACTCCCGTCTCGATTACGCCTGGGGTCCATGGAAGTTTCGGGTAGACAGGAATTCCGCCATCTCTATTTTCGGGCAAGCGGACTCCAGGATTGCGCGGGTGTAGAGTGTATTGTGCCTACTATGGACCGGGCTCCCGCGCCGAGGATCATGGCATCAGGCGGCGTTACGGTAATAGTAGTTCAGCATGCCGCCCAGTCTTTCCAGTCGTTGGAGGGCGCCGCTCTCGAGGAGTTTCCGGCCATTCGCGCTGGCCCGGGAAGCCGGCGCGGAGATCTGGTTCGGAGACGAGAGTGGGGTACGGAGCGACTACCACTCGGGTACGACTTGGGGAGCGAAAGGCAAGACGCAGGTGGTGCTGAAGACCGGGCAGCGGTATAAGTTC
>CATPCJ010000259.1 GCA_955652915.1 uncultured Bryobacteraceae bacterium
CTTTCAACAGGAGGCGCGGCCCCATGGGATCCGGGATCAGGAATCAGGGATCCGGGATCAGGAATCAGCCCGGCTCGTTCGGGAATTTCCGGGATGAGAACAGTGCTTGCACCGTGCTCGCCTGGTGCAGGTATGACGCTCGCCTTTTCCTTGCAGTGTGGGTTCTGATGCTTCAGGAAGTTCACGATCTCGATGTAACGATTCCCCCCAACCGAATAACGCCGAATGAAGCCGCGCTTCGCTAACACGTCGAGCATCTCGTCGATGTTGTAATCGTCGTACGGGAATGCTTCCGCTCGGATCTTCTTTGGACGATCCTCGAGCCGTCCATCGCGGTCGGCTAGGCACCAAGTGGCGATGAAGAGTAGGCGCCCAAGCGGATCGATCTCGGCGAGCTCGTCGTTACTGAAGAAACTTGGCTTGATGTTGCGTGCGCGTGGCATCGTGGTTGCCTCCACCGCGGCTAGGCGCGGCGATCCGCCTCGAAGTAGGCGACGCGCGGCAGGCCGGGAGGCATGCCGGCTTATCTGGGGCTACCATAGCCGCGCGTCGTTGAAACATCGTGTGGCGCAGATCACGCCGCCGCTCGCGAAGGTCCAGTGTTCGTGTCACGAGAGGCAATCGCGCTGTCTCGCGCCGACACGCAAGCCGCGAGATAGGCATCGATCTCGGAGGCGAGAAAACCCACCGCTCTGCCGCCGCTGAGTGGGCATGGATGGAGCTGGGAATTTGCGGCGAGCGATCAGTGCGTAGACGGTAGATCGAGCCAAGCCGGTACGCGCCATGACTTCCGGCAGCCGCAAGAACTTCTGAGTGACAACGACAGACGAAAAAATACCCGCTTGGTGGCGGGCACGTTGTGGCGGACAGCGCAATGAAAAACGCCCGCTCGGGGGCGGGCGTTACGGGTTCGATGGACGAGCTTGGATACAGCTGGTCCGGCGCTACCGGACCCTTCACCGCATCGGCATGATGTTTTTGCTTTGCGCCGAGGGCGAAGCTGGTCGCTTACTCCGGCATGATGTTTTTGCTTTGCGCCAGACAACCACTCAACTTCAGTGTACCATGGGTGTATCATACGACGCAAGTTATTTGTTGACATCACCACAAAATTGGCCTATCGCACAACACGCGCCTCGCCAGGCCACGGATACCAGCTATACGCTCCAACTTGTACGCCACGGTATGCCACGCATTCTCGTCTGCGCTGGCGATTAGCGTGTGCGCCTTGGAAAATACGGGCTCCCACTTCGGGTACGCCTTGGGCGGCAAGGCGGCCGAGCGAATGCGGTCCTGGTCCGAGTATCGGTGCAGACGGTTGCCGTTGCACTTCTTGCACACGTCGCGGGCATGTGGCGTACCTTCGATCACAATATGACCGCGCCCAAGGCACTGTTGGCACAGGTCGTCCAACCATTCCCACAGCGATCGGTAGGCGATGCGGTGAACCAGCTGGTTGCGTGCGCCAGAACCTAGCGTCCTGGCAACCAAGGCTACTGCAGGCTGGAACTCGCGATGGTCGTTGGCGTAACGCAGGCGCCATAGAGAAGATCCCAAAGGAGGGACGTGAGCGAACGCCAGGATGCGATTAAGTGGCGTCTCGCACGTAGGATCGTCGGCCAGGTTTCTGCTGTGGATCGCGGACGCAACAAGCTTGCGTAGGTCAGCCATGTTTCCTCGTCATGGTCCTGGTGTCAATTCGGAAGTTCTCCGTGGGGGTAGCGCTGCCACCCGTGCTTCTTCGCCAGCTTGTCGATTGCGCGCTCTATCCGGTGGCTTCGAGCAATTATTCTTTCGAGGCGGCGTATTACCCGGATCTGCGCCAAGCCGAGTTCCGGGCCGTGCGTTTGGGGCATCAGTTTCAGATCTCGAGACACATCTCCCTCCGATGAAATCGAGCGCCGGGGATTCGACGTTCGAGCAGGTGGCGCATTGTAGGCTGCCCAGCACACAAAACTGGATCGACCGCAATGCCGAAACGAGCGACGAAAAACGGCAGACACTGCCGGGGCTCGTCTAGTCATCGGAGTGTGACTGCGTGTTACTGCGTGATACTGCGTGTGACGCGTCCGACGCGTGTGACGAGATTGGGCAGGGGGCTGTTTGTTGGATCCGACGAACGGTCACAAACGATTGTTGTGCGGACACAGCGGAGAACTTGCAGGTGTGCGGCTTGGACGCGCCTTGGGCACCGCGTTCGCCGGCGTTGCAGCGCCGGCGATTACTTCACAGATCGAGCAGCCGTCCTAACGCTCGACATGTTTCCCAATCACAACTCCGACGATTGACGAGCGAGCGCCGAGCGCGACCATTTCCTCGGGCCAGTCAGGGTTGAGCGCAAACAAAAGGTACCGCCCCTGATAGAACATCAATTTTCTGAAGATCACACTTTCAGGATCGTCGTTGACCTTGGCGACCACCAAACACCCATCGGTCATCGCTCTATCCGGGTCGACGAAGATGATTTCATTCTTCAAGAAGGCCTCCTTGCGGTGCCGGCTTTTCATGCTGGCGTCCTCAATACGTAGGGCAAAGGTACGGGGGCCATGTGCGACGGGGCACGGGTAGTAGCCAAGAACCGAAGGCGCTGAAGCCTGAACCGGGGATGCGGTCATGCTGTCTTCCTATCGTGTGCTGCGTTCTGTTAGGACCCGCGAGTGTTGCAGCAAACGCGTCGCCCGCTTCCCGGATCCGCCGGGTCGGTCAGTTCTCCTGCAGTGACATCACATCTCGCGTCGTTGCGTCGAATCCAGCGCCTTCAAAATCGTGATGATCTGTGTCGCATCAAGACCGCCGCCCGCCAGCTTGGGCCGAATTGGCTCAAAGGCGCGGAGCATTCGCCGGTATTCGCCGGCCATCGGCGCGTGCGAGTTGAAGTCGCGCCCCTTAAACGTTTGAAAGCGGCCCATCTGCTCCACGAGGAACCGCACGATGCCCATCAGGTCCGTCTCGTTGTTGCCGTCGAAGCCGCTGAACCCCAAATGCTCGCCGTAAGGGCCGATTTCTTTCTCGATGCGGTCCTTCTCCTTTTTCGCCAGTTTGCCGTAGGCATGCTCGATGAACGTCCACATATCGAGCACGTCGACGACAAATCGGACGCGCGTTGGATCATCTGCGAACCGGTGGAACAGCCCCGTCATCTCCCATCGCGGCGCCCAGTAGTGGCCCCCATACATCGCTTTCGCAATGAAGGTCGGATCGACCTCGCCATCGCGAATCTTGAGCGTCTTGTATAAGTCGCCCATCATCACGATGAGCAGTTTTTCTCCGTCGCTCAGATGAATGTCATCGGGAGACGCGGGGGCGAGGCCGACTTCGATCAGCCGCCGAACCGCCTCGGTCCTGGCTGGAACGTCCGGCTGCTGCGCACGCCACCCATCGATACGCGCGAGAAGATCCTCGTCGACGCGCATTTCAAACCGTTCGTTTTTCGGGGCCATTGACGCCTCATCGATACCGGGCAAATCCGGCACATACGGACAATGTACGTATAATACGTGACGTTTGTCAAGCCGGGCATCAGAGGCGCAGGAATTTGGTCGGGGCTAAGGCGTTAGGCCGGCGGCGTGGCGCGCAGCGCTGCGAGGAACTCCGGCGTGGCCTTGACCGTCTGGCCGCAGGCGCATCGCGCGGTGCCTTCTAGAAGCTTGGCGATCGGGTGATGCGTCTGCCTATTGCACACCGGGCAGAAGATCGGAAGCCGGTCTTGATCGCCGGGGCGCTTCACGGCAGCGCCCTCGCGCCTACTTCCGCGAACAGCCGGGCCGCTCCATTCATCGCCGCGAATCGCCGCCGCCTTGCACAGTACGTGACGTAGCGCCGCAGGAACACGCGCAAGAGAAACGCCTCAAACGCATCGATCGCCGGTGGCTTCGCTAGGTGCGGGTTGATCTGAGGGGGTTGCTCTTCCAACTGCATCAGCTCCGCGTGCGTGACCATCCGATACGGGTTGAATGATCCGGCGGCACCGCGTGTTCGCATCTCGGCCGGCCCGGTAATCTCCCACTCACCGTAACGTTCGGCGATCACATGCCGCTCCGCTACGTATCGCGCGCGGACCCACTTGCCGGTGCGCGGGTCGCGGTGACGGAAGGGGTAGAAGAGGCGGGTGCCAGCGGCGACGCGCGCCTGTAGAGCAAATAGCATTCGCGCACGATGCCTGC
Source organism: uncultured Bryobacteraceae bacterium (assembly GCA_955652915.1). GTDB lineage: Bacteria > Acidobacteriota > Terriglobia > Bryobacterales > Bryobacteraceae > Palsa-89. The sequence continues at coordinate 4,164 of CATPCJ010000259.1, forward strand.
GATGCGCCCGGTGAGCAACGGCTATCGCGGGTATCCGCACAGGTCTAGAATCCTGCGATTCCGGCAGGAGGGCGACGATCGGCCGTGGGGACGCAGGCGGCCGACGTTCGGCGCTGCCTCGAGGTCACGGCTGCGGTGGCGGTCCTCGCGAAGGCGTCGATGGTCATCGCTTGCAAGCGCAGATAATCTGCGGGCGTACCCGTCCTGCATCCAAGGATCACGGAGGCCGCGATGCTGCGAGTGATTGTTGCCACAGGTGCGTTCGTACTCGCTTGTGGAGCCGCTTACGCCGGGACGTATGGACCTCCGCCCGACATTCCCGGGTGGAAGGAAGTCCCATTGGGAGCGTATGCGTGCATTGTTCGTCGGACCGTGGGAATCCAAGGCGACCGCGCGGTGGGGCAGCGTTATGCGGGCGCGATAGAACTGGCGGAGGACAAGCGCACGTTCACGCTCACCCTCACGGAGATTGAGCGGGATTCGGCCTTCACCAAGTACTGTGCGAACGCCAAGCCCCGCAGCAACTCCCCTTCCACTGCTGTGCCGTCTGGAATGCCTTACTCCAGCGATCTGGACTACTGGTATTACTGTAAGGCGAGCTACGAGCTGCAACTCGGGCCGTCGAAGGTCACGTCTCACATGCGCGGCGACAACCGCTCTACCTTCATGGACCACGGCCAATGGAAGAGCTTCCACTTTGGCCGCGACTGGTTCTTGTTCCAGCGCGATGACTCCGCTGGCAATTTTTACATCGAAGAGGGAGAGTGCCAAGCTATGTGAAGTCCGAGCGATGGAGTGCGCGAGGGCAAAGCATCGACCCCCTGACTTTGAGAGGTCAGTCAGATGACAACACTGGACAAACTGCTGTTGTCGGCATGCAACGAGACTGATCGGACCGAGTAGTTGTGACGACCAAACCTTACCGCACATCTGCGCTCGCGGTCTGCGCGTTGTTGTGCACTGTGAGCTGCGAAAAGCAGGAGCCGCCCGCGCCAGCGCCACCGCAGTTCGTCCAATCGGACAACGCGAAGAATACTGATGGGCCTTGCGAGAAGCATCCCGCCGAGTTCTACGCTGACAAGGCGAAAACGAAAGCCGGGATAGAAGAACTAATCATGCTGTCGTGCCAGTACCGGGTTCGCGGCAACTACCATGGTCGCGAGGCAACGCAGGGTGCCGGGGTGGACCAGCGTAAGGCACATCTCGACACCGCCATTGCCTGTCTGTCCGAAGGGGTCTATGCACTGAAGACGCTTGAGAAAGTGGGCGTCACGCGTAGCGAGTGCCCTGACAAGTGATTCGCACGATCTGGCGGTTGTCCCCGCACGGTTCACCATAGGTCCGCCCGGGTCAGGACGCACCGAGCAACTGCATGGTCATGCGTTGCGGGCTCTGCCGAATATCGATCTTGTTCAGGAAGTTTTGACCCAGAAGCGCCGGTCCGTCGCCGCCCGTGATTCCAACTCGAATATCGTTGACACGGATGCCGCCTACCTGCACGGTCGCCTGTGGGACCATTCGACCCACAACGCGACCGCCCGCGGTGTTGAATACCGCCGAGACCCCGGACGACAAGCCAATTTTGCGCGCCAGTTCCTCGCTCACGGAAACGACGGTAGCACCGGTGTCCACCATGAACTGCGCATTCCGCTGAAGATGACCGCTGATTCCGGTCGAAGGTGATCGGTGATTCCGGAGGATCGTGACCGGCAAGAACGTCGGGTCAGCGCTGTTGATGGTTTTTACACGGGTCGGTCACGTTCAGTCAATTTTTCTTCGGTTTTGAAGCGGTTTGTTGTTTGTCTGAGGCGGCCCGTTTGCGCATCGATTCTTCGCCTTCGAGATGGATCTTGTGGGCGTTGTGCAAGAGTCGGTCGAGGATCGCGTCGGCGAGCGTCGGATCGCCGATGTAGTCGTGCCACAGTTCAAGCGGAAGTTGGCTGGTGATCAGGGTGGAACGCCCGCCGACGCGGTCGTCGAGGAGTTCGAGGAGGTCGTTGCGTTCGCGTGGGCCGAGCGGAGAAATGGCAAAGTCATCGATCACCACGAGGTTGACTTTGGCGATGGTGGCGAGGCGTTTGCGGAAGCTGCCGTCGGCGTGACAAAGGCCGAGTTCCTCAAACAAGCGCGGAGCGCGCAGATACAGCGCGGACAAACCCTGGCGGCAGGCTTGGTGGGCGAAGGCGCAACCGAGAAAGGTCTTGCCGCAACCGGTGGCGCCGTGAATGACCAGATTCTGACCGGCGCGGATCCAGTCGCAACTGGTGAGGCTCGCGAGTTGGCTGCGATCGAGTCCGCGTCGCGAGCGGAAGTCGAGGTCTTCGAGGCAAGCGCGTTGCTTGAGCGCGGCGAGCTGCAGCAGACGGCTGAGCCGGCGATTCTCGCGATGGACGACCTCGCGCTCGACCAGCAGGCCGAAGCGCTCTTCGAAGGCGAGGCCATGGGCGGCACTTTGGGTGAGTTGCTCGGAGAGCGCGGCGGCCATGCCGTAGAGCTTCAAGTGGTTCAGTGAATCGAGCGTGGGTTGGATGAGCATGGTTGCAAATCTCCTTCGGTGGTGGAACGGAAATAATCCGCCCCGCGCACATTGGCGTGCTGGGGCGGCGTGGGTGATGCTTGAGCACCGACGGCGGGGAACAAATCGGGGTGCTGATCGAGCTTGGCGTCGAGGATCGACTTGATGCTTTTGCGGGTCGGTGAACCGATGGCGAGCGCTCGCCGGCAGGCGGCTTCCAGGCGTTCTTTGCCGCAGTGCTTGGCGAGGTTGAGTAGCCCCAGGCAGGCGCGGTAGCCCTGTTCGGGATGCGGGCGGTGATCGAACTGCCACTGCACCACGTCGCGAGTGGCCGGACCGATGCTGAGTCCCCAGTTGAGCAGCCGCCCTGGCGTCCATTGCAAGTGTTTGCGATGCGCCTCCGGCATGTGTTCGGCGACGGTGGTGTGGCGACCGCGCAGGAACGAGCGCAGGTGGGCGGCGATCCGTTTGCCATGATAGAAACATTCCACCGTGGTGGTGGTCATGCGCACGTCGACCTTCTGCTTCACCAGGCGGTGCGGGACGCTGTAGTAGTGGCCGTCGGCGTCGACGTGGTAGTCGATATTGACGATCGCCGTCTTCCACTCGGCGAATTCGTAGCGCGTGGCCGGCAGGGGTTTCATCGCCGGACGGTCGATGGTTTCGAAGGCGCTCTGGCGCGAGCCTTCGAGTTTCTTGAACGGCCGCTGATTCAGATCGATGACCAGCGCATGAATAGCGGCGTTGAGCTCTTCGAGCGAGAAGAACTGGCGATGGCGTAACCGGGCGAGAATCCAGCGCTGGACCAGGAGCACGCTATTTTCTACGGCGGCTTTATCCCGCGGGAGAAAGGGCCGTGCCGGCAGGATGGCCGTCGCATAGTGCGCGGCGAGGTCGCCGTAGGTCGAGTTGGCCTCGGGCTCGTAGCGACAGGCGCGGTTGATGGCGCTCTTTAAATTGTCGGGGACGAGCAGAGCGGCAACACAGCCCATGGCTTCGAAGCAGCGCACGTGCGAGGCGATCCAATCGGGCAACTGCTGGCTCCACGTCGCCTCGGCATACACATAGCTCGACGCGCCCAGCACCGCGACGAAGATCTCGGCACTGCGGATTTCACCGGTGGCGCCATTGATGACGGCGACTTTGTCGCCGGAGTAATCGATGAACAGCTTGTCGCCGGCGCGATGCACCTGGCGCATGGAGCGCTTGAGACTGCCCTGGAAGCGCTTGAACAGCAGACAGAACTGGCTATAGCGATACGCCTGGCCGGGATGGGCAACGGCGTACTCCTCCCACAGCAGCTGCAGGGTGACCCCTTTGCGCTTCAACTCCTGATGCAGATGCGCGAAATCGGGCTCGGCGTGGCGGGTGACCAGTGGCGGCGCCCTGGGAAACAGCAGCGCCTCGAGTTTGGCGTCGTCCATCGCCACCGGCAGCGGCCAGCCGAGCTCGGCCTCGCGGGCCCGCTGGAGGTACTTGGTGACCGCGCCCTTCGAAATACCGGTGGCGGCGGCGATCCGCTCGTGGCTGAGGTCGGCCTCGAACTTGAGGCGGATAACTTCTTTGATCTTGCGCATGGTCTTCCTGTTGGCGGGCATTCCGCTTCCCCAAAAAATCGGGGAGCGTAACCCGCACTACTGAAGTCCAGCGCAAACCCGAGGCTCGATTCCGTTTCATCGTGACCGATGATTCCGCACCGTGACCGCGATTTCCGTTCACAGCCCGAAATCGGTCACGTTCAATCGGAATCGCCGGTCACGTTGCTCCGGAATGACCGGTCACGTTCGATCGGAATCGTCGGTCACGTTCCTCCGGAAACCTCGGTCACCTTGGTCCGGAATACGCA
>CATPCJ010000260.1 GCA_955652915.1 uncultured Bryobacteraceae bacterium
ACGCCTGAGCCGCGCCTCAATCAACTCGAATGGTTCTTCGGCGGGCGCAAAAACTTCGTTGTTATTTTCCAAGCCGAACAATCCGAGGTCGACCAGCCTGCAATCCTTGCTCGGCAGCCATAGATGGATTTCGGCGATATCCGCATACCGCTCCAACACCGCCTCCGCGATGGCATGCAACGTGAATTGCGCGGAGCGGCTTTCATGCTCGACGAAGGTATCCAGAATAGCCTGACGGACGCCGTGCCAGTAGACGGAGAACGGAATCTCGTTGTCGGAATAGAGCCAGGAGGCTTTCACCGCGGTGGATAGAATCCGGTCGGAAGTTTCCTTGAGAGTAGTGAAAGGGTCGTGCACGTATCCTTCAAAGCCCGAACCGGTGGTCTTCACCACTTGCAGATTTTCAATCCCCGCCTCAATGAAAACGGTCTCGCGGGTTCCGGTCACGATGACGGTGCGGCGCTCGGGCCCGGCGGGGGTGAACGACCAGGGATGCTGCTTGCCGCCGAAGGGAATGCGCGTCCAAAGATGCTCGGCGATGTCCACGCGCACACGTTTGACTTGGGCATTGTCGGTTAAGAAGTGATTGATAAGCTGCTGCGCGAATTCCTCAATCTGCTCGATGGTGTAAAGCTTCGCCAGCGCGTAGACGGTGTTCTTGATTGTGTCGGCGGGCAGTAGGGACCGGTTGTCGCCGGCGGTATAGCTGCTTTCGAAATCGCCTTCGAATTGAATTCCGACGGATAGTTCCTTCAAGTCGTGGCGGTCTTGCATGCGGCGTACTTTCATGAGACGGACACGAGCGGCGCCGTAGTTATTTTCAATCAGGGTGATGGACATGGGCTGACAATCTTGAGGTTACTATAAGCTTTTATCCCAGAGCCTGCCGCAATACCAGAGCGACCCTATGTAGAAAACCAGCGCCAGGCCGAAATACCAGACACTTTCTCTCGCGGTCGCGATGCCGACTGCCATCATCGGGACGACTTGGAACAATCCGGTTGGAATAACAGCTCCACCGGTAAAACGCCAACGGGTTTGCGGTACGGGACGCACAATGGAGGCATGGTGCCCGACGCCCAATACCACTAGACCGCCCGCCAGTCCCGGCAAGAACGCCAGTGGTAAAACCAAGACACCTACAGTCATCAGGAAAGCGACGTCCTTCGCAAATAGAATCTCGCGGCCGCGCAGTGGGAGCACCCGATAGCGGCCTATACCCGAACGCAGGTCCTGGCCGAAGAAACATTGGGCCGAAGTACTCACGGCGAAAACCACCAGCAACGCCAAAATTACGGACGCCTGCGGATCGGGATTGGGACTGAAGAGCCGATAGCAGACTCCGCCAATCATCAGGACGAGGGCGACGTACGGATCGAGCACGCTGAGCATTTGCCGGATATCTTTCTGTACCAGGCCACCGAGGCGGCCGGGAATCCTGGGCACGAACCAGAAGGCATTTCGCCGCGGACGTCCCGCTCTCCAATGGCTCCAAAGCGCGAGTGCAAACTGGATGGCGAGCGCCAGGCCAAGCACCGCGCCCGCAATCCTGACGCCGGCAATCTTGATCGAAAGCGGAAGCGCAAGTAAAACTAACGGACTCAGAAACGGGCTGACGAAACGAAGCGTGACGTGTTCGGTGGCGGACAAGGGCCAGAGCGCCAGCCGGTCCGGTGGAACTTTTCGCAGCGGGTCAGCCGACAAGGGACCCAGCAGCAAGATACCCAGTATCATCAGAAAAAACACGGCGCTGCCGGGTTGGTAAATCAGCAATAGCACTATGAACAGAAAAAAATTGTTCCCGCCCAGCGAATTGAGTGAGCGAAGATCGCGCCAGACAGCACGCGCCAGCGCCGTTAGGATTGCGCGGAGCCCAGCCACGGGATATCAGCTACTTTCGCGGGTTCAACCAAACCCAGATACAACTCTTCAACTGAATGCGGAAGCTCGTTGGCGGGGGATTGCCAGACCAGTTCTCCGGCACGAATTACAAGAATCCAATCAGCCAGGTGATCAACGATCGAGAGTATATGGGATGAAAGAAGAATGGTGATGCCCCGGCGCGCAATCGCCAACAACAGGTCGCGTATGGTGTTGGCCGTTACCGGATCGATGCCTTCGAATGGTTCATCGAGAAAAAGAACCGGGGGATTGTGCAGCAGCGCCAGGGCTAACGCCGTTTTCTTGCGCATTCCATGCGAGCACTGATCGAGGAACGTGTGACGTCCCTCGTCGAGACCGAGTACGTGCAGAAGTTGATCCGTGCGGGTTCGCGTTTCGCCCGCGCTCAATCCATAGATGGGTCCGGAGAGCATCAAGTGCTCATCAATAGTCAGAGCGTCAAAGAGCCCCAGGCTCTCCGGCAAAATTCCTGAAGCGCGCTTCACTGCCAGCGGCTCCCGGCGTACGTCAAAGCCCGCGATAGAAGCTTCGCCCGAAGTTGGCTTCAGCAACCCTGTCAGCATTTTCATTAGTGTCGATTTGCCCGCACCGTTCGGTCCCAACAGCGCACATATCATACCCGAGGGAATTTCGAACGACACACCATTGACGGCGGTGAAGTCGCCAAAGCGCCGTGTCAGTTTATGGCAGGAGATCATCAGTGTCAGAGTCGTCTCCTCGATTATCACCCGGCTTCATTTCCGTTCATACTAATGGGAGACTCGGATTGTGCCTGCCAGGAGGAAAAACATGACAAAATCGTCGATCGCCACCAGCATTCTACTTGTAGCTTCGCTCAGCGCCGCCACTCCGCCCAAAAAAGTTGGCGCCATCGCGTGGCAGCCCTGGTCGGACGCCGCGTTCGAGCAGGCCAAGCGCGAAAAGAAATTCATTCTGCTCGATCTGGAAGCCGTCTGGTGCCATTGGTGTCATGTGATGGACGAGACTACTTACAAGACGCCCGAGGTCATCGCGCTCATCCAATCGAAATACATTCCGGTTCGCGTGGACCAGGATTCGCGTCCGGACTTGTCGAATCGCTACGAGGATTATGGTTGGCCGGCCACGGTGGTTTTCGGAAGCGACGGCAAGGAGCTGGTGAAGCGGCAAGGGTACATCGAGCCGCGTCAAATGACAGCGATGCTGAAAGCGATTATCGCGGATCCGACGCCCGGCCCATCCATCCGGCCGGAGCCTGAAGTAAAGTTTGGCGACAACTCGCTGCTGCCCGACGATCTTCGCAAGGACCTGGAGGAGCGTTACTTCGGCCAGTACGACAGCAAGCGCGGCAGTTGGGGATTCGATCAAAAATTTCTGGATTGGAATTCCACCGAGTATGCCATGGCGCGGGCGCGCACGGGCGATAAGAAATCGGAAGGGATGGCGCGGCAATCGCTGAATGCGCAATTCAACCTGATAGATCCGGTCTGGGGGGGCGTGTATCAGTATTCGACCGACGGCGATTGGAACCATCCCCATTTCGAAAAGATCATGTCCATGCAAGCCGGCAACCTGCGGATTTATTCGCTGGCGTATGAAGAATGGAACGATCCGGCTTACTTGAAAGCCGCGAAAGACGTACAACGTTTCTTGAAGACGTTTCTGACCAGCCCCGAAGGCGCGTTTTACACCAGCCAGGATGCGGACCTGATCGAGGGCAAGCACAGCGCGGAATTTTTCAAATTGAGCGACGACGCACGCCGCAAACAAGGCATCCCGCGCATCGACAAGCACATTTACTCGCGTGAAAACGGCTGGGCGATTGAAGCCGTGACCATGCTCTACGCAGCCACTGGCGATCCGCAGTATTTGGACGAAGCGGTTGCCGCGGCGAAGTATATCCTGGCGAATCGGGCCATGGACGGCGGCGGATTCCGGCACGACACGAAAGATCTCGCTGGACCTTATCTGGCCGACACGTTGGCCATGGGACGCGCGTTTCTGGCTTTGTATGAAGCGACCGGCGACCGTTCGTGGTTGGGTCACGCGGAGGGGTCGGCGAAATTCATAGCCGCGAATTTCGCGGATGCAAAGGCCGGATTCATGACCGCTAAGACACCGGCGGACCGCACCTACATGCCCAAGCCGGAGCGGGACGAGAACATGCTGCTGGCGCGCTTTGCCAATCTGCTCTCCCGATACACCGGCAACACCGCGTATCACGACATGGGTGAGCGCGCGATGCGTTATCTGGTAGCCCCGGGGATCGCGAAGTTCATGCCCACGGGTGGAACGCTGCTGGCCAACCTGGAGTTTTCCACGGACCCGATCCACATCACCATCGTGGGACACAAGGACGATCCGGCGGCGCAAGCTTTATTCCACGCGGGCAACGCATATCCTTCGGGTTACTTGCGATTGGAATGGTGGGATACGCGCGAAGGCCGTCTGCCGAATCCGGACGTGCAATATCCGGAGCTGAAGAATCCGGCGGCGTTCATTTGCACAGGCAACACTTGTTCGTCGCCGATTTACAAAGCGGAAACGGTGCGGGCCAGAGCGGACAGACTCACGCGGCCTCAAAAAGAGGAATAGCTGCTTTCCGCCGCAACGGTAGGTGTGACGCGCGCGGCTCGGTTCAGAGTGGCACGCTAGTGGAACGCGAAATATCCGGCGTACCCTAAACCAGTGCCGATCAGCGCCCCGACCGCTACGTCGCTTAGAAAATGCATGCCCAACAGGATGCGCGACATGGCGATGCTGAGCGCGCAGAACAGCAAGCCGATGGCCAGTGTCGGATAAAACAGCGATAGGGAAACCGCAACGGCGAAGGCCATCATGGTGTGGCCCGACGGAAACGAAAATTGATCCGGGGGCAGCAGCGTCGCCCAGCAGTGCGGCTCAATCTGGTAGGGACGCCGCCTTCCCGTGAATCGCTTTAGACCCATGAACGTCATCGCACTCAGAGCAGCGGCAACCGTGGCCCCTGCCAGCGCCTCGAGCCGCGTCTCGCCGCCGAAAAGTAGAATCGCCAAACCCATCGCATACCACAGCCAGCCGTCGCCCGCGCGCGTGGAGCCGACCGCGTAAATACGGACCCAACGTGGCGATACCCAATTGTTCGCGCGGTGCATCACACTGTGGTCGCGTCTGGTGATGTAGCGAAACATACTTCTACCTTGAATATACCGCCGCCGATGTTACAGCCTGTTGAAAGGCCGATGACGGCAACATTTTTGCCAATTCTTGTTTTCTGTCGTTTGCGTTGTGTGACACACTGTTACTTTGGTGAAAAAGCTGGATTTCGTGTACTTTAACGCCGGAGGCGGCCATCGCGCGGCGGCGAACGCGCTCAAGAGCGTAATCGAACAGCAAGAGCGGCCTTGGGAAATCCGCCTGGTCAACCTGCAGGACATTCTTAAACCGCTGGACATTTTCCGCAAATACACGGGCATCAACATGGAGGACGTCTACAATCTTTTGCTGAAAAAAGGTTGGACGCTCGGATCGCCGCAATTGACCGTCGCGATGCACGGACTGATTCGGCTCTATCATCGCGGGCAAGTGCGAATGCTCAAGAAATTCTGGTCGGAGGGTGAGCGGGACCTGGTCGTCTCGCTGATTCCAAATTTCAATCGCGCATTGCGTCAAAGCCTTCCGCACACGCCGCTGGCGACTATCCTGACCGATCTGGCCGACTATCCACCGCATTTCTGGATAGAACAACAACGGCAGTATTTGATTTGTGGGACGGAGAAGGCGGTGGATCAAGCCAGGGCGCACGGGCACGGAGCGGAAGGTATTTTTCAAACTTCCGGAATGATTCTGCGGCCGAATTTCTACGATGCGATTGCGGCGGATCGCCGGGAAGAACGGAAAAAACTAGGTCTGGACCCGGGCTTGACCACGGGCCTGGTGCTCTTCGGCGGTGAAGGGTCGAACGTGATGTTGGATATCGCCCGGCGAGTGACGGCGCGCGCGCAGTTCATCTTCATTTGCGGCAAAAATCAGAAGCTCGCGGAACGGATACGGCGATTGCCGACGACGTTCGCCAAGCACGTGGAGGGTTTTACCAGCGAGATTCCCTACTACATGCACATCTCGGATTTCTTCATCGGCAAGCCGGGACCGGGGAGCATCAGTGAAGCGCTGGCGATGCGGCTTCCGATCATCGTCGAGCGTAATGCGTGGACGCTTCCGCAGGAGCGCTATAACACCGAGTGGATTCGCGAGAAGCAGGTGGGCATTGTCCTAAAGTCTTTTCGGGACATCGATGCCGGGTTGAAGGAGCTGCTGGAACCGGTCAACTACGCCCGCTTTCGAGCAAACGCCGCCGCGATCAAGAACCGGGCCGTGTTCGAGATTCCGGAGATCCTGGATTCCGTAATGCAACGAGAAAGCCGATAAGTCCGAGGGCTTCGCCGGCCAGGAAAAGCGGCCAGTTGAAGGGATTCGGCAAGCCGCCCGCGGTAGTGTTCCGGAAATCCCAAACGAATGAAACGATCACGAGCAATCCACCGGCGATCATGGCGAGCCAATGGGGAAGCCGCGCGGGAACTCCGCCGCGGCCGAGCGAGATAAAGCCGCAGACGATCAGAGCGGCGGACACCAGCACAGGCGCCAGCACGGGGCCAATCCAGGGCAGAGGAATCAGAAACAGAATGTCCCAGGTGGTTAGCGCTTCCGGCCAGTGGATCATGATTTTGAGAAATGCGTAGAACGAAATGTCCCACAGACCAAATGCAACGGCGAAAGCGGCCACGCGCTCGTTGAAGTTGCGGCCGGCCATCAGCGCGAACCCGGCGAGAATCGCGATGGTTGCCGCCTCACGTCCAATCTCGATGATGAGGCGGCGCTCATTCTCGGGTCCGGCGGCGAGCAGTTGATCCTGGGTGATGAGCGGAAATAAATCGTTAGGCTGGCGTTCCGGGTGGATGTGTTGCCGGATCGGGTCGTAGATCGCGCGTAGGTAGACAACCACGGCGGCTTCCAGGTAACCGAAGGAGATGCCGAAGAGTAATAGCGCGGTGACTATGCGCGACATGGAGCGTGAAATAATATGTTGCCACAGGTGACGACGTAGCGCGGCCTCTCAGGCTGCTGCATCGAGACTCGTCTCGATGCTCCGTGCGGGAAAGAGGCTCGAGACGAGTCTCGAGCCCGCAGACAAAGTGTCCGCGCCACGGGTCACGGTTTTTCCGGCCAGGCGTGCTTTGGATATCGGCGGCTCAGCTCGCGGCGCACTTGCGGATAAAGGCGCTCCCAGAATCCCGCCAGGTCGGTAGTGGTCTGCACTGGCCGTTGATTGGGTGCGAGCAAGTGGATCACTAGCGGAACTTTTCCATGGGCGATGCGCGGCGTTTCACGCAGGCCGAAAAAATCCTGCAACCGGGATGCGATCCACGGTGGTTTGTCCGCCTCGTAATGTATCTTGGTTTGGCGGCCGTTGGGTAGTCTGATCCGAACTGGTGCAACTTCGTTCAATTTTTTGGAATCTGTTTTCTGCTCCAGAATCGTAATCAACGAAGCGCCGGCGGCCTTCAATTCAGCGAAACTCTTGAGGCCATTGCATAGCTCCAGGAATGCACTCCGGACATCGATCTGGACGGAAGCAAAAGCGATTCTTGCCAGAAACTCATTGAGCGCTTGCTCATCGACAAAACGGCCGATGCCGGCCTCGAGGGCACGCTCGGCAAGTAAGGCTGCCGCTTGCTCCGGATCGGGCGCGCCGCTGCGCGTCTCCTGGATCGCCAGATTGTCATAGACCAGCGCGCTAACCGCTTCCACGCGTTCGGCAGCGCGGTTCCATTCCACGCCGACGCGTTCGCGGACACGATCGGCGAACATGTCGATCAGCCAGTCCGCCTCGATCGCACAGTAGAGACGCACTAGCGGAAGTGCGTGCTCACTGCGATCTTCAATATCCAAGGCCACCAGGAAATCGGATTGCGACGGGCATGCCAACACCGCCGAACCGCCGGTTGAGAGCAGAAGTTGTTGGTCCTTGCGGCGGCGCGCCACACGATCCGGAAACGCGGCAAGAATCGAAAGGGGCAGCGCCTTCGGATCATGCGTTACCTGTTTCGGCGGACGGACACGCCGGCGGATCTGCTCGAAATGTTGCCTGGCGCGTGGCTCCAATTCGGAATCAAGTAGCCGCAACAGGTCGCAGGATTCAGAGCGCGCGCCGGTGCTGAGAAGAGCGGCAGCCTTGCAGCCTTCCTCGCCCGCACCTCGGTCGAGAGCTTCCATTACTAACCTGGCCAAGCGAGGATGCAGTGGATAGCTTGCCATCCGCCGGGCTTTTTCAGCGGTCGCGCCCAGTCGTTCGAGCAGGTCTTCCGCGCGCACGAGGGCGCCTTCCGGCGGTTGGTCGAGCCAGTTGATTTCTCGAGGATCTCCGGCGCCCATGGCCCGAAGGCTCAGGCACACCTCCGATAACTCCCGGCGCAGGATCTCGGGTGCGTCATGCTCCGGCCGGCGCAGAAAGTCTTCCAGCGTGTAAAGCCGCTGGACCCTTCCTGCTGCCGTGCGCGCGGCGCGGCCGGCCCGTTGCGTCGCCGACGCTTTGCTGATGCGCGAGACTTCGAGAGTCGGCAGACCGGTCCAAGGTGAGTCGCTCGCGGCGCGCGCCAGTCCGCTATCGATGACCGCGGTGACGCCTTCGATGGTGATGGAACTCTCGGCTACGTTTGTCGCAAGAATCACCTTGCGTTGCGGAGCAGGGGACACCGCCCGGTCCTGCTCTTCGGGCGAAAGATCGCCATGCAGCGGAAGCACGAGTAGCTGGTGCTTGGCCGCCAGCCCCTGGCACTCGCGGGCCGCACGGCGGATCTCCGCGGCTCCCGGCAGAAACACCAACACATCGCCCGCGTGATCGGCGGTCAGCTTCTCCAAAGCCATGGCCACCTGCTTTTCCAGAGGCGCCGCCGAATATGGCTGATAGGCGATCGACAGTTCAAAGAGCCGGCCTTCGGAGCGCAAGGTAGGGCAATCGCCCAGAAAGCGCGCAACGGGTGCAGCCTTTAACGTGGCCGACATGACGATCAGCCGCAGATCCGGACGACTGATAGTTTGAAGCCTGCGGAGCAATGCTAACGCCAGATCGGTGTCGATGTGACGCTCGTGAAATTCGTCGAGCACCACCACGTCCACGCCTGCCAGCCTGGGATCCGAGATCAAGCGGCGGGTGAGAATGCCCTCAGTCAGAAACCGCAGCCGCGTCCGCGCGCCCGCTACCTCTTCGAAGCGAACCTGATAACCGACGGTGTCCCCTACGCGTTCGCCAAGTTCCTGAGCCGTGCGGCGGGCGGCAAGACGCGCGGCCAAGCGGCGAGGTTCCAGCACCAACACTTGCCCGCGAACCAGCGACAGCAGGGCAGGGGGAACGCGCGTAGTCTTCCCCGCCCCGGGCGGAGCCTCGATAACCAAATTTGGATGTTTGTGTAGCGACTCGGCGATGGCCGGGAGCAGATCGTCAATGGGAAGCTTCAAGATCTGCCCCGAACATTTTACAAGATTTACGGTTTCTTCGGCGGCGTTGCCGGAGGCGTGGTCTTGCCAGGCTCTTCGACATCGCTGTACTTGATAACCGAATCGCTCTTGAACTGTTTGTAGTCTTCGTACTTCACGGTCATGCGCATGCGCTGCGGGCCTTCCTTGAACTGCAGCGTGTCGTTGGCGATGGTGTAGGTCGGGAACCAGAACTTGCCGTCGATCTGCTGCCGGTAAGTTTCGAATTTCGGATATTGATTGTCGGCGCCCTTCTTCATCAAACCTATGCCGCGGCCGTAGGACTTCACGATCTGCAGGTCGCGATCGTCCACCCACACCTGACCTTCGAAGTAACGATGTCCGGATTCAAGCTTCTTCGGCTTCACGGCGAAAACGAAGGTGCCGATCTCGTCCACCTGCTCGCGGCCGAGATAACGGATGTAGTATTTCGGCAACTCGTCGGTCGTGAGCACGAAGGGCTGAACGTCGCGCAAATCCTGAATGTCGCCGGGATCCAGTTGGAATGCTTCCAGGGTACTCATGGGAGCGCGCACCACTTTCTCGGTGCGTTTCCCCGCCGGCGTGAAAATTACGTCGGCCACTTCTTCCCATTTGCCCGTCACCGAACCGCCCTCATCGAGCGACATCACGCGCGCACTTTGGCGATAGGTATAGTTGCTCCGCGCTTTTGAGAACTCCGCCTCTTTGGCCGCGAACTTAGTAATGATTTCGTCAATCTGGGTAGCGGTCGGGTCCGGAGTGCTGCCGGCGAACGCGGCGCCCGCAAGCAGGGCAAACGTAGAAATGAGACGCATAAATCCTCTTCAACTGGACGGCCTCGAGCAGCCGCGGGTTTCTCAAACTTTCACTACCAGTTTACCCGGCTTTTTATCCGCCGAGGATCTGTTTCGCGATGGTCATCTTTTGCATATTGCTGGTGCCTTCGTAGATGCGGCCGATCTTGGCATCGCGGTACAGCTTCTCAACCGGATAATCTTTCGTGAATCCCACGCCGCCGAAAATCTCCACCGCGCGCGAAGCGGTGGTTTCGGCCACCTGCGATGCGAAATACTTGGCCATCGCGGCTTCGGTGACGAACGGCATTCCGGCGTCGCGCAAGCGGGCGCTGTTATAAACCAGCAGGCGCGATGCCTCCACTTCGGTCGCCATTTGCGCCAGCTCGAACTGCACGCCTTGAAATTCGGCGATGGGCTTGCCGAACTGATGCCGCTGCTTGGCGTAGGCGATGGCGTGATCCAAGGCGCCTTGGGCCAAGCCGGTCATCTGCGATCCGATGGCGATGCGCCCCTCATTCAGCGTTTCGATGGCGATCTTGTAACCCTTGCCGACCTCGCTGAGAACGTTTTCGGCCGGAACGCGGCACTCGTCCATGATCAATTCGCATGTCGACGAGGCGCGAATTCCGAGCTTGTCTTCTTTCTTGCCGACCTGAAATCCGGGAAATCCGCGCTCCACGATGAAGCAGGTGATGCCGCGGTGCCCAGCCTCGGGATTCGCATTCGCGAACAGAAAATAAATACCCGCTTCGGCGGCGTTCGTGATCCAGAGCTTGCGGCCGGTGATCAGGAAATGATCCCCGTGCCTCACGGCGCGGCTGGCCATGCCAAATGCGTCCGAGCCCGAGCCAGCTTCCGAGAGCGCGAAAGCGGCCACGGTGTCGCGCGCGAGTTTGGGTAGATAGCAGCGTTTCTGCTCGTTGGTGCCCCAGCGAATCAGAATGTTATTGGCGATGGTGTTTTGCACGTCGACAATGACGGCCGCGGAGGGATCGACCGCGGCCAGAGCTTCCACCGCGAGCACGGATTGGAAAAAATTGCCGCCTTGGCCTCCGTACTCTTCCGGGATTTCGATGCCCATCAGTCCCAGCTCGAACATCTCGTGCAGCAACTCTTTCCGGAATAAGCCCGCTTCATCCATCTCGCGAACATGGGGACCGATGCGTTCCTTGGCGAATCGGCGCACGCTGTTCTGGAACATCTTTTCTTCGTCGCTCAGTTGCGTGAGCGGCGCCGCGGACGGGCTGACGGTGCTGGTGGCGGTGGGCATGTATTCAGTTTACTCGCACGCGCTCCCTCACGGCCGCGGTTCTGAAAGCGGCGTCCGCAAGGTGTATAATCCCCAGCACAGGTGTAGCTATGAAAAATTGGTTGGTTGCCGGCCTAGTCGCCGCGGCCGTTTCACTACTTGCCTTCCAGGCCATGCCCCGATGTACTTCCCTGGAACCCGACACCGGCAAAAAGGGGGATACCATCAGCGCGAAAGGTGAATTTCTAGACAAGAAGAATCTTTCCGAAGTGTATTTGACGGATGGTTCGAAGGACTTTGCCGTCAAAATCTCGGAGCAATCGGACACGGAGGTTAAATTCACCGTGCCGGCGATTAAACCCGGACGGTATCACCTGGCGACGCTGACGGCAAAGAAGGATTCGATGATCGAGCAGCCCGTGGTGCTGACGGTGGAATAGCGTCTATCATTTCGGATCGAGCAGCATGTAGGTAACCACCGCGACTGCTGCCAGCTTTTTCTGGGTATCGAACAAATCCACTCGGGACACATGCAGCGTCTTTCCAGCGCGCAACGTATAAGCCCGCGCGATCACTTTCTTGCCCGCGAGTGGACGCAGATAGTTTACTTTCAGCTCGGTGGTGGTTGCCTGCCGATCGGCGCTGTAGGCGTGCAGCATGGCGTGCCAGGCGGCCTCGTCCGCGATGGACGCGATCACGCCGCCGTGCAGAACGCCGGTGCTATTCAGCAGGTCCTCCCGCAGGGGACAGTGGATGGTTACTCCGTCAGCGTGCTTGCGCACCACTCGGATCAGAAGGCTGTGCTCGAAGGCCATGCCGGTATGATAATTCACGCGAGACAGGGAAGCTAAGCCGCCTGCCGCGCCAGGCGTATTGCCGCAGCCCGTCGATCGCGGTCCAAGTGCTGTGATACCGGTTGTAGACGTCGGTATCGCCGGCGTCGCCCCAACTCCCATCCGCGTTTTGCTTCGAGAGTACATACGCGACGCCGGTGCGGATCAGCGGATCGGATTCCGTCAAGCCGAAGGCGCGCAGAGTATCGAGAAATTCGCCCAGCGTTTCGGGATCCTGCTGTTTCACGGCTTCCTGCAGATTTTCTTTCAGATATCGATATTCTTGCGGGAGCCACGCGGGCGATAGGCGATACATGCCGTAATTATTCAGTGTGTAGATCACGTGCGTGATGGCGTAAGCGACGTCGTAGAACGCGCCGATCGTGAGCGTGTCGCGGGCGGGGTAAGGGCGCATTACCGAAATCCAACGCAGGACATCGGGATAGTGGGCGCCCAGCTTTACTCCGTAAATGTCGCCGGTGTAGGTGTCGATCAGCGCGTCGGACCAGACGTCATAACGATTGCGCATGATGAGTGGCTGCCCGCATTTTGCGCAGGTAGCGGCGCCTCGCGCGTTTTGGCGGCCGCACTTGCCGCATTGCTTCGGAAGATCGGAAGGCGG
>CATPCJ010000261.1 GCA_955652915.1 uncultured Bryobacteraceae bacterium
AGATACGTCTGTCCGCCAATGGACTGCATCGCCTCCAGGAATTCGATTTCAGGTCCCGCGATCAGCGAAGAATATGCCACACCGACGCCGAGCTCCTTCAAATGCGGAGCCAATTGCGCCGGATCTCCCGTCCAACGGCCTGCAAAGAAGGCAACTTTCGGCGGGGGAAAAGCATTCTGGATTCGTGTCCGGACCGCCGGCGGCAGCAGTCTCAAAATGATGCGCGCATTTCGCCACGTGGAGAGAAGGTTGCCCAGGGTTCCAATCTTGCGGGCCTCGGAGTAATGCCGCTCCGCTTCAGCGGCGTTGTCCAGGAGTAGCTGAGCCTCCGCCATGGTGGCGATGACCCAGTAATCCCGCTTTTCTGGCGATGCTTCACAACTCTGAAGTATCTGTTCGGCAAGATTGCGCGAGGTGTCGCCGTCTTTCCGCGCGAAGGCCAGCGTCGCGGCGTTGATTCCCATCCAATAGGGCTTTTCCGGTTGATTGTACGCCTTCAAATACTCCTCAAATGCCGCCTCCAGATCTTGCGTACTTCCGCTTCTGAGCCACAGATCCTTGTATGTGCGCGCAAGCAGCCCCACGGTTTCCAGGTCGTTATGCCCTTCGTTACGGATCTGAAGGAGCAAGTCGCGCGCCAGTTCAGTGGATCCCATGCGCGCCAGGGCCAACGCCGTGATTTGCCGCAGCTCTTTGTCGCCGGCCCAGTGCTGCAAACCTTCACGAGAGACGTCGAATGCAAGCAGGGCTTCTCCATTTTGATTAGCCGCTTTGCCAATCCTGCGGTAAGAATCGAGAGCCAGCGTCCCCGGCGCGCGAACGCGCCATTCCGCGAAGAGACTGGCAACAGTGCTTAGTGACATTTGCTGGAAGACGCTGGGTATCAGGATAGCTCATGAGACAATACATGGGTTGGCCACAAATGTCGCATTGCTGCGGGGGTTGAATCTCGCCGCCCACAACCGGTTGCCGATGACGGATTTAGTTCAAGTATTCGTCGAGGCCGGCTGTGCCGACGTTCGGACTTATATCCAGAGCGGCAATGTGATCTTCAAGGCGAGCCAATCCAAGTTGGAAAAGCTTCCCGATCTGATAGCCAAGCGCATTCTGGAAAGGTTCGGGTATAAGATTCCCGTGGTTTTGCGCACGGCGGAACAGCTTGGAGAGACGATACAAAATAATCCCTTTCTCAAGGCGGGCGCCGCCGAGGAAACGCTACACGTGTACTTTCTCAAAGGGGCGCCAGATGCGCGCAATCTGACGGCTCTCGATCCCGCGCGATCGGCGCCGGACGCGTTCCTCGTTCGCGGACGGGATATATATCTTCAACTGCCCAACGGTATGGCGCGCACCAAACTGAGCAACGCCTACTTCGATTCCAAACTCGCCACCATCAGCACCGCCAGGAATTGGCGCACCGTGCTGAAACTTTTCGAATTGATGCAGGCTTGAGAACAGTGGCTATAATCGAATTGTGAAAGGCCTTAGGATCTCGATTGCCGCGCTGGGGTTATCCATCGCCATGCTCGGCGGATGCAAGCGCGACATCAAAAACAACGATGCCGTGAAGCAGGGTGTCATGACGTATCTCGCCAAGCGCGGCGATCTTTTATCGATGGACGTGAACGTGACGTCCGTCAGCTACCATGAGGACGAAGCGACCGCGAGCGTGCATTTCCAGGCAAAAGGAACGCCTGGATCCGGATTGTCGATGCAATACGTCCTGGTGCGCGAGGGCGATCAGTGGGTAGTGAAGCGCAAGGCCATCGAAGGACACGGATCGGCGGGAACGCCCCAGGAAGGTTCCGGCGGTTCCATCGGGGCGATGCCGCAGACCGGGCCGCCGACCATGCCGCCGGGACATCCAACAACCGGCAGCGGCGGTTTGCCCGCCGGTCATCCGCCGGTCAGTCCCGATAAAAAATCGGGAAAATCTCAATGAAACGCGTTGCGGTCCTCGGAGGAGGTCCGGCTGGAGCGTTCGCCGCCGAACGGTTGGCGAACGCGGGCCTGGAAACGATAGTCTTCGATGAAAAGCTGGCGTGGGAGAAACCATGCGGCGGTGGTCTCACCTACAAGGCGTATAACCAATATCCATTTCTCATCGACAACGATACTCCCAAGAAGTTCATCACCGAAACATATCTTGCGGCGCCCAAGGCAGGCGCGGTAAAAGTGGGGCTCAGGCGGCCGCTCGTGATTTATTCGCGAATGGATCTCAATCGTATGCTTTTGGAGCGCGCTGAAAATGCCGGGGCTCAACTGGAAAAAACGCGAGTGCTGGACATCGAACGATCGGGCCGCGGATGGATACTGAAAACGCAGCACGGTTCGCTGGATGCCGACTTCTGCATTGTCGCCACGGGCGCGCGCAATCCGCTGCGCAATGTTGGAACGCAATGGACCGCCGCTGACACCATGTACGCGCTGGGCTACTATGTTCCCTCCATGCAGGACCATATCGATATCCAGTTTTTGCAGAACCTGGAAGGGTACATTTGGGTTTTTCCCCGCTGCGGCCATCTGTCGGTGGGGATCTGCGGAAAAGGGGAATCGGCGCAATCGCTGCGCGCACGGCTGGAACGGTACATGAACGAGAAGGGCATTTCGTACAAAGGCGCATCGTTCTATGGACACATGCTGCCTTCGCTCGAGAGTCCCGGGTGGAAGAAAAATCGGGTTGCCGGCGAGGGTTGGATGGCGGTGGGAGACGCCGGCGGACTTGTGGATCCGATCACCGGCGAAGGTTTGTACTACGCCATGCGGTCAGGCGATCTGGCAAGCCAGGTGGTGCTGAGCGAATCGCATTCGCTGGCCGAAAAGGCCCAAGCTTATTGTGGCTTGCTGCGCCGCGACTTCGCGGCCGATCTGGAATTCGGGGCGACGCTGGCCAAGCGCGTTTTCCTGGGACGTTTTCTATTCAGTACGGTGCCCGCGCGAATGGTTGGTTTTATCCGCCGCAGTCCGCGCTTTCGCGCCCTGATTGAGGATCTGTTCGCCGGCACGCAGCCTTACCTCGATCTAAAGGGGCGCTTGTTCAAGAATCTGAATGGGACTTTGCACGAGGTTCTAATGAATCTCTTTTTGCAAAAAGTGATTCCCGAAAAAACATAAACGCCCGCCAAGGTGATGAACCGATCCAAATCCGAAGCACTCTTCGCAGCGGCCCAGAAACTGATTCCGGGCGGAGTCAACTCGCCCGTTCGCGCCTACCGCAGCGTTGGCGGAACGCCGCCGTTTATCGCTCGCGGCGACGGCTCGCGAATCTATGATGTCGACGGCAACGAGTATATCGATTACGTTCTGTCCTGGGGACCGTTGATCCTGGGCCATCGGCCGCCACAAGTTATCGAGGCGCTCCGCGAGGTTCTGGAGATTGGAACGAGTTTTGGGGCGCCGACCGAGCGTGAAGTGGATCTGGCGGCATTGATTTGCGAGTGTGTTCCATCCATCGAAATGGTGCGGCTGGTGAGCTCCGGCACCGAAGCTACGATGAGCGCGTTGCGCGTCGCACGGGGTTTCACGGGGCGCGATCTGACGATCAAGTTTGAGGGTTGCTACCACGGGCACGTGGATTCGCTGCTGGTCAAAGCCGGCTCCGGAATGGCTACTCTGGGCATCGCGGATACCGCCGGCGTTCCGGAATCTTTCGCCGCCACCACCATCGCACTCCCATTCAATTCCATCGAGGCCGTCGAGATTGCGTTCCGGGAGCGTGGTGACAAGATCGCCGCCGTGATCGTGGAGCCGGTGGTTGGCAACATGGGCTGCGTGCCGCCGCGCGATGGCTTTCTCAAAGCTTTGCGCGATCTGACCGCTAAATACGGCGCGCTGCTGATCTTCGATGAAGTGATGACCGGGTTCCGGCTGGCCCTGGGCGGCGCGCAGGAACTCTACGGAATCAAGGCAGATCTTACGACGCTGGGCAAGATCGTTGGCGGCGGACTTCCGCTCGCGGCGTACGGCGGACGCGCCGATATCATGAGCAAGGTCGCTCCCCTTGGACCTATCTATCAGGCTGGAACCCTGTCCGGCAATCCGCTGGCGGTGAGCGCTGGAATTGCGGTGCTGGGCTATTTGAAAGCGCATCCCGAGGTATACGAGACCATCGAAAAGCGGACGGCGCAACTGACCGCGAATATTCCGGAAGGGATTACGGTGAATCGCGTGGGCTCGATGTTCACGTTCTTCTTCACGACCGATCCGGTGGTGGATTGGGAGTCGGCCAAGCGTTGCGATACTGCCCGGTTTAAGCAATTTTTCCATTGGATGCTCGATCGCGGAATCTATTTTGCGCCCTCGCAATTCGAGGCGGGGTTCGTTTCGACGTCGCACAGCGAGCAGGATATCGCCCGTACGGTGGATACCGCCAAGGAGTTCTTCGAACGGGCCGATTGCCAATCGGCCGCAGGTTACCAACCTGCCCCACATCTTCCTCAATTAGAATAGGAGAGATATGCATGAGAGCACGGCGGACCCGGCTGAACTGGGCCTGAATTCCGCTGGCATTGATTTCCCGGCTTGGAAAAGAGCCATTGGCGGAACAGCCGCCATATTACTCGCCATCCTTTTCTTCGCGTCCGGCTGCTGGAAATTGACGGACCCATTCTGGTGGGCCCAGATGCTTAGCGAATTTCGCGTTCCAAGCGATGCGGCTCTCCCATTCACGCTGGCGCTAGGCGTAGGCGAAACGTTCTCCGCCGTTCTTATCCTGGTGCCTCGCTTCCGCCGCTGGGGAAGCTGGCTGATTGCGTTGATGCTGATCGGCTTCATGGCATACATCGGACTGAACTACTCCACATTGGCGGGCAAGGATTGCAGTTGTTTTCCGCTGGTGAAGCGCAGCATCGGCCCCGGATTTTTCGCCGGAGATATCGCCATGCTGCTGATGGCGGCGCTGGCCGGCTGGTGGGTCCGCAAATCGGAAAACATTCGGGCGGCGTTGGTGGTTTTGGGCGCCGTGCTGGTATTCGCCGGCGTGGCCTTCGGTGTAAACGCGGCTCGCGAGGGTGGCTTGAAAGCTCCGGCTTCGGTTACGTTGGATGGCAAACCTTTCTCCCTTTCACAAGGCGAAGTATTTCTGTTCTTCTACGATCCGGAGTGCCTGCATTGCGATGCCGCCGCCCGGCGGATGGCCAAACTGAATTGGAAGAACACAAAAGTAATCGCGATTCCCACGCACGACCCGCAGTTCGCGGCGGCGTTCTTGCGCGACACCGGACTGCAAGCGGCTACGTCGTACGATATGGCTCCGCTCCGCGCGGTTTTCAAATTCGTGGATCCGCCCTATGGCGTGGCCCTGGAACACGGCCGCCAAAAAGCGGCGATTGCCACATTTGAGCAAAACGAACCGGCGGCGACGCTGCGAAAGATCGGTTTCGTCGAATAGAACGGCAAATCGGGTACAGGCACGAATTTCGCAAAGGCGGCGAAATCCGAGCCAGTCCCCCGATTTGCAGTTTCGGCGAAACGAAGCCATTGCTCTGCGGATTAAGACCAAGCCTCCTTTGTCCGATGAGTAGCTCCAAGGATGGCTATTCGTGTTCCTATCACATCCCGCGGCAAGTGTTTGGCTTGTCCCCTAGCCATCGGGCTTTTTCGGAGGTTGTCAAGGCAATGGTTCTGCTGCGATCGGCACGAACTGATGTATTTGGCGGAACTAAAGGACATTGGCGTTACTCGTTTGCGGGCGGCCGGGATCAGGCTCAGGGCAGTTCAGCCGGTCAGGGCCAACACTTGAGAGTTGTTGAAACGAAGCCAACGCCTGAGTTGCGGCTTCCAAAATGGATGTACCCAGAAAACTGAAGTCCCGGCGGTTGCACATCCGGCGCAGTTGAAAGTTCCATTTTTTGCGAAACGAAGCCACTCGGGCTCTTTTCCTTCTGGGAGATAGATCAGCGGCACCTCCGAGCTGCACCAGCGCATCCACCAAAACACCTTCGCCCCGGAGCAGACCAAGAAGGTATCGACGGCTTCGCGCCAGCCGCTGCACTGAAGCGACGATTACCCCAGCCTGACGGGGAGAGTACTGGACGGCAAGCTCGACCAGATCGGCGACGCGAAGTTTCGCTTCCACCGGGGCAAGCAATCGGGTGAGGCCCCGTCTCGATTTGCGCGCCAACCGGGCCAACATTTTGGGATTCAATACGTCGTAAGTGAGGTCGGTACGTATCTTCGCATGGAAAGGGGGAGTGGCTTGAAAGAGAAGGACAGCGTTGGCCCTTTCCCGATCCTGAAATTCGTCCAGGCTGTCAAAATATGCCAGTGGAAGACCTTTTCGAAGAGCAATCTGCACGGCTTTGGATATGGCGCTAAATGCGGGCAGAAAATCCAGGTCGGTTTCGACAGGCGCTGAGAACCAACGGTTGTCTGGTTTCAAGACCTGAATGTTTGTGCCTATTTTTACAACCATCTATAACCGGTCTATTCGGAGTTTACCGGGTGAAGGCAAGTTTTCCGCTGGATTAGCGGTGCCGCGAGAGACGGACAGTGCGGCAAAATATTCAAAAGAATGAAGATAGCGGATGTCGAGTTTTTTTCGATTCGCTGTGACTCGCGTGTTACCATCGCGCGTGACTACTGCACGCCGGGTCGTAGTAGCAGAAGATTCCATGCCGCTCATGTACTGTGGCGCCGGAATCCTCCAACCACGGACAGAGAGCTTTGAACTTTCTGGTATGAGCTGGTGTAGGGCAGTTGGTCAGTTTGAAATCGGGTAGTGCTAGCACTTCGCAACCCATCCTCATTCAGTGAACGACCTTCACGGGAGTAAAGGGTGATTTCTGGTGCGAAGGGCTGTTCTCGACAGCTACGGATCGCCGTCCCGTCCTCACCCTCTGGATGCCTGCGAAGGCGCCCGTCAAAGGCCCGCGACAGTGCTATTTGGAAAGGCTCATTATCCTAACTGTGGTCACTCGCGGTGAGGTTCTTGCACGTTCCAGACTCCGGGTTCTTCGATTCCGTGAAGAGATAACAGTCTTTGCAGGATAAGCGCTTGATGGGACATGGCCTATTGTACGTTCTGGCCCTCCCTTCCACGTGTAAAATCCTGAGACCTTCGTGCCGAGTAATCTGACTTACGGCGTTACTGCTCCACAACCAGCCGAAGTGTGCTCTACTATATCGACATACCGAAAGCTGCCGGTCTTAACCGACCCCACTCACTCAACGGAGGAGAACACCATGACTAAGCCGAACACGCCCGCGTCGGCCTCGCCGATTCAGATGATCGTCTGCCCCACAACCCACAATGACTGGGACTGGCAGTACACGTTCGAGCAGTATTACGAAACCATGAACAACTACGGTGTCAAGGGCATCCTGGACAGCGTGATCGAGAACTTCGAGGGGACCACCGGCCAGGACCAGGCATTCTGTTTTTCCTACACCGAAATGGGCTTCCTGCGCCGGTATCTGCACGCGCATCCGAAGAAGGCTGCCGTCCTCCGGGAGGCTGGAACCCGCTTTTGCGTGCTCGGGGGCGGCATCACGTCGCCCGACAACCAGGTAAGTCATTGCGAGGTGTTCATTCGAAACTACCTGACGGGACACCAATTCCTCAATTCGGTTCGTTTGATGGGCAATGTGTTTCTGGTGGCGTGGCTGCCAGACGATTTCGGCCATGACCCGCAACTGCCGGTACTCCTCGAGGCACTCGGAATGCAAGCCGCCGCGCTTTCCCGCATTCCGGGTTCGCCACAACCCACGCTCTGCCCGGACCAGCAGCCCGCCGATGGAGACGTGCGAGAGGCTGGCCTCTCTTTCTGGTGGCCCGCCAGCGACGGGTCGCAGGTACTGACTCATTTCATGCCCGCGACTTACTATGGCATCACGAACAACCCGAACAACAACCTGAACCTGCAGGACACCGTGGAATGCATGCAGTTCTTCCTCGACGGGAATGCTACCGCGACGTGGCCAGGCGGCGTCATCTTCGCCACGCAGGGAGGCGACTGGCAGTTTCCCGACAGCTCACTGGACTCCACGAATGCTAACGCTTACGACTGGGCGGACGCGATCGGCGCTAGTGTGACTTCCGGGGCTGTAACAGTGCAGGGCCAGGTTGGAACGTTCGCGGATTACTACCAGAGTCTGATGCAGTCGGCCGGTGACATCCCGACGGAGACGCTGTTCGCCGAGAACTACTGGACGGGCTACTTCGCAAGCCGCCCGCAGCTCAAGATCGATCACTACCAGGCGGCGCAATGGCTTCTCGGTGCGGAGGTGCTCGGGTCGATCCTCGCGGTGTATGGCGGCGCCTCGACCGAGCAGCGGGCAGAGCTGGCGGCGGCCCTCGACGATGCCTGGCACTTGCTGGTGCCCACCACGCATCACGATTTCGTCACCGGCACGTCGCCGGACGACATCTACAAGGTTCCCAGTCCAACGGGAGAACAGGTCTGGGATTCGTACGGCCAACTGGACATGTCCAGGAGGGCCTTGACGCTGGCTAACGACGCGTTGAATCTCGGCCTCCGCCAATTGGCCGGCGCCGTGACCGCGACGCCGCAACCCGGTGAAATCGCGGTGGTAGTATTCAACCAGATCGGCTGCGACCTTCCCGCCACGGCGATCGTGGAGATGGCCGACCCGAGCAACGGCGCGACAAACTATCAGGTTCGAGTGGGCGCGAACCTGAGTCCGGTGCAAACAAGCTCGGAGAACACCCTGCTGTTCCAGGTTGCGGGAATGGAATCCATGTCGTACCAGGTTGTGTATCTCGTGCCGCAGGGACCCCGGACCCCCCCACCCCCGTCCGTGCCGGTGACGGGGGATTTCTCGTTCTCCAATAACGGTACGGTCAACCTGACGGTCTCACAGAGTAAGGGATGGGCGATCACGACGCTTCAGGTGGGGGGGCACAACTACGTGCAGCCGGGTGCCGCCGCCAACCAGATGGGCGTTTGGAACGACAGCGGGAACTTATACCAATTCGGGATGGAATTCACGTCAGGCTGCTCGACGGGTTCATTCCGCTTCAAGTCCCCGCTGACGGGCGGTACCGGGACGCCCGTGGAGAGCGGGCCGATCCGTTGGCGCTTCCTCGCGAATCTCAAGGACTTCTCGGGAAATGCCTACACCACGCAGTACGATCTGATTCTCGGGGAGACGCTGGTTCGCATCACGACAACCGGCGCCGCCCCCGGAACTACAGCCGAGAACTCTCCCGGATATTCTGTGGTGACATCCTTCCACATGCAGACCGCGGCGGGCGCGACAGCGAGTGTTCTGGAGTACGGTACGTCGTATTTCTGGGAGAACCGCAACCCGCAGCAGTCCTGGCGCGGCCTGACGTTTCGCGCGAGTCACGACTTCGCCCAGCTCGCCACCTCCGCCGGCGATGCGATCGCAGCCGTTTACCACAACGGGATCCCAGCCTGGACCATCGATGGGAGCATTCTGCGTGGTTGCGTGCTGCGAAATACGCCGGCAGGAGGACGCGGGGCCTGGGGCTCCGACACGGACAGCCACACGCAGGCCTACACGCTGGATGTAAGCGCCCAGCCGGCCATAAGCGGATACCCGCTGCGGACGTCGTTCTACGCGCAGACGAAGCTGTACGCTGCGGTGGTCGCCTCGACAACGGCCGCGACCATGACGGCGACCGCGCAACTGGCGAGCGTGGCCCAGACCAATGCGGTGCTCCGTGTCGGGAAGACGGACGCGCCTTCCGCCGCCGGCCGGAATCTGATCCTGCGAGTGCAGCAATCCTGCACCGAAGCGCAGCAGCTCGACATCGATCTGCCGTTCCTCGGCAACAGCGGCCAGATCCAGCCGGAAATCGTGACCGCGCTTGAGACGGTTCCGGCACGGCGGACGGTGGTGAGGTTGAACGGGACGACGGCCTCATTCAGGGCCGATCGCGCCGTCTGGACGATGAAGGTACCGATCGGGCCGGGCACGTAGGCTTGGGCTACTTCGATCTCACGCCAGAGATGTAGTCCGATGGGTTCGCAGCACGTTGGGCGACGAGATCGGCATAGGGCGATCGGCCGTCCCCATGCCGATCAAACGGCCTCTGGGAACTGGGCACCCGATGCAGATGGGATACCTGTCGCGAAATCCCCTTCGCACCAGAAGTGTCGGCAAACAGCAACGTTCGAAAGATGAACGGCGACGCCCAAGCAGTCAAGCTGAGCCACTACCCCGTGTAAAGTTTTAAATCCCTCAGACGCTCCGGAATCGCTCAGGTTGAGCGATTTTTCTTGCTACGCTTCCATCAGAGGCCGGGATTCCCGACTTCCAGACTTACCAACGAACCACAATACTATGAGCACTACACTCAAAAGTCCAGCACAAAGGCGCGGTGACTATCCAACCCGGCTTCGTACCCAGGCCGGTATCGCCCAGGGCGACATGATGGAAGTAAGCCTTCATAAGGGCAGAATTGTCGTTGTCCCCAAGATGGTGATCGACCGTTTCAAGTTTCCAAATGCCGACGGTGAATATAATGCCGCCCAGAGGCGGGGGATTGATGCGCGTCTCGCCAAGTCGGACGCAGATATTAAGCACGGTCGAGTGTACGGCCCTTTTGCGACTGCAAAAGAGATGGCAGCAT
>CATPCJ010000262.1 GCA_955652915.1 uncultured Bryobacteraceae bacterium
CACGCACCGCCCGTGGCGACAAGTCTCCGCCTTGCTTTCGATCGCCTCAACGCGGTGATCGACGCCTGTTGCCAAGAGGAACGGCTGGCTGCCTAAACTTGACTCATTCCCAACAGAATTTTTAGGACAAGGACTCTAGCGGTCCTCGCGATACTTCCTCTTCCAGGGCCTTCTCTGGTGTCCAAGGATCGTCTGGACCTTATCCAGATCCAGGGATGCACGCGTCCGGTCTATAAGAGACTGAAAGACCTGCTCCATCTGTCCACCCGAATGAAACTGCAGCATCGAGACGAGTCTAAATGCAGCAGCCTGAAGGCCGCGCCACTAGCTGGCTTGCAGCGCCGCGGCCATCGCTACCGAGATTCGCTGCCACTCATCCGTCTCGGCTCGAAGCTGCCGACGGCCCGCAACCGTGAGCCGGTAGTATTTTGCTTTCCGATTGTTCTCGGACTCGCCCCAGGATGGCGCCAGCCAGCCGGCTTCTTCCATGCGATGCAGCGCGGGAAAAAGCGATCCCGGTTTCACCTGAAAAGTGCCTTGCGTGATCTGTTCTATCCTGCGGGAAAGACCCAGGCCATGCATTGGTTCCAGAACCAGAGCTTTGAGAATCAGGAGGTCAAGAGTGCCTTGCAAGAGATTGGTCGCTTTCTGGGCCGGGTCGCTCATATAGACATTCTATAGCTTGTCCTATAGACTGTCAATAGGAGCACGCTATGTCAAACTGCTTTCAATCAATCTCATCAGGCCGGCCTCATCGTCAACCTGGATTCCGATTTTCAGCCAGTAAAGATCCACTAACGCGGCCATCAGAATGTCCCCCGCGTGCTCCGGCAAGTTCATAGCGTCCTTCTCGGTAGTGAGCAGCACGTTGCCGCCATTGGTGCGCGCTTGCGCCGCCAGCCGCTCCAGCTCTTTCCACTTGTAGCTGTGATGATCGTCGAACGACCACGTAAAGGCCGGGTCGATTCCAATGGTCTTCAAGGTCCGCCAAAAACTGGCGGGATTCGCAAGGCCGCAGAACGCGGCCACGGGCCCTTCCGGTGGATGCCCCGGCGCGCGGGTCCTTTGGTTGATCCAATAGCGCGGTTCCACCGATGCGCGAAAGATCGGCGCACTTTCATTTAGCGCGCGCAACTGATTTCGTATCCCGCGATACTCGCGTTCGGGCGCGGCGCGGGTTATCACGAAGGCGTCGGCGCGAGCCAGGGCACCGAGCGACTCGCGTAATCCACCCAAGGGAAAAACGTCGCCGCCAGCGAAAGGATTCAGACCGTCGATCAGCACGATGTCCAAATCGCGACGCAGCCGGCGATGCTGAAATCCATCATCCAGCACAAAAACGTCCGGCGCGAACTTCTCTTCCACGATCCGTCCGGTTGCCCAGCGATCGGCGCCGATTCCAGCATGGGCGTAGCCGGAATGGACGAAAATCTGCGCTTCGTCGCCCGTGATGGCCACCGGAACCTTCGTGCCGGCCTTGATAACAATGCTTTGCTCGATCGATTTTCGGCGGTATCCTCGCGTGAGGATGGCGGGCTGGAGTCTACGTTCTCGCATACGCTCCGCAATATATTCGACCATGGGGGTTTTGCCGGCTCCGCCCATGCCGACACCTCCAATGCTGATAACGGGCGTGTTCAGACGTCGTGGGCGCGCAACATCGCGGGCTTGCTGCCAGCGGGCTCCCGCAATCCAGACCTTCGAGAGCAGCCACAGGACCGGCGCGAAAATACCCGCTGGATTTCGCCACGGGACAGAAAGGTCGCGCCACTCCAGAATCATCGCGACAGCTTTCGTGGTTGTGCCACGATGCATCGCGGCTACTTCGGCCGCACCCGAGCCCAGATCCTCGCGCAGTTTAGGATCGCCGATCAATTTTTCCATGGCCGGCAATAGCGCGCCGGAATCCGCGATTTCCAGCATAGCCAGACGCTCGCGAAATTCGGCGGCGATGGCAGCGAAATTCTCCATGTGCGGACCAACGACAATCGCGCGTCCGCGGACCGCTGGCTCCAGGATATTGTGGCCGCCCCGCCGCGCCAGCGTTCCACCCATGAACACGATATCGGCGAGCGGAAACAGGCTGGCAAGTTCGCCGATGGAGTCCAGCAGCACGACGCAGGGAAGCGCGAGTGCGGGATCGATCAAGTTTGTCGAGCGACAAACAAACGCCACACCCGCCGTGCGAAGACACTGCTCGGCGCTCGAAAAGCGTTCGGGCCTGCGCGGGACCAGGATCAACAACAGCCTGGGGTGTGTACGCGACAGTTCCTGAAAGGCACGCACCACAACTTCGTCTTCGTCCACATCAGCGTGATCGGCGGGCGGCATGGTGCTCGCCGCAATCCAGATAATTTCCGGGCGCAACTTTTCCAGCGCGTCGCCGATCACTTGGGGTGGCTCGCTGCTTAACTGCGCGACATCGTACTTAAGATTCCCGATTACCCGCACTTTATTCTCTGGGGCGCCAATCCGGATGTAGCGCTCGCGATCCTGTTCGCTTTGCACCGCGATTGTATCGGGTAGTCGAAGGATGTGGCGGAAAAAGAAACTCCAGCGGCGATAATTGGGAAACGTCCGGTCTGAGATACGGCCATTTACAATCACGAGCGTCGCTCCGGTGTGCTTCACCTCGCGATACAACACCGGCCAGATTTCGGTTTCCAGGATCACGACAGTCGCGGGCCGCAGGCGGCGAAGCACGCTCCGCACCGCAAAGGCGTAATCGATCGGCGCATAGAAAATAGCATTCGCCAATCCCGCCAGTCGTTCTTCCGCTATGCTTCGGCCCGCCACGGTCCCAACCGAAACCCATAAAGGAAGATTGGGATGGCGGTCGCGCAATTCCTGCAGCAACCCAGCGGCCGACACCACTTCACCTACCGAAACCGCGTGCAACCAGATGCCGTCCGCAGCCGTCGACTGAGTCGACGGACACGATGAGGGCCGTCCTCCGAAGCGCTCCGATAAGCGGCGAATATATCGCCGGTCGCGCGCGCACCGATAAAGGAAATAGAATACTAGCAGCGGGAACGCTACTACGCGGCCTCCCCAGTAGAGGAAATAGATGAAAGCATTCTCAATCTTTGCAGTGGCCGTCATGACCGCGGCCGTCGCGTTTGCCGACAAGAAGGACAGCAGGTTTTCCGCGGGTCCGGCATCGTCCTATTCAACCAGGCAGACGAATGACAAGGTAACCGTCGCGGCGGTACCGTACGATTCCGAAGAACTGGCACACACGGCATTTGGGAAATTGAACCCGTACCAGCATGGAATTCTGCCGGTTCTAGTCATCATTCAGAATGACACGGACCAAGCCCTGAAGTTGGACCATTTGATCGTGGAGTATACCAGCGTCGATAACCGGCACGTGGATTCAATCCCTCCGGCCGACGTGCAGACTTTCGGCGGCGCGCCGCGGCCTTCCATGCCATCCGGCAGTCCGATCCCTCACAGGAAATACAAGAATCCTCTGAACATCGAGGAGATTGAAGGCCGCTCGTTCGCGGCGAGAATGCTGCCTGCCCACGAATCCGCCAACGGCTTTTTCTATTTCCAAACCGTCCACCGGCCTGGGGCGAAGTTCTACTTGACCGGAATCAAAGAAGCAGCCACGGGCAAAGACATTTTCTTTTTCGAAGTACCCCTCGACAAGAAATAGCAGGTGATTTATTTGTTGTCGGCGGGGGCCGACTTCTTGGTCGCTGGGGCCGGTGCCGCGGCAGCGCCAGGTAGAACCCGCGCCGTCTTGATGCTGTCCATCTTGGGAAAATTCTTATCGAGATAAGCCTTGCCCTCGCTGCCGATCAGGGCCTGGTCCGGAGTGTCGCCGTAACCGCTGTAGATCCGGTCCACTACATCCATGCCTTCGATGACGGTGCCGAATGCCGCGAAACCCTGAACATCCAAAGGTGAGTTGTCCTTGAAGTTGATGAACAGTTGAGTTGTGCGCGAGTTTGGCACGGACCGCGCGGCGAATACCACGTTGCCGCGTTTGTTGCCCACTCTCACTGGATCGTCTTTGAGGCTGGCGTTCTCCCAGGCCTTGTTGACGGCGGGCTTCGCGCTCAACCCAAACTGCGCCATAAAGCCGGGAATCACCCGGAAGAAACACACATCGGTGAAGAACCCGTTTTTCACGAGATTGTAGAAACGGTCCGCGCCTATGGGCGCCCAATCGCGGTGTACTTCGACGATGAAATCGCCCTTGGTGGTCGTAAATTGCGCCTTGAAAATGTCCGGCGCCTTGGCCTTGAGGGCCGCCGGATGCAGGAGCGCCGGATTTGTCGCGGTCTTAGCCGGCCCC
>CATPCJ010000263.1 GCA_955652915.1 uncultured Bryobacteraceae bacterium
GCCGGAAAAAGTGGCGACGCCCGAAAAGGTTAAGACGGGTTCGTAATCGCGCCTTCCGCCGCCGAACCAACCAACGCGACATATTTGGCGAAGACTCCCGAGCGGTAACGCGGCTCGGGAGTTTTCCATTTACTGAGCCTTTCCCGCAGTGTACTCTCCGGAATTTCCAGGTTGATGATTTGCTTTGCGATGTCGAGAAAAATCGAGTCGCCTTCTTCAACTGCCGCAATTGGTCCACCTACCGCAGCTTCGGGCGCTACATGCCCGGCCATGAACCCCCTGGTTGCCCCGCTGAAACGTCCATCGGTGATCAACGCCACGCTGTCGGATAGTCCGGCACCCACAATTGCACTCGTCACCCCCAGCATCTCGCGCATTCCCGGACCGCCCCGCGGGCCTTCGTAGCGAATCACAATTACGTCGCCGGCTCGAATTTTCCCGCTCATTACCGCTGCCATCGCGGCCTCCTCGGAATCAAAGACGCGCGCGGGTCCGCGTTGCTCGTTACGATCGATCCCAGTCACTTTGATGACGCAGCCTTCCGGCGCCAGCGACCCTCGCAGGATCACGAGGCCACCGCTTTTCTTTATCGGATTGCTCAAGGCGTGGATCACTTCCTGCCCCGGAGTTTCCTTCGCGTCGTTGGCTTCTTCGGCGAACGTCCGGCCCGTGACGGTCATCACGGAACCGTCCACATAACCGCCATCCAGCAGCCGTCGCGCGATCACCGGAATTCCACCAGCCTTGTGAACGTCCAGCGCAACGAACTTACCCGCGGGTTTCAAATCCACCAGCAGCGGCGTTCGCTGGCTGATGGTTTGAAAATCGTCGATACTCAGCGGAACGCCGGCTTCCTTGGCCATGGCCAGCAGATGCAGGACGGCATTCGTGGATCCGCCCGATGCGGCAACCGAAGCAATGGCATTTTCGAAGGCCGCGCGAGTAACGATGTCGCGCGGCCGCAGATTCTGTTTCACAGCGTTCAAAATCAATTCACCGCAGCGCACTGCTACTTCGTTCTTAAGCGGGTCCACTTGGGGTACCGAAGCAGTTCCCATCGGGGACAGCCCGATGATCTCCATCACCGTGGCCATCGTGTTCGCGGTGAATTGTCCTCCACAAGCTCCAGCGCCGGGACAGGCACTATTCTCGATGGCCAGCAGCTCTTCATCGGAAATCTTCCCTGCTGCATTGGCGCCCACGGCTTCAAATACGTCCTGTACGGTGAGATCGTCGCGATCTTTGTAGTGGCCCGGCAAAATCGATCCACCGTAAAGAACCAGTCCCGGAAGATTGAGTCGAAGCAATGCCATCGCCGCGCCCGGAATGGTTTTGTCGCAGGCCACCAGGGCGACGATACCGTCGAACATGTGGCCGCGCGCGACGAGCTCAATGGAATCGGCAATGAGATCGCGGCTAACCAGGGAAGCTTTCATGCCCTCCGTTCCCATCGTGATTCCGTCGCTGATGGCAATGGTGTTGTATTCCATGGGCGTGCCGCCGGCCTTGCGAATGCCCTCGGCCACCTTCACCGCCAGATCCCGGAGTTTGAAATTGCACGGCATGGTGCCAATCCAGGTGTTGGCGATACCGATGATCGGCTTCTTCAGATCCTCGTCGGTGAAGCCGATGGCTTTCAGTTGCGACCGGGCCGCCGCGCGATCCTTGCCTTGAGTGATGGTGTAGCTTTGCAGTTTCATGGGGGAAAGACTAGTGTAGCTGGGGCTGGGGTCTGGGGGCTTGGGCCAGCGGCGCCTACAGACGCTGCTGAAAAATCCTCGCAGCCGCTCCCTTGGCGAGGGGCACTTGTAAAACCTCAGCGTGTCAGCGGACAAGGTCGCCCATTGAGAACGCCTCATGCCAACGGTCGCGGTTCTGAAAGCGGCGACTGATACCGCAACACTTACGGAATCGCGCGCGTAAGCAAGCGTCTTCCAGGAGCACTTTTTCAGCAGCGCCTACAGAATGTTGACCGCTCGTGCGGCGATTAGGGCTACCGTCGTCAGTGAAATCGAGGCTTGCACGATCATCATTAGCTTCGCCCAGCGCGAAAGGACGGGGACGTCCGTGGGCGAGAAAGCCGTGCTGGTATTGAATGCCAGGAAGAAGTAATCCACGAATCCGGGAACCCACTTACCGATGTTGTCGTCGGGCAGCATCATTTGCGGAAACAGGAACGCGCCTTTGTCGTGATCGTCGGTCTTATCGCGCTGGTTGGGGCCGCCCGCATCCAACCGCCAATACCACGACGCGAAGACCAACACGTTCGCTACCCACAGAGCCGCTGCCGCCCGCAGCAGGACTTGAGGCGTATCGCTGTGAGCGGGAAGCCGGGTGATCAGCAACATGAGTGACCAGATCATCGAAGCTGTCAAAATACCCAGCACCAAGTGACCCAGTACATCGTTCAGCCCGTGCCGGCCGGCTTTGTGCGAGATCACCGTGGGCACCAGCAACACCGAAGTAATCACCAACAGAAGCCAATCGGGTCCGAAACGCAGCGGCTGCGGCAGGATGAAATGCAAGCCGCTGACCGCCAAAACAGCCAGGAACGCGGGCCACCGTGGTTCCACCTGTTTTCGAACAATGGGGGACTTGGCTTCCATATCGGCTATGATGAATGTAGCAGGACACCTTCCATGAAGGTAGTGGTTCGCAGTTCGTCTTTGCTCTTTACGGTGCTTTCCATTATTGTGAACGCCCCGGTGACCAGGGTGAAGTGTAAACCCGAAGATCCCGTCAAGAAGCCAGTGTCCCGTGAAAAGTCTCGCGACCCCGCTGAAGTCTCCAGCCGGCTAGTTTCCTAACGCCGGGATACGTATAATCACAGGAGCGGAATCAATTCTGGTATCGAGAGGAAGTTTCATGAGTAAAATTCTGTTCATATTGGCGACAATTACGGTTCTTGGCGCCTGGGCCTTCGCGGCGGAACCGGCTGCGCCATCAATCGGCAAGATTTTGGATGGGGAAATCAAATCCGTGGAAAGCGAAGTGGTGTCGTTGGCCGAAGCGATGCCCGCGGACAAGTACGACTTCGCTCCGACTATTGGGAAATTCGATGGCGTGCGTACTTTCTCGCAACAAATGACCCATATCGCGGCCATAAATTTCCTGGTGTCGGCCGGTGCACTCGGCGAAAAGAATCCTAGCGAACCCGGCGCCGGAGAAAACGGTCCCCCATCGATAAAGGGCAAGGATGCGGTGGTGAAGTATTTGAAGGACTCGTTCGTTTATGCGCATAAGGCCGCCGCCGCTGTGACGACCGCCAATGCGCTGGATATGATGCCGCCGCCTTTCGGGAAGGAAAAGATGCCGCGGATGGGGATTCTGTCGGTTGTGTCGTGGCACACTTTCGATCACTACGGCCAGTCCGTGGTGTATGCGCGCATGTGCGGCATTGTGCCTCCCAGCCGTTGATAGTTTCGTGAGAGCCCGGGTTGCAACACTTGAAGACGCGGCGGCGATCGCGCGCATCTACAACGAAGGCATCGAAGACCGGATTGCAACGTTTGAAACGCGCCTTCGCGGGGTGGAGGATGTTCGGGCGTGGTTTGACGGCCTTCATCCCATTGTTGTCGTGGAAGACGGGCAGCAGGTGATTGCATTCGGCGCGACCGCCGCTTATCGCCCCAGGGAGTGTTATGCCGGAATCGCGGAAACCTCGGTGTACGTCGCGCGCGCGCACCGGCGGCAGGGGGCAGGCCGCATCGCACTTAACGCCTTGATTGAGGCTGCCTCAAAAGCCGGGTTCTGGAAGCTGCTCTCAAGAATCTTTCCCGAAAACAAAGCCAGCCGCGCCTTAGTGCGCGAGATGGGTTTTCGCGAGGTTGGGATCTACGAGAAACACGGCCGGTTGAACGGGCAGTGGCGCGACGTAGTGATCGTGGAGCGGCTGATTCCGTAGGGGTCTGAGTTACGGATCGACGAGCAGGAAACCTTCGTGCCGCGCCGCTTCTCGCAGCCTGACGTCGCGACAGAGGAATGGACGATTTTTCGGGCGTTGGTTGCACCAGACGAGCGCCGCCGCCAATTGCAGGGAATCCGCGGCTCGCAGGTCGTAACGATCCAACTGGATTTCGGACAGCTCTCTTACCCGGTTCGTAGGAACGATCTCGCGCCAGGATCTCCGCAGGAGCGTGAACCGCTTGTCCGCTGCGTAATATTGTGATTCAGTAAGGAAATCCTGACGGCGAAGCCGGACCAGGGCGCTGACCACTTCGATTGCGGTGCCCCACCAGACTACCGGTTTGTGCTGGTGTAGAAGTTGCCGGTCACGCCCAACGTTTTGCGCGGGGACGCACAGCGGAACGATTGCGCTAGCGTCCCAAAATCCCGGCATCTCGCGCTTCCCGATCCTCTGAAATCGCTCGGAGCACGACGGCCATGGCGGGAGCGGTCACGGGGTTATCGGCCCCGATAGACCAAAACGTCCGTTCGTTAAGCTTTTCAGAAGGGAGTTGGAGTTCCCCCGACGCCACCAAAGCCAGTTCCTCCGCGGATACATCGGTGGGGCTAAGCGGAACGAGTTTGGCAACAGGAAGATTACGATCTCGAATCACGATCTCCTCCCCAGCGCGAACCTCCTGAAGGTAAGAGCTGAGCCGATTTTTTAGTATGGCTATGTTGACGGTCTTCATGTAGCTATTATAGACACGTTATGGCCATTTGGTAAAGGGGGGAAGGGGGGCTGGGGGTTGGGGATTCGGGACTAATCCCGGATCTTTACGGTTCGCCTGCCCCCCAGTCCCTAGCCCCTAGCACCCAGCCCCCAGACTCTGTAATAATTAACAAGTGACTGAGCGCAACGTACTTACGGATTTGGTCCAGCGAGGCCGGCGCCGTCAGGTACGTAATATACTCATTTGTGAAGCATCTTTTTCGGCGACGCTTGCACTCGGCGGGGCGGCTCTGTTGCTGCTGGTTGGTACCGAGATCCTCAACTGGTATTGGCTTGTCATCCTATTTGTGGGCAGCCTTGCTGTAGGCGCTTACCGCGCGCGCCCGCGCATTCTTTCTCAATACCAAGTGGCGCAGTCGATCGATCACCAGTTGGGATTCCATGATGCCATCTCAACCGCATTCTATTTCGACCGGCACGCCGGTCAACAAGCCGCATCGAAGGATTTCATCGAACGCCAGAGACAAGCGGCGGAGGAGCTGGCGCGTTCCGCCGATGTGCGCCGCGGATTGCCTTTTTTCGCTCCCCGAACGTTCTATGTGAATGCAGTACTGGCCTTGCTGGTGTGCGGGATGTTTGGATTGCGATACGGGATCAATCGCAGCCTCGATCTGCGGGCTTCTCTAATACCCATTAGCTTCGACGGGTTTCTAGGCTCATCGCGTGAAGTCGCTGCCGCTGGCAAGAAGATTCGCGGAGACCGGTCTTTCGATTCGGATGGTCATCGCGAGAAAGGCGCCGCGGTCGATCCCTGGGAATCGAAAGTGGCGGATCTCGATCCTGCATCGGACGCAACGCTGAAGACGACCGAAACGCCTGAGGTGAACAATCCCGATGGCGGCGCCGATCCCGCGGGCAAAGCCAAGGGCACGGGAATAGATCAACAGTCACCCGGGGACGATCCGCTCGACTCGGGCGAAAAGGGCCAATCGGCACAGCCGGGAAGCGATCCGGCGGGCGATCAGAACTCATCTCCGGATGGCGCTTCACAAGCAAGCAAACAGCAGTCCTCTCCCAAGAATTCGAACCAGGCGGGGAATTCGGGTGAGAACTCCAGCTTGACCGACAAGATGCGCGATGCGTTGGCCAATCTGCTGGCGAAAATGAAAATGCAGCCGAAATCGGGTGACGGCAAACAGGGCTCGTCATCGCAGACCAGCTCGCAGCAGCAAGCTCAGAAACAAAGCCAGAGTTCGGATCCGAATGCATCTTCCTCGCAAAGTCAGCAGCAACAGTCCGACGCTTCCGCCAGCGCGCAAGCGCAAGGGCAACAAGCGCAGAACGGGTCGCAGCAGGCCGCGCAGGGTAAGAGCGACTCGCACAGCTCGGATCGTCCCAATTCTCCCGACGGCAAGAGCGGCATTGGCAAACAGGACGGTGACAAGAGCGCGCGTGAAGCCGAGCAACTGGCCGCGATGGGCAAAATCAGCGAAATTATCGGCAAGCGCGCGGCCAACGTAAGCGGTGAGGTGATGGTGGAAGTGGCGTCCGGCAAGCAGCAACTAAAGACGCAATATTCTCAGCGGAAAGCAAGCCATGGCGAGGCGGGCAGCGAGATCAATCGCGACGAGGTGCCGCTCGCCTACCAGCAGTACGTGCAGCAGTACTTCGAAGAAGTCCGAAAGCTTCCGGCGGGATCCAAGACCAAGTCCGACGCTAAGACAAAAAGCTCTGGCAACTAGACCGGTCGACTGTCGGCCCTACTTCTTGCCGTCCTTGGTCTGTGAAATCGACTGGGCCAGGAAATTCACCACCTTGGCTTCGTCGCGCGCCACCTCATAATAGGCTGCGCGGAGAAGTTGGTCCTTGCGATTCAGCAGGGTCTCACGGATGTTTTGCTGAACCCGCGGATCGGTCAATTCGCGTTGACCGGCCGGCTCTCTGGAAAAAACTTTGAAAATACGATAGCCTTCGGCCGTGCGAATCACGCTGGTCACCTGACCGGGTGTCGATGCTTCAATCGCTTTGCGCAGTTCCGGCGTGGCCTTTTCCAGCGCGGATTCCGGAACGAAGCCTAGATCGCCACCATTGGTAGCGGAGCTCGAGTCTTCGGAGAAATTCTGCGCCAATTGCGTGAAGTCCTCGCCTTGTTTCAGACGAACCGACAGCATCTCTATCTTCTTACGCGCCTGTTCTTCGTTCTGCGCCTTGTCGCCCTTCAGATTTCGAACGCTCGGATCGGGGTTCGGAGTCACGAGAATTTGCGCCAGATGCACTTGCGGCTCTGGAAAATTGAAGCTGCTTTTGTTCGCGTTGTAGAAATCGCTTACGTCATGGTCGGAAATCGCGATGTGGGACGTGATCTCCTTGTTAAAGAGTTTCTGCACGCTCAAATCCCGCTTGAGCTGCGCCTTCATGTCCTCCACCGACATTTTCCTGGAAGCCAACTGGCGCTGGAATTCTTCCTGGGTGAACGGCGCCTTGATTTCCGCGAACTTCGATTCGACATCGGCGTCGGTGGCCATCAACCCCAGCTTTTCGGCGCGCTGCAGCATGATTTCGTTGTCCACCAGCGTGCGCAGCACCTCCAGCTTCTGAATCATCATCTGGTCGTCGCTGGGGCGCTCGGTGGACGACATGAACTGCGATTGATATTGCTTATCAAGATCGGCGAACGTTATCGCGCGGCCATTGACGGTAGCGGCGACATTATTCGGCGTCGCATGCTTGCATCCGGCGAGGACGAGCATGCTTAGGGCGGCGAGGCTGAGGCAAGGGACACGAAGCATTCGGTGATGAAACTATTCTACAGGAACGAATCGGAGACGGCCGATGCAGCTTGGTAGAATCACTGCCATGAGTGGAAAGAGCCCGCGCAGGTTGAGTGTCTTCCTCGCTTTTCTGGTGCTGGCCGGGATTGCCGGCGTTCGTGGCGCAAGCGAATCGAAGAACGATTTTCGGTTTTCCATTCTCGGCGATCGCACCGGCGACGCCGTCGCACAAGTATACGAGCAAGTCTGGCGGGAGATGCGGCAATTCTCTCCGGCCTTCGTCATCAATGTGGGCGATACGATCCAGGGCGGTAACGATGCCACGGCGGAGGCTGAGTGGCGCGCCCTGCGTTCCGTGTGGAACAAATACAAGCTTCCGCAATATTTCACCCCGGGCAACCACGACATATGGTCGCCCGTATCCCGCAAGATTTTTGAGAAGCAGACCGCGCATCGCGCGTTTTACGGCTTTGATTACCAGAACGCGCATTTTACGGTGCTCGATAATAGCCAAACCGAAAACCTGAGCGAGGAACAGATGGCGTTCCTGGCTCGCGATCTCGCGGCCAACAAGGATCGCGATCCGAAATTCGTGTTCTTTCATAAACCGTTTTGGCTGATTCCGGTGATGTTCAAAAGCAGCGCTTTTCCATTCCATCAGCTCATTAAGAAGTACGGCGTACGCTACGCGATCGGCGGGCACGGCCATCAATACCAGCGCCTGGAGCAGGACGGCATCGTTTATATCGAGGCGGGAAGTTCTGGCGGCAAGCTGAAAGGCGCCGGATTCAGCGGCGGCTGGTTCTTCGGTCAGATCTTCACCCGCGTGAAAGGCTCGAAGGTGGAAATGACGGTAAAGGAAATCGATCCGCCGCTAGGGCAGGGCCACCTGGTGAAATGGGAAGAACCGCGGTGACGTTTACTGCCGCGCCGGAACTACCTTGGACTCCACCCGGAACTTTCGATAATTGCTCCAGGTCAGCTCCTGCTCCATCGCGACCTTCTTCAGCAGCCCGATCCGCCCGGTTCCCCGTACGAACTCGCGCTTGGGCAGCCACAGTTCGTCATTGACTCGCGTTTGTTCGAAAACCAGTTTAGCTCCCCGGTTTAGACGGGCCAGAAACAGCCCATAAGAAATGGTGTCCATGGTCTCCGCTTCCAGGCGCACCCACTGATATTCGGATTTATCGATCCAAAGCTTGCCCCTGATCTTCAACAGCGGCTTCGCGTCGCCGTGTTTCGGTTGATACCCAGGTTTTGGCGTAGCAGAGATCACCCAAACATCGCGGCCATCCACTTTGTCGTCGCCCTCCGAGCGGAAATCATACAGGTCCGGGATTTCGGTTAGAAACTCGCGGTCTTTCTGGCGCTCTTTTTCGTAGCCGGCAACTCGACGCTGCCTCTGTTCGGGTGTCTCGCGCTCCAGTTTGGAAACGTACTTGTCCAGTTTCTCCTGTTCCTTGCGCTGCTCGTTGGGCGGTAGAGGTTTGCCGTCGCGCTCCAGCATCCGCCGATGCGGCTCCCCGTAAAGGATTACGGTTTCCCACGCACGCTTGTTTTCGGATCTCACCTTGCCATTCGAATCCAGATGACGCTCCGCCAGCCGGGCGATCCAGATGTAGTCTTTCATGCGCAGCCAGTTCTCCTGATCGATCCGCACCGATTTGCGAACGATCTCGCGAGGGGCCTGCGCACAAATTTGTGTAACAGAAATGAACCAAAGGACGAATAACAAATGTGACCGTGAAACGGTGAGAGGCGCGGTGGCTTCTAAAGAAGGGAGTATCCTTTGCATGCTTAAAACACTATTTGTTCTCCTTTCATTATCAAGTGTCAATTTCGCGCAGCCAGTTGCGATCGCGTCGGCTGCAAGTTCATCGGCTGGGTTGGCCCCTGAATCTCTGGCCACGGTCTATGGCACGAATTTAGCGACGCAAACGGGCATGGCCCTAGCCACGCCCTGGCCGACGATGCTGGGCGGCGTCACGGTACAAGTAACAGATTCTGCCGCAGTCTCGCGATCCGCTGGCCTGATTTACATTTCACCGACCCAGATTAACTTCCAGATTCCCACGGGAACTGCTACAGGGAACGCGGCCGTGTCCATCAACAACGGTACGCCGATACCTGTGCAGATCCAACCGGCCGCACCCGCACTCTTCAGCGTGAACAGCCGAGGAGTCGCGGCGGCCACCGCGGTCGCTGTCGCCATTCCATCCACGATGCAGTTCCCGGTGCCGGTTTTTCAGTGCGCTGACACTCCGGACAGTTGCGGGTTAGTGCCCATCGATCCTGGACTCGATCGACCGGTTTTCTTGTCGTTCTACGGCACGGGAATTCGCGGGCGGACCTCGCTCGCCAAGGTCACGGTGACCATTGGCGCCGTTACCGAACCGGCGATCTATGCAGGGTCGCAGTCGCAGTTCCCAGGGCTCGACCAAGTGAATGTAGGGCTGCCAATCCCGCTTAGGGGAGCGGGGGAAGTCAACGTGTTTGTCACGGTGGACGGAATTGCTTCCAATCCGGTCAAGATCAGTGTGAAGTGACGCGCGCCCAGTGTGCCGCGGCCTTCAGGCTGCTGCTGAAAAAGTGTTTCTGGAAGACGCTTGCCTACGCGCACGGCTCTGTAAGTGTTGCGGTATCAGTCGCCGCTTTCAGAACCCCGACCGTTGGCATGAGGCGTTCTCAATGGGCGACCTTGTCCGCTGACAAGCTGAGGTTCTACAAGTGCCCCTCGCCAAGGGAGCGGCTGCGAGGATTTTTCAGCAGCGTCTGAAAGGCTGCCCCAAAGCCAGAGCCTAGGCGGTACATGGGACTAATCCTGCGACCACTCTTGTCCGATTCTCGTCGTCACTACGCTCTCCGGACGGCTCCCCGC
>CATPCJ010000264.1 GCA_955652915.1 uncultured Bryobacteraceae bacterium
ATCAGGAATGTGTCGGCCCGCCGATTCGTTGAACCCACACGGACAAAAACGCCTTCCACCGGACCCAATCGATTGAGGTAGTGTGGCCGATTGGGGCTCGGATAGACCTCAACCGCCAATACCTGGGTCTTTCTCCACGGCATCACCTCCATGGAGGGAACCAACTTCGGAGAAATGCTATCGGCAATCAGGCTAGCCAGCCGCTCCTCTTCCGCCAATACGTCGCGGACGCCTCTGACCCTCTTCGTGCCGTCTTCGACCCCAAGCAGGATGACGCCGCCCGAAGTATTGGCGAACGCTACAACGGCTTTCAGAACACCCTGGGTGGAAGAAAGATCGCGCTTGAACTCCAGCGTCTTGCCCTCGCGCCGGCTGAGGAGGGTTACCAGATCCACAACTCTGCATTTTACTCGGAAGTGCACCCGCCAGCAAACCTGCGCACTCGCCGCGTCCAGTGCTACTGTAATCTCGTATGTCCACCGATCGATTTGCCGAAGTGCGCCGCCGCCATGCCAACGCTGAAGCGGGCGGCGGCGAAGAGCGCATGCAGCGGCAGCACAAAGATGGCAAACTTTCGGCCCGCGAGCGCATCGATCTGCTGTTGGACGAAGGCACATTCGAAGAGATGGATAAACTGGTCCGGCACCGCTGCCGCGACTTCGGCATGGATGAACAAGTCATCGATGGCGACGGATTCGTCACCGGCTACGGCCGTATCCACGGGCGCCTGGCTTACGTATTCGCTCAGGATTTCACGGTTTTTGGCGGCTCGCTTTCCGAAACCAACGCGCAGAAAATCTGTAAGATCATGGACCTGGCCCTCAAGATGGGCGCTCCCGTAATCGGGCTGAACGATTCCGGCGGCGCGCGCATTCAGGAAGGCGTGCTTTCGCTGGGCGGCTATGCGGATATCTTTCTGCGCAACACGCTTGCCAGCGGCGTGGTGCCGCAGATTTCCGCCATCATGGGTCCGTGTGCCGGAGGCGCGGTCTACTCGCCGGCGCTCACTGACTTTGTGTTCATGGTGGAGAACACCAGCCACATGTTCGTCACTGGCCCGGATGTAATCAAGACGGTGACGCACGAAGACGTGACCAAGGAAAAACTCGGCGGCGCGGAAACCCACAACTCCATCAGCGGCGTCGCCCATTTTATCGCCCCTGACGATTCGGGATGCCTGCGCATGATTCGCGAACTGGTCTCATACCTGCCGCAGAATAACCGCGACGACGCGCCCGGGCGTGCATCCGCTGATCCAATCGACCGCGCCGACCCTGCTCTCGACACGCTGGTGCCGGCCGAATCGAATATTCCCTACGACATCAAGGACATCATTCATCGCGTGGTGGACGATGGCGAGTTTTTCGAGATTCACGAGCATTACGCCAGGAACATCGTGGTGGGATTCGCGCGCATGGATTCCAGGACCATCGGCATCGTGGCCAACCAGCCGGCGTTTCTGGCCGGTTGTCTGGACATCAACTCCTCGGTGAAAGGCGCCCGCTTCGTTCGTTTTTGCGACGCATTCAATATTCCGATCCTCACCTTCGAAGACGTGCCCGG
Organism: uncultured Bryobacteraceae bacterium; assembly: GCA_955652915.1. Classification (GTDB taxonomy): domain Bacteria; phylum Acidobacteriota; class Terriglobia; order Bryobacterales; family Bryobacteraceae; genus Palsa-89. The sequence goes on from CATPCJ010000264.1 coordinate 1,564, forward strand.
CTTTCTTCCGGGAACCGAGCAGGAATTCGGCGGCATCATCCGCCACGGCGCGAAACTTCTCTACGCGTATGCGGAAGCCACCGTTCCAAAGATCACCGTGATCACGCGCAAAGCCTATGGCGGCGCCTACTGTGTGATGGGGTCGAAACATTTGCGCACCGATGTGAACTTTGCGTACCCGACCGCCGAAATCGCGGTAATGGGTGCGGAGGGCGCGGTCAACATTGTATACCGGCGCGAGTTGATGGCTGCCGAAGATAAAGAATCCGCGCGAAAGCAGAAGATCGAAGATTTTCGGGAGCGATTCGCGAATCCGTTCATCGCCGCCGAGCGCGGGTTTATAGATGACGTGATCGAGCCGCGAGAAACCCGTCCAAAAGTGATCGGCGCGCTGCGGATGTTGGCGAACAAGGTGGATACCATGCCGCGCAAGAAGCATGGCAATATTCCACTGTAATTCACGTGGCGTCCCAATCAAGCGTGAGATTAGTCCTCGGCGAATTGACTCTATCCGTTGATCTCGCGAACAAGTGAATTCGCCCTTCGGGCCGGCCAGCGTCTCGACGAATCCGGTCTGTCCTGGAGTATGTAGCGCAAATGATCCGCGCTGCCATGGATCCAGCCCCCAGCACTTCGCGACTCCGCGTTCGAAGGTCTTCGACAGTTCGGGAAATATCTGCCGCGCCTGTCCGATGGCCGCGGCCACGCGTCCTTCCTCGCTCATCTTTTCGAGCACTGAGGTGTACGCTCCGATTGGGTACGCCACCAGCGCGCCTCGATCGGCGCTACCTGTGCCGGAGTCCGGCGTGAGTCTTTCAATCGGACGGCGTGTGTTCATTTTGCTCGGCAACAACCTGGTATAAAATGGTGCTTCTCAAGGAGCTGCATTTGGCAAAGACACTCGATTACCCCACATCGCCAGACGCGATCGCCACGGACGTTGTGTCGGCCTCCGGGCGCACAACCTTGGCGCTACGGAACTCGAGCGGCGCCGACGTCGCCGTCTTTCTCACACTGGGCGCTGTGGCGGGCTGTGTTGCCTCCATCGGCGATGTTCCGCCAATCATGTCCCCCGCGCTCCCAATTGACAAGAGTAATAATTTGCAGGGCTCCTTTACCCTCAAAAGCGGAGCTACGGTTTCATTCCTTACGCCGGTTGGCGTCGGCATCAGCGGCAACTTTGCATTTGGAACTCCTCCCTTGAATTGCGCGACGACGCAATTTCCAAGTGGGATCAACCTGGCGGAATTCATTCTCAACAACGGATTCCAAACGGGCATTCCGCAGGAATCGCTCGATATCAGCGCAGTGGCCGGCGTGAACTCTTGGCTTGAGTTCGGCCTGACGGGTGGCGGCGCCTGGAATGCCGGTTCAGACCATCCGAATATCGCCAGTTTCGAAAATAAGAAGATCGGCGATAACGTGGGGCAGATCGGCGTCTTTCCTTATGCCTGCGACAATTGCACCAGCAGCGATCATCCGCCGCAATGCGCGGCGCCCCCGGTTGGCACTCCAAATCCTCCGGTACCGCAGAAAGAGAAAATCTGTCTGGTGCAGCGCGACGCTTCTCAGGCAGGTGGCACGGTTCTGGTAACGTTCAACGGTTTTTCCTGATATTGGATTCCTGCCCCACTACAAGCTGCGCACACCCATCGTGGTGATGTCGTCAACGCGCAT
>CATPCJ010000265.1 GCA_955652915.1 uncultured Bryobacteraceae bacterium
AGTATGACTGGGCCACTTCCACGAAAGAAATCGGCGAATTCCTGCGCGCTCTGCCGGAATCGGTTTCGTTCACCGATGTGCTTCTGCCGCGCTTGCACTACACCGAGCTTTTGCGCAAGGCGTACCAGCGGGAAACCGATCCCCCGGAGCCGGCGGTCCTCGGTTCATTTGGCGATGACGCGGAGTTCTTTGAGGAAGGTGTCTTGCTCGAGTCCTACGAACCAAGGATCAGGCAGCGCGATAAACGAATCGCGAAACTGAAGCAGGCGATGGAGGAATTGGAAGACTTGGTTGTTGAGCGCGACAGCCGGATCACTCAGGCACAAAAGCAGGCGGCCGAGTTGCAGCTCGCGGTGCGGGACCGGGATATCCGTATCCAAAACCTGCAATTGTCGCTGTCTTGGCTAATCACCGCGCCGCTGCGGGGCATCGGAAGTTTGGGGATTAGGCTGTTCGGTGGAAAGCCGGCGTCGAATCGGGAGACTAAACAAATTCCCCATGCCAAATGAAGAAGAAGTTCCCAGCGGTTATGAACTGCCCAAGCTCTGGATTGAGGAACCCGTGGGCCGGTTGATCCGGGAGGCGGACTTCGTGCTTAGCGGATGGGGCGTCTGCACGGACCGCCGCATCTTGGATCGCCTCGCCTTTCGCACCTCCGCCAAGTTTCTTTCATCCCGGAAAGTAGAACGCCCGGACATTAAACTTTCCGAAACCAATCTGCAGGCAATTGGCTTCGCGGCGCCTCTTGCCCTCGGCGATCATCTGGGTGTTGTCAACGATGGAAAACTTAAGATCTGGGTATTGGTTGGCAGCACGGTCATAGGCCAGTTTCATCTTCGGATCGCGCCGGGCGCAATCGGCCGGGCCCTTCAGCGTAGCGTGGGTTGATGCCTAAACCATCAAAATTGGACCCGCGAATTTTTGGACCAAGGAAATCGAGGTGTCCAATTAATTAAGTTGTGGGGCAGTCAATCTTGGCTTAAGACGGCTGCAGCCAGGATTGGCTGCCCCACAACCAAATCTGCCAGATCCAACAAAATCTCTCACGCATGGGCCTGTGATACTCTATCGCTTTCAGCCGCCCCAGTCCAAAACATAATGGCTCAACAATCGAAGCGACGTGCCCTCATTACTGGTTCGGCCGGGTTGATCGGTTCGGAAGTTTGCCAGGCTTTTGACCAACGGGAGTTCTTGGTCCACGGGTTGGACAACAATCAACGCCGGGAGTTTTTCGGTCCGGATGGCGACACCTCCTGGAATCAAAAACGCCTGCAGGATTCGCTCGCGAATTACATCCACCACGCCATCGACATTCGGGATCGCGCCGCGGTGCTCGAGCTGATTGAATACATCCGCCCGGCGTGCATCGTACACGCCGCGGCCCAGCCATCCCACGATCTGGCGGCGAAAATTCCGTTTGACGACTTCGATACCAATGCGGTCGGCACGCTCAACCTCCTCGAAGCGGCGCGTCAATATTGTCCCGAAGCGCCGTTCGTCTACATGTCCACCAATAAGGTTTACGGCGATGCGCCCAATGCAATTCCATTGCGAGAGCTGGAGACGCGCTGGGACTACGACGATCCTCAATATGAGCACGGAATTCCCGAGACATTTTCGATCGACCAATCGAAACATTCGCTATTTGGCGCGTCGAAGGCCGCCGCCGATTTGATGGTGCAGGAGTATGGCCGCTACTTCGGCATGCCGACGGTGTGTCTCCGGGGTGGATGTTTAACCGGCCCGAGCCACTCCGGCGTGGAGCTGCACGGGTTCCTGAGCTACCTCGTCAAATGCAACCTGGAGCAAAAAGAGTACGTGGTCTTCGGTTACAAGGGAAAACAGGTCCGGGATAATATCCACGCTGTCGACGTCGCCGGATTCATGCTCGAATTCATCGACAAACCCAGGTGCGCGGAGGTCTACAATCTGGGCGGGGGTGAAGATCACTCCTGTTCCATCCTGGAAGCGTTTCAGATGGTGGAGGCAATCACCGGCAAACCCCAGCGCCACCGCTACGTGGATCGAAACCGGATCGGAGACCACATCTGCTACTACAGCGATCTTCGGAAGATGCGGAGCCATTATCCGCGTTGGACGCTTACCCGCTCTCTCCCGCGAATCTTCGACGAGATCGTGGGTGGCTGGCGGGCGAGAGCCGCCTGAGTGTCGATGAAGGTCCTGATCACTGGAATTTGCGGCTTCGCCGGAAGCTCCATCGCCCGGGCTTTATTTTCGCGATTGAGCGATGTGCAGGTGTGGGGAATCGACAATTTCGTGCGCCCGGGCAGCGAGACCAACCGTCTGGACCTTCGCCGGCGTGGCGCCGGATTCTTCCATGGAGACGTCCGCTGTGCCAGCGACTTCGAACAATTGCCCGGCGTGGATTGGGTGATTGACGCGGCCGCCAGCCCCAGTGTGCTGATCGGCGCGGATGGCCGCACCAGCAGCCGGCAGGCGGTGGAACACAATCTGCTCGGCACGATAAACATACTGGAATACTGTAAAGCCCACAAAGCCGGGCTGGTATTGCTGAGCAGCAGCCGCGTGTATTCGATTCCGGGGTTGCAGGCGATTCCGCTCAAACAATCGGCGGATTCGTTTTTGTTCGACGATACAAAAGCCGGTCCTCCTGGAGTCTCCGCGCTGGGGCTGACGGAAGATTTTTCAACCAGTGCGCCGGTTTCGCTTTACGGCGGCACCAAGTTGGCTTCGGAAGCGCTTGCCCTGGAATACGGTCATACCTACAATCTGCCGGTATGGATCGATCGTTGTGGGGTACTTGCCGGCGCCGGCCAGTTCGGAACCGCCGAGCAGGGCATCTTCAGTTACTGGCTGCACGCGCATGCTCAACGGCGGCCGCTCGGATTCCATGGATTCGGAGGCCGCGGGCTGCAGGTCCGCGATGCGCTGCATCCCAACGATCTGGCAAGTATCGTGATCCGGCAGATCGCCAACACCGGCGCCGCGAAACCCGGCGGCATCTTCCACGTCGCGGGGGGCAGCAACAACGCCATGTCACTCGCGCAACTGACAACTTGGTGTGACGACCGTTTTGGCCGCCATCCGGCCGCCGGCAATTCCGCTATCCGGCCGTTCGATGTCCCGTGGATCGTGATGGATTCCACCAGGGCGCGCCACACCTTCGGCTGGGAGCCTGAGATTACATTGCCTCAAATCCTGGACGAGATCGCCGCGCACGTCGAGACTCATCCCGAGTGGCTGACCGTTACGGGCGCATGATGGAAGCTGACATTGTCCACACCGCCACCCCTCTCTTGCTCCTCTCCGTGGTGATTCCCGCGCGTGATGAAGAAGCGTGCATTCGCTCCACCGTTGAGCACCTTCATCTGGAATTGAGTATTCACCGCGTTCCGCATGAAATCGTGGTGGTCGACGATGCCAGCCAGGATTCCACCTGGCAGGTTCTGACGGATCTGCGCGCGCGAATTCCGGAGCTGCATCCCGTACAGAACACCGGCGCGCACGGCTTCGGACGGGCGATCTGTACAGGCTTAAACGTCATGCGAGGCGATGCGGTGGTCATTATGATGGCGGATGAGTCCGACGATTGCAGGGATGTGGTGAAGTATTGGCACACGCTCAACGAAGGTTACGATTGTGTCTTCGGCAGCCGCTTCATCAAGGGAGGCGGAGTCATCGATTATCCGCGGTTCAAGTTGACCATCAACCGGCTGGTGAACACCGCCTTGCGAATTCTTTTTCACATCTCTTTGAACGATACGACGAATGCCTTCAAAGCTTATAGCCGCCGCGCGATTGACGGTTGCCAGCCGCTGATCTCGCCCCACTTTAATCTCACGGTGGAGTTGCCGCTGAAAGCCATCGTGCGAGGATATACCTGGACCGTCGTGCCCATTACGTGGCGGAATCGCAGATCCGGAGTAGCCAAGCTGAAGCTGAAGGAGATGGGTAGCCGGTATTTCTTCAGTTGTTGCTACGTCTGGCTGGAGAAGTATTTCAGCCGCGGAGATTTCAAGAAATGAGCCGAGTAGGGCGGACCCCCTGGACCCGCTGTTTATTCGAAGAATCCAGTGGTGGCCGGCCCAGAAAGGCCCGCCAAGGGCCCAGTCAAGACAGGCCGGGAGACCTGTCCCCGGATTCGAATGTGGGGCAGGATGGCATCCTGCGTCGGATTGGTAATCCGCCTGGTGTTGGATCCAGAATTACTTAAGGGCCGATTGCCAATCGGCCGCAGGTTACCAACCTGCCCCACAATTACCATGTGCCAGGTTGAACAAAATTACCAAATGGTCGCGGCGCGTAGAATGTCCAAAGTCCAGAGACAGGCCGGAAGGCCGGTCCCACAAGTGTTCAGTTGAGGGAAAACTAAGTGACATTGGGGTATAGCCAGGTCCTGAAAACTACCGCCAAATTCCCGCCGCTTCTTCCTTGGATTTTTTTCCTGATGTTTCTCTGGATGGCTCTGGCCATGGTTCCCATGCCGCCTCAACCTCCGGGTACTGGGCTGGACGCCAGTTGGGCGCACGCGCTCAATTTAGCTCACGCTCAGAATCTCATTTTCGGAAGAGACGTAGTCTTTACTTTCGGTCCCCTTGGTTACCTGTACAATCCGGTTCCTGGATTGGCCGAGCCGTTCCTCGCGCTCGCTTGTATCTGGGCGGTCCACGGACTCTTCTTGATCGGCGTGCTCTTGATTTGGCGGTCCTTTGGCCATCGTCTGATTGTCTTTGTCAGTTGGGCCGTTCTTTCGGGAAACATGCTGCTCACCAGTCTTCCATTCGAGAGAATGCAGCTATCTTTTCTCAGCATCGCCATTGGAATCGTAGCGTCGCTCGTCGCGCGAGGTGACGCAGGGCCCGGTTACCTTGCGATTGCCGGGACGATGGCCGGGCTGATGCCTTTATTTAAAACGAACGAAGGTATTGCAGCTTGCGCGATCTATTACATTTTGCTGGCCTCACTGTTCTTGACCACGGGAAAGGATTCCGGAACGGCCCGGCGTAAAGTGTGGGCGTTTGCGCTTGTCCCGCCGCTGGTTTTCATATTCGCGTTCGTGCTGGTGGAGCGTAACATTTCAGGGTTGTGGTCTTTTCTGACGACTTCGCTGCAGCTTGTCATGGGATATTCGGAGGCGATGGCCACCCCCGGTCCGGCCTATCAAGCGATTCTGGCGGTATTCAGCCTGTTGGCACTCGGCTTTGTCATTCCGCTTCTTGCCGTCTGCCCGCGCGATTTGCGGAAGGGTTTCATGCCGGCTCTCATCGCCGCTTTCTTCGCCTTCAAGAGCGGCGTGGTTCGCCAGGATGAAATGCATGTGGATCTCCTCCAAATCAAGCTCGCCGTGGCCGGGCTGTTCCTGCTGGTCTGCACCAGAAATGTGCGCGACCAGCGGCTATCGATCGCTTACGTGCTCGCCAGTTTCTCATTCGGGGCGATTCTGTACCAGCAGGCATTTCCACTTTTTTCGCAAACCGCGAAATCGCGTGCCCTCCTGAGCGACACGCTCGCGAATCTGTCCGCCAGTTGGCATTTCTCGTCAACCTGGGAGCAGTTGAATAAATACAACCGGCAGCGGCTTGAAAAACTGCGCCTGGATGGCGTCATTTTCAACGCGGTGATCGGCGGAACTGTCGACGACGTTCCATTCGAACTCGATATCGTGGAGGCCAACGGCTGGCGATGGAAGCCGCGGCCGGTATTCCAGTCTTACTCGGCCTACACTCCCGCGCTGGACCAATTGAATGCCCGCCATCTGGCGTCGCGCGAGAGCGCCGAGCACATCATCCTGCAGTGGGAAGATATCGACGGCCGGCATCCGCTTCTGGACGATGCGGCATCCTGGCGTTCTCTCTTCGACCACTACGACGTCGAACTCTCGCGTCCCGACCTGCTGGTCCTGAAACGCCGCGAGTCAGCGCGCTATCTTGCTCCGCGTCCAATCGGATCGGTGAACGGGGCATGGGCAAGTGATATCGCGGTTCCTGCCCCCACCACCAACGGGTTCATAATCATGCGGGCTGAGATCGGTAAGAGCCTCTACGGGATTCTGCGCGGAATGCTCTTCCGCAATGACGCGACATACCTGAATGCAACGCATATTTCCGGCGCAAAATCCCGCTGGCGAGTAACCCGCGCGAATCTGGTGAATGGCGCCTTGCTTGCCTATCTGCCGCGGAACCTGCGCGAGGCGCTGCCTTACTTTGGACAAGCCGGAGACGGTCTGCCGGACCGCGTAGTGTCCATCCGCTTCGAATCCCCGGGCCAACTGGAATTCTCGTCCACTATTCGGATTTCATGGCTTTCGGTGGCATTCCGGCCGGACAATTCCGGGAATGATTCGCTGCCCAAGCCGGCAGCGGTCGAACCCGTGCCTGCAACGGGACCGTTAGCCCATCGCCTGGAAATGGAGACGAGAGGGTTTGTCGATTACATTAATGACCGCCCGCTTTCGAAGAGTCCCGTCGAGCCTTCCGCGAATGGGCTGATCACCGTGATGGGCTGGGCCATCGATGCGCCCGCGCACCGGATTGGATCGGCCGTGTACATCGATATTGACGGCCAATTGTTCCCGACGTCCTACGGATGGTCGCGGCCCGACGTATCGGAAGCCCTGAAAGAACCGGCATACGAGAAGAGTGGTTTTAGGGGTGAGGTTCGCGCCAGTCCGGGCAGTCATAACGGTTCGCTTAGGATTGTTAATGCCGCCGGTACCGGATACTACGCCGGTCCGTCGTTCGTGCTCAACGTCAAATAGAGGACAAAACGATTGAAATCCCGTAAGGCCGCCGCGGCAGTAGCCTCAGTAAATACGGCGGGCCTTTCGCGGCTGGAATCGTTTTTGGTATTGCTGACAGTTGCAGCCGCCCTCTGGATTTTTCTGAGCAGTGTTAAGGTTTCCCGCTTCGGTTGGGTCGCCATCCCTACTGTCGACGATTGGGATCGCTGGATCACTTTCGTGAGGGACCACTACAGCCTGCGGTGGTTTTTCGAGCAGCACGTCGATCATCGCCTGGCGGCGCCGAAACTGCTGCTGGCGATCGATCATCTGGTGTTTCACGCCCGGGGATGGTTTCCGCTCGTCTGCTCCTTCTGCTTCCAGGCGCTCACCGGCTTTATGTTGTGGCGGCTCGCGGGACATGCCTATCGACAAGAGCGTATGGAACGTTTGATGCAGGCGGCAGTCATCGCCTGCTTCGTGTTTTCCGGACAGCAGTGGATAAACTTCATCTGGCCTTTCCAGGTGGTGTTCCCCATGGTGTACTGCGCTGCCGTAGCCGCGCTGTTCGCGCTATGGAAAAGTGCAACGGCGCGGAACGGCGCTTGGTGGATCGCCATGAGCATTCTCATGGCGACAGTGGCCACCTATACGATGGCGAATGGTGTTCTGGTGTGGCCGGTGCTGCTGCTCGCGGCCGTGTGGCTGCGTGTGCCCCGGCGAGGGATTGCGGCGCTGGCTGCCGGCGCAATACTACTTGGAGCTACGTACTTTTATCACTGGCATAGAGCAGCCGCCCCTCCTCAGCGGCCGCCATCGGAACGATTTCTGCGCGCAGTGTTCTTCGGGTTGGCCCATCTGGGTTCGCCGACCACCACGATCGC
>CATPCJ010000266.1 GCA_955652915.1 uncultured Bryobacteraceae bacterium
GATATTCGCCGAAGTGCACTCGCTGACTTCGCCTCGTTCGTTTAAGAGCACCACCTCATCGAAGCCCTGGTCGCGCGCTTGTTCGTACCAGGTCAGATTCTGCGACCACGAAAGAATCTTAGCGCCGGCGAATTCGCACTGCGCGTGCCTGGCGTGCGCCTTCATCGTGAGCCGCGCGCTGTCGCCCCATTCCCTTCGGTTGGCCGTAAAGGCGATCAAATCGAAATCGCGATCGAGGTTCGGCGCGTCAAAGAGCCCGCCGCGATTGCGCACTACCACCGCGCGTAACGTTGCGTTGTGCGCCGCATTTGCTTCGATCAACCGAATCAACCTGGTTTTCAGCCACCGGGCGTCTTCTGGGAACGGAACGTGCATCCGTGCCGCGTCGCGCCGCATGCGTTCCCAATGCCTCTCAAACGCGAACAAGATTCCGTCCGCCACCCGGATGGTGCTGAAGACGCCCCAGCCGTTCAACAGGCCGATCTGGCCGGCCGACAAGTCTTTTTGACTGGTGTCCAGCACGTCGTCGTTGTGCAGCAGGAAGCGATGCATGTCTAATTCTAACTGACTTGGGTTGGATGGGATCGATAGTGCACGCTCCCTTGCGGTGGCGGTTCTGATAGTTCGCAGCGCCGCGCGCGTGCAAGAGTATACGAGGCAACGCTGGTAGCGCACAGAACCCCGCGTTAGCAGGCGTATGCGGGGGTGGCGTCTAGAACATGGCTCGTGAATAGACTCCATTGCGCGATTCCTGCGAAGTCAGGTAACACTCGGCTGCGTAAGTGAACTCGCCCGATTTCAGATTCGCGGGAAAATCCTCCGCGCGCGCCGAAAGGTCGGTCGCCCAGTTATGGACGGCGCCGGTCGAGTCGACCGCAGTGGGCGTGCCGAACGAACTGGGCCGTAGCGTCTTGTTCCCGATCACAAAGCGTTGGGTCACGACCGCGTATCCTTTGTTAACGCAGTTCACATCCGCCAATGCTGAGCAATCCGAGTCGTGTACAACGCGGATCTTGCTGAGGATCAATACTCCCTTACCGCCGCGAATATTCATGCCCAACCCATCGGCCACATTCAAAGCGATGTTCTGATTCGCCGTGTTCGAGAAATCCACGCCTTGCGAATACATGCTGGCGACGTCGCGGCTAACTTGGTTCGCATGGTCATTGCGGCTCGCGCTGCTGTTTACTAGCAGTACTCCTATGCCAAGCGGTACCAGGAAAATAGCTCCAAGCGCGTAAAGCGGCACTGAGGTTGCCCGCGTTTGTAAACGCTTTTGCATTGTCAACATCCACCTTAGTTCATCGCGGAGGCAGATTCCAGAAGGCATTCACGCCTATTTGCGGATCATTCCAACTTAGTACTACCCCGGAGGTTAGTTTCAGTTCGACGTTAGCCGTACTTGAAAGCCTTTACCCGCTCTTGAGGAGCTACCGCAGGGGACTTCCCCATTCCACTTCTTTTCTCAGTCGCGATTTCAGGATTTTTCCACCCGGATTGCGCGGCAGCGTCTCTGACCGGATCAACATGTATTGCGGGATCTTGAAATCCGCCAGCTTTCCCTGGAGAAACTCGCAAATTTCCGAAGACTGAGATGCAGATCCGGGCTTGAGCACTACGATCGCGCCGACCTTCTCTCCCATCATTGTGTCCGGCACACCCATCACGGCGCACTCGAACACGGACGGGTGCGCGCAGAGGGCGTTCTCGACTTCGACGCAATACACGTTCTCACCGCCGCGGTTGACCATGTCCTTCTTGCGATCGACAATTTGCACGAAACCATCCGGATCGATACGGGCGAGGTCGCCGGTGTGCAGCCAACCGTTGACGAAAGTCTGAGCCGTGGCTTCCGGCTTGTTCCAATAGCCTTGCACGACATTCGGTCCACGCACCAGCAATTCGCCGACGCCGGCGGCATCCGCTTCGAAGAGGTCGAGGTCCACGACGGGGGCGGCGAAACCTACTGAATCGGGGCGCACGTGCGCAAACTCATGAGGGAGGAAGGTGGCGACGGAGGATGTCTCGGTCAAGCCAAATCCGTTTCCAACGCGCGCATTCGGAAATGCGCGAGCGATTCGGCCCACCAGATCCGGGGCAATCGGAGCGCCGCCGTACATCACCCAGCGCACGCCCCTGGTGTCGATCTCCGCGAAATTCGGCTGATTCATCGCGAGCCAGAAAATCGCGGGAACCGAAGTCAGCGAATTGATGCGCTCAGCCTGGATCGTTTTCAGAAACACTTGAACGTCAAACGCCGGCATGATGATGGTGGCGCTGCCGCTCTCGCAACTCGGAAGAAGCTGGCTGTTGCAACCGGTGACGTGAAACAGCGGCACGGACACCAGCGTGCGAACGCTGCCGTCGGAAGGGAGCGGCGCGATGCGCCGGCACGTTTCCGTGTTCGAGAGGAAGCCTTCGTGCGTGGTCATCGCGCCTTTCGGAAAACCGGTGGTCCCGCTGGTATAGAAGATGGCGGCGACTTCCGGGCGCATGATTCCCTCGACGGCGAAAGGAGGACCGTCGGGAAGAGGGCCAGGGAGGAACACAAAGCGGGCGCCTGAATCGGAGATGACGTATTGCACCTCGGACTCGCTGAAGCGAGTGTTTACGGGCACCGCCAGCGCACCGGACAGAAGCGTTCCCCAGAACGCGATGCACCAATCCAGACCGTTGCCGAGCCGAATTGCGACTCGATCGCCACGCTCGATTCCCAGATTCTTGAGACCACCCGCTACCCGCGACGCACGGTCCCACAAGTCGCGAAAATTGATGCGCTCGCCGCCGAGTTCGACGATCGCTTCGTTGTTGGGTGCGCGATCGACGGTGGCGCGCAGCATTTCTATCAAAGAGTTCGGCCGGTTGTCATAGCGGGCGATCTGGCCGGGGCCGCGCGTAATTCCGGATTGATCGAATGGTTGGATCATGTGTGTCCATACTCAGTATGCATTCTGACGGCGCCGCCGGGGCAATGAGGCCAATGCGCTATATCACGCGCGGCAGGAGAACCGCGACCGTAAGGGAGCGTCGGGTTGGACGGGCCCGCACCCGGCGATGCCCCGGATCGTAGCGTCCCAGGCCACCCTGGCTCCGACCTCGCGCCGGGCACGCTTTCAGTATCCTGAAACAGGCGGGGCTGAAATGAAATACGCAGTGGTAATCGAGAAGACCGCAACCGGGTACTCGGCTTACGTGCCCGACCTTCCGGGTTGCGTGAGCGTCGGCCAGACGCGCGAGGAGATGGACCGGAATATCCGCGAGGCGATTGAACTCTATCTGGATGAACTGCGCGAACAAGGTGCTCCGATCCCCGCTCCCACGACAGACGCCGAATACATCGCGGTGTAGCACCGAAGACAGATCTACTTTCCAAGCATCGAGTAAGCCGGGTTATTTTTGTTCGTCGAAATACCAACGCCGCAGGCGGCGAAGCAGCGAATCGCCTGCGTCCGGATGAGCTTGTATTTCTGAGCCTGGCCGTGTTCGTTGGCTCCTCCACCATTCAAGCAGGGTCAGAATCGACATGAGCGCGACCAGCGTTAGACGCAGACAGATAAGAATGATGTCCACGGTCTTGGAATATGGGGTAGCGGCCAGGCTCAACAAAAAGACCAGGACCAGAAACAACAGCCAGACGCGTGTTTTTCTTGCCATCGCGGTCCGCTAGCGCCTCCGCGCGCCTAAAGACCACTCCCTGACGGTCATGGCCCGGAAACTACTAACCGAGCCATGACCGTCAGGGAGTGGTTCCCCGAAGTTTTTCCGCAACCTCTACTGCCGGCCGGTGCTGCTCCCATCCGTCACCGTTGCGGGCCGCGGCCGCGAATTTGGATTCTGGTAGTTCGGGAACGCGGGACGATGCGGCGCTGGAACTGGATTTTTTTCCATCTGCTGCAGGGCGATCGCGACGGCGCGTTCCAGTTGAGGATCGTGGCCATCGTGGACCGCTTTCGGATCCATATCCACTTCCACATCCGGCGCTACGCCGTGGTTCTCAACCTCCCAATCGCCGGTGGGACTGAAAAATCCGAAGCTCGGCGCGGTCACGTTTCCTCCGTCCATCAGCGTCGGATATTGCGAGACGCCCACTAGTCCACCCCAAGTCCGTTTGCCGATTAAAGTGCCGATTTTATTGTGACGGAACATCCAGGGCATGGCGTCGCCGCCGGAGCCCGCCATTTCATTAATGATCATCACCTTCGGCCCGAAAATCGCGGCGGCAGGCGTGCGATAAATCCCGCCATAGCGTGGACTCCACCAGCCTTGCAGCGGCCGGTTCATCACTTCGATGACATAATCGGCCACTTGTCCACCGCTGTTGAAACGCTCGTCGATCACGGCGCCCTGCTTGTCCACCTGCGCGAAGTAGTATCGATTGAAATTTGTCAGTCCGCCCTGCGCGGTGTCCGGCATATAAACATACGCCAGCTTCCCGCCGCTCAGTTGATCCACTTTGCGGCGATTGTCTTCCACCCACGCCTGGTGCCGCAACTGCTGCTCATTGGCGATGGGCATGACGGTGACCTCTCGCGCGTTTGTGCCCGACGGGTCGGACCCGATGCGGAGCACTACGCGCTTTTCGGCGGTGGCTTCCAGCGGCCTGGAAACATCGTCCTTGCCGGTGAGCTCCCGGCCGTTGATGGCCAGAAGGTAATCCCCGGCCGAAACGTTGATTCCCGGCTGCGCCAGCGGAGCTCGCAACTGCGGATTCCAGCTTTCCCCGCTGTAAATTTTCTTGAAGCGATAGCGGCCGTTCGAGATTTCGTAGTCGGCGCCCAACAGGCCACCCGCCACGGTTTTCGCTTGCGGTATGTTGCCGCCGCCCCCACGCAGATGACCCACGGTGAACTCGCTCAGCAGTTCATGGAAAATGTAGTTCAGATCGGATCGCGAGGCCAGCGAATCGAGAAACTTCTCGTATTCCTTTTCGCCGTCGGCCGCATTGACGCCGTGCAGATTCGGATCGTAGAAATAGCTGCGCTCGATGCGCCACACTTCGTGATACATCTGCTTCCATTCGGCTACCGGATCGACGTTCACTTCCACCTCGGCCAGCTTGAGAGTACCCTCGCCCGGTTTGAGCGGCGCCGCGGCGGACACGATGACATATTCCGGCGGACCTGCCGCTTGTGGACCACCAGCGCCCGGACGTCCTCCGCCGGGAGCGCCGGCGCGAATAATCCGCAGCAGCATCTTTTCTCCGTTGGCGGACAGATCGAAGCCCCCGATGCTGTCGGCTAGTTTGTCCAGTTTGCGGGCTTTCAAATCATACTTGGAAAGCGTTGCCCCCGCGACGCCTGGACCGCGCATGCCGCTCGCCGCCGCTTCCAGTACATAGATCGTTCCCGGCTTGCCGGCCACTAACATTAGATACGCGCGACTCGGCAGCGGGAGCGCGATGGTGCGCTGCATCAGCTTGTCGAAATCGATGCGCACCGGCTTGGGCGGCGTGTCGGTGGCTGCCGCTGTATTTCCGCCGCGTGGCCGTCCACCTTCGGGCGTGGCGCGCGGCTCGCCGGGTTTCTCTTCGTCACTCTCAGGCGCCAGGGGCGAAGCGACATCGTTCGCCAGCACGATCAGATAAACGTTGCGGGTAACCTCGTGCTCATCGCTGGTCATATCCAGACCACTCGACGTTGGCCCGTAGTTGGTGCTGGCGGTGAAGTACAAATACTGTCCGTCTTTATCGAAAGCCGGATGACGCGCGTCACTCATGCCATCGGTGACTTGCGTCGTCTTGCCATCGGCCAGCGAATAAATCTCAATGACGTGCAACCGGTTGGGCAGATATTTGGTGAAGGCGATCCATTTGGAGTCCGGCGCCCAGGCGAAGCCGCGGTCCAACTCGTAGTAATAATCGGTATCCACTTTGGTCAGCTTTCCACCGGCAACCTCGACGTCCCAGAGGTTCAACTGATTGTCGGTGAAAGCGATGCGTTTACTGTCGGGAGACCATTGCGGTCCGAAATAAAACGCCGATTTGCCCGCCAGCGCTATCTTGCGCGTTTCTCCGGCGCCGGATTGCGGTTTGATGTGCAGCGCGTACTCGCCGGATTCGTCGGAAAAATACGCGATCGAACGGCCGTCCGGGGACCACGTGGGTGTGCGTTCCATCACGCCCGGCGTACCTGTGAGATTGCGGATGTCGCCCTTTTCAGCGGGAGCGGTGAGAATCTCGCCATGTGCTTCGAAGACAGCCCTTACGCCGCTGGGAGAAATCTTCACGCCGCGAATCTCTCGCGCCACATTTTGGAAATGCGGCCGGACTTCAGTGAGATCCGCCGCGATTTCGATCGGAATCTGGCTGCTCTTGCCGGACGCTAAATCGTAGATATAGATTTTGCCAAACTGCTCATAGATAATTCCACCCGGCCCGGCGCTTGCGGAATTGATGTCCTTGCCGGTGTTCTTGATCAGCTCGGTGACGGCTTTGCTCTTCGGATCGTAACGATACAGCGTCATCGGCCCGTTGCGGTCGGAAAGGAAATAGATCTTGTCGCCGATCCACATCGGATAAATATCGTTGGAGTCCGTACGCGGGATCTTTTCGGTGCTCAGGTCCGATAAATTGACCACCCACAAGTAGCTGGCCTCGCCGCCGCGATAGCGCTTCCACGCGACGAAATTGTTGAAGCCCGGGGCGAATTGCCCGCCGTCGAGAGGTGCGTAAACCATGCGCTTGCCGTCCGGCGAATAGGCCCCGCTGCAGGCCATCGGCAACGGCAAAACTTCCGGAAGCCCGCCCTCGGGCGAGACGGAGTAGAGTTGCGTATAGCGCGAGAAACTATCGCGGTTTGAGCGAAAGACGATTCGCTTGCCGTCGGGCGTCCAGCCAATTACGCGATCCGCGTCCGGATGGTAGGTCACGCGCTTCGGCACCCCGCCCGTAACCGGCACGGTGAACACGTCGACATTGCCGTCGTACTCGCCGGTGAACGCGATGGCGCCGCCATCGGGTGAAAATGCGGGCTCGGTCTCAACGCCTGTGCCGGATGTAAGCCGGTTAGCGACACCCCCTTGACGGCTGACGCTCCAAAGATCGCCCGCGTACGAGAATACAATCTCGGTTTTGTTCATGGCGGGTTTTTGGAGCAGGTGCAAGGTGGCGCCGGCGCCAAACGCGGCGGGAATAGTGGCACTCAGAAGCGCGATTATTGCGGAATACTTCATGGTAGACCTCTGGTTGACCAGTGTAGCGCAAGTGGGTGTATTTTCTAAGGCATTCACCGCAGTTCGGAGCAAAAAAGCTTTCAGACAATCCCCGCGTCGTGCAGATACCTGATATCTCATCCGATGTGAACGGTAGTGAGTGCTGCGTCCGGCGTTTAGAGCACAGGCGATTCAGGCATGAAAACCATCGGCAAGTATCGGATCCTCGGCGAGATCGGTTGCAGCGCGTCGGGAAAAACCTATCGTGCCTTCGATAGCGTGCGCAAGATTGAGTTGGCATTGAAAGTTCTGGATTCCTCCGCCACGGTTACCGCGGAATTGAAAGACGAGTTCTGCCGCGATCTTGCGGCCTGCGCGGACTTGCGGCATCCACATCTTGCAAAGACCGAGGAAGTTGGCGAGGCGGACAGCGCGCTCTATATCGCAACCGAACTGCGGCCGGGCGCGGATTTGCGCGCGCAGCTCGAAGAGCGCCGGTCAATTCCACTGGAACGGAAGCTGGAATTGATGGCGCAGGCCTGTGATGGGCTCGCGGCAGCGCATTCGAAGGGATTCGCGCACGGCAATATCAAGCCGAGCAATATCCTGATTACCGCCGGCGGCGATGCACAGGTTCTTGATTTCGGTATTGGGCGATGGCTCTGGCTGATTCTTGCGGCGGGCGCCCGGCCGGAAAAGTTATTTCCGAACTACTTCGCGCCTGAACAAATTCTCGGCCAGCCTTTCGATGCGCGGTCGGACGTGTTTTCAACCGCACTCGTGCTCTACGAATGGCTCACGGGAAAATATCCGTTTCAGGTGTCGGCCGGCCTGATTACTCGCGAGATCGTACACGCTCCGCTTGAATCGTTGCGGAAGGTGGCGCCGGAAATTCCGGAAGCCCTGGACCGGTTGGTTGGCCGCGCGTTGCATAAAGATCGTGACCAGCGTGTGCAAACAGCGGCTGAGTTCGCGCACGGCCTGCGAGAAGCCATCCAAGTGGCCAGCATACCGCTCCCTAACGGTCACCGCTCCGTTCCGGCCGAACCAACCGATCCGAGCCGTGACCGTAAGGGAGCGGTTGTCCCGGTACCCGCAATTGCGTCGCCCACCCCAGAGCCCATTCCAGTCGCCGTGACTCCGGCGGCGCCACGGGCGCGGCAATCCAACTTATTCCGAAAGCGCCTCATCGTCTATTCCATCGCCGCTATACTAGCGGTCTGCGCGTTCGTGACGTTACTCTCCCGCTCAAGCATACGAGCCTCCCAGACCAAACGACCCGACGCCGCGAAAACAATTGAGCCCAAGCCGGTAATTCAGGCAAAGGAACCATTGCCGGCGCAACCCACCGCCGTCCCTACCACGGACACACCTTCCGCGACAGTGGCTCCAGCTACCCCGACACCGGAAGAAACAGCCTTGCTCGCGCAAGTCAAATCGGCGTGGCAAGCGGGCTACTACAACAAGGCCATGCGGCTGGTGAATCAGGTCTTGGCGGTGAACCCAACCAGCCCCGAAGCTCGGGCGTGGAAGAAAAGAGTCCGCGGTGCGCAGGACGCCGAAGAGGAAATGAAGTAAAGTGCGGACAAAACGAGCTAGCCGGTTATTGCGGGCGGCCGTTTTGCTCGCGGCAGTGCCGGCCAGTTTTTCCGCGGCCCAAAGCGTGCCCGTTTCGCCGGTTGCGGTTCGGTCCAAGAACAACGACCCGTTTCTCAGCGGCGGCCCTTTCAGTTTCGAACAATTGCAGCGCCTGCTGGGACAAAATGCAATCCCCTGGCGAAGGCGAAGGGAAGCAATTCAGGCTCGCGGACTCAGTTTTTCGCCATCTCCCGAACAGATCGAAAAACTCAAAACGGCCGGCGTATCGGAAGACATGCTGAAACTGGTCAAGAGCGTAAAGTACACCGTCGCGTCAGTGACCGCCGCGCCGAAGCCGCTGGGCGGACTGGCGCTTACCTGCGCCCCTTCGGAATGCGAAATCACACTCAACGGAACGTCTCTTGGATCTACCCGGAGCGGGACGTTGGAAGTGCGAGGGCTTTCCGCCGGTACCTGGACCATAGACTTCAAGAAGGCGGGCTACATCGGCGCGCAGAGCAAGGTGAGCGTGGAAGTGGACAAAACGTCGCCGGTTTCAACGGTCCTTGAACCCGATCGCAAGACCCAGGAAGCTTTCGGCTCCGAGCTTTTCCAAAAGGTCCTGAGCGCGATCGGCGGGCAGAATGGAATCAATACGCTTGCGTCCGTTCAGGCGCTGGGCAGCGCCACCATCGGCACTCGCGACGGCAAGAGCCTTCGTTGGACGTTGGCCATGCGGAACAAACAGGATCGCGCGCTATTCCAGGTGAGAGCCGGCGATGGAGTCCTGCATGAGGTGGCGTTTGCCGGCAGTGAGTACAAGGTGAGCAAGCACGTCAAGGGGCAGGACGTGCAAGACTTGCCTACCAACTTCGGTTTGATTCGAGACTATCAGCTCGCGGCCTTGATGCAGCGGCTGCAGAATCCGCAGTTCAAGATGGTGGCGAACCACGATCTACCGGCCGGCGGCGACGAGTTCGCGCTGGCGGCTGAAGGTGGAACCGAAAAGATCTTTATCGGACTGGACGATCATTTGCGGCCGCAGCGCGTGCGGATTACCACGGCCACCGGCGTCGGCTCGGCGATCGTGACTTATTCCGATTATTTCCTGCAAGAAAAAGTCTCGTACCCAAGGACGCTGCAAATCAAGCCCGATGGATGGCAGCAAGGCATCGACGTCCGGTTTGACAAGGTGGAGTTCAGCTTGAACTGGCACGACAACGACTTCAAATTGAAAGGCAAGCCGCTGGCGAATTTCTGAACGCCGCCGATTTGTAACCTCGCGAATTTACCAGACCCGCATTGCCACCCTCTCTCCGACACTTTCGGGACCACAGGTCGATCGCGCTTATATCAATGCCATGGTAAAGGACCACGTGGAGGATGTCGCCGAATTCCGCAAGGAATCTAAAACCGCGAAAGATGCCAACATAAAATCTTTTGCATCCTAAAAATGGCGCAGCACGCTCAGAAACAGTTGGGGCGCCGCCTCCAAGAAAGTAGCTCGTGCTTTACTAGTCGGTAGAGGTTCCCTTGACCAATACCGTTTCAGACGAAGCCCTCGATATTCTCTTTCGCAAAGCGCGTACCCATAATGGATGGCTCGATAAGCCCGTAAGCGACGATGTGCTGCGGCAGCTCTACGACCTCATGAAATGGGGACCGACCAGCGCAAATATGTCGCCCGCGAGAATCTTATTTCTTCGTACGCCGGAAGCGAAGCAACGGCTCCTTCCGGCACTGTCGCCGAACAACGCGGATAAGACCATGGCCGCGCCGGTTACCGCCATCATTGGCCACGACACAAAGTTCTATGACCATCTTCCGCGATTGTTTCCGCACAACCAGGACGCGCGAAGCTGGTTTGCGAACTCGCCACAATTCGCGGAAACCAGCGCTTTCCGGAACGGCAGTTTGCAGGGGGGCTACTTCATTCTCGCCGCTCGATCAGTCGGCCTGGATTGCGGCCCCATGTCGGGTTTCGATAACGCCAAAGTAGATGCAGAATTCTTTACAGGCGAACTGGCAGCGGTCAAATCGAATTTCCTATGCAATCTGGGCCATGGCGACCCGTCGAAATTGTTCCCACGCAGCCCCCGCTTCGAGTTCGACGAAGTTTGCAAAGTGCTCTAGAGGCCGCTGACGCTCACGGTTCGGCAGTATCGATCGCCGTTTCAGAACCACGACCGTAAGGGAGTGTTAATTAGGCCTGTTTACGCCAACAAAATCGGCAGCAGCACGCCCATGCCCAGCACAAACAGCCACAGCGCCGGCGCGGACGTTCCCAGCGGGCGGCGCAATCGCTCTTCGCGGGCGGCCAGTCGTGGATCGAGCAAAAGCCAATCGCTATGACGGCGCTCCAGCAGCCAAAAAGCCGCCGCCGCAACCGATCCATAAATCAAATGTCCAACCAGAGAAGGGAACTGCGCGCCTGCCGCGGCTGCCGTCCACACTTCACCCGTTTTCAGAGCGAGCGGGAAAAGCGTGAGTGGTCCCACGAACCAACTGATGAGCCCGTAAACAAGTCCCCACGCAATCCCGGAAGCAAGGTTCGGAGCTTCACGCTGGAACAAAATTCCGTAGCTGATGCCCAGCAAGATGCTGATGCACAGGTGTACCACAAGTCCCAACGCCGATGAAGTTCCTCCCACAATAGCGGCGATTTGTCCCAGAGATTTAGTTGCAACCAGCACCAGGGTGTACAGCAATCCGCCGGCCAGTCCTGCCACTGCGCCCCATTGCACGGATCGGATCAGACGTACGCCAGGGCCCTCCGGCTCGCGGTGAATCGGGTCCGTCTCGGTCAGAAAACGGACGCACAACCTGTCCACAAATGCGTAGAGCAACCCCACCATAAGGCCATAAACGATATGGCCGATCAGCGAACCGAACAGTTCCTCGGCGCGGGTGTGCGACCAATCCACGGGTTTTCCCAAGCAGAGCGGCAGCAGAGTGAGCGGTCCCAGAAACCACCAGAAGATCCCGTACGTCATGCCCCAAGCCATGCTGGAACCGTAGCCGCGCACGTCGCGCTGGAACAACAGGCCGAAGCTTGCGCCAATAATGGCCGCGAAAAGAAAGTGGATCGTCTTGCCCACCATCGGCGACGTCGACCCAACCAGACTGGCGATCACTGGATAGAAATCGACCTGCTCCATCCATTTTCCGAATGCCCAACCGCCCGCGATCCCCGCGATCCCGCCACCCACTATCGCGCGCGCGAAGCTGAGGGCCGGAAGAATCGCACGGTTGCGCCGGCCTCCCAACGTTCCCAGCACCAGGCCTAGCGGCAGTCCATAAGAAACAATGTATCCGGCTAATTCCGGAAAATTGTCTCGCTGCGTTTCAAAGGCGCTCGAAAGATTAGCGGCGATCACCTGAGCGCCAGGCACCACTGCCAGCCACAACAAGAGCGCATAAGCCAGTCCCCAAAGCAAACCCGAGCCGCGGTCCGTGGCGCGGTTGGCGAACACGACAGCGAAGAGCACACCAAAAACGGTTCCGGATATTGGTCCGGCAAAGATGCCGGCATGGGTGCTGGCCATCAAAGCCAGACCTCCCAGGAGTCCGGTTACCCCGCACGCCAAAATTGGCACAGCCCGATGAGAAACCGGCAATGCATTCGAAGTTGAAGAAGCGATCCCAGTGGGAGACATGGTCTATTTCAACTCGATGGTTTGAACAATATCGCGGGGGAAAAATAATTCGATCGCCCAGTCCGTGAGCACGCGAACTTTGCGCTCCAGGCCGGGTAGTTTTCCAAGATAGATGCCGCGCCAGAGCAACCACGCCAGCAGCCCGCGGAAGCGCATCGACTTCTGTCGCGCGAACGGAACCGTCAGTTCGGCGCAAGCCGTTTGATGTCCAACCACGCACAGCGCGCCGAGTGAATCGAAATGGAAAGGCTGCTGCGGTCGGCCTTGTATCGCGGCCCGGATATTTCGAGCGAGGGTTCGCGCTTCGCGCAATGCGAACTGCGCCGTGGGTGGACAGGGATTGCCGGTTTTTCCGTCCTTCAGCGCGGCGCAATCGCCCACCGCCCACACGCCTGAATGTCCCGCCACAGCCATCGTGCTCTCCACGATCACCGCGCCCCGGCGGTCTGTCTCGATCGGCAAAGTCTTAAGCAGGGGATTGGGCGCCGTTCCCGCGGTCCAGACCAACGTTCGAGCGCGAATTTCACCATCGCTCAGCACGATATTTCCAGGCCGGCAATCGGTCAAGCGGCAATCCAGCCGGAACGTGACGCCGCGCATTGCCATGCTCTCCTGCGCGTAGCGGCCCAACGATTCGCTCAGCTCCGGCAAGATTCGATCGCGCGCGTGAACCACCACCACCTGCACGTCCTCGGGGTTGATGTTCGGATAGTCCGCCAAAATTCCACGCGAGAAATCGTTGAGCGCTCCAGCCAGCTCCACGCCCGCGAATCCTCCGCCGGCTATCACGAAGCTAAGCATCTCGCGCCGCACTTCTGCGTTGGTCTCGCGATCCGCCTGCTCGAACATGTCGATAACATGATTGCGAATGCGGATAGCATCCAGGAGCGACTTGAAATCGAAAGCCAGTTCCTGCACATTCCGCAAGCCCAGGTAGTTCGAAACGGCGCCGAGGGCGAACACGATATGGTCGTAGGCCAACTCGCGCGTGGCCCCGCCTTCCGCCGCGATTCGGATCTTACGCGACTCCAGTTCAATTTCACTGACTTTTCCGCGGACCACCTGCGTGCGCCGCAAACTGGTGCGGAGCGGCGTGCTGATGTGACTCGGCTCCAGGCTGCTGCCAGCCACTTCAGCCAGCATCGGCGTGAACAGCAGCGCGTTGGTCTCGCTTACCAATGTGAACGAAACGGAGCGGTCGGCCCCGAATACTTCCTCCAGATTTTGCGCCGTGGTCATCCCCGCGAATCCACCGCCCAGGATGACGATATGTTTTGGTATCGGTGGCGCAGCGCGAGGTGGTTCCGGCTCGGGCCCCAGCTTCGCCAGCGCGAGATCGTTCAATGCCTGGGCGATCAATCCCAGCGCGCCGCCATATAAAACCCAACCGACCAGTTCCGGAAACCGGTCGCGCATCTCTTGGTTTGACCATTCTGGCGTCTCGCCGGCAAATAGAGGAAATAAAATGACGCCGGTGACGACCCACGCCGGCACACCCAACGCGGCCGCCGTCATGGCGCTATCCGCGTAGGCTCGCGGCGTGGGCCGGAAGGCGGTTGCATATGCCGCTCCAGTCAAAGTCGCAAGCAGAATGCCGGTGAGTACGGTCTCCTGTGTAGCTGCCAGCGGAAGGGCCGCGATCAGACCCGCGATCATGCCGATCAAGCCACGTCTCAAGTATTTGTTCATATGGTTGAGCATATACTTGGATAAGACGCGGATGTTAATCCCGCGCCCGAATGTCGCGGGTTGCACGCGAATGCCAAGCGAGCACGTTCCCACCGAATGGCTGGCCGAATACAGTAAGGGTATTCTTCAAGAGCCGCGCCTTGCCCAGGTGGAAGAGCACCTCCTGGTTTGCGAACTTTGCCGGCAACGGTTGAACCAATTCGACGACCAGTGGGGATTGAACGGTTAATGTGGCACAGGCATTCTTGCCTGTGTAGGGCAGGTTGGTAACCTGCCGCCGATTGGCAATCGGCCCGTAAGTAATTCCGGATCCAACACCAGGCGGATTAGCAATCCCCCGCGGGATGCCCTCCTGCCCACATAAGAATGTCCAAACTCCAGGCACTGGCATTCTTGCCTGTGTGGATCTTAAAGCGATTTTTATTTATCGGTCGTAGAGCGTCACGCAGGGTTCGTGCCTGCTGTCGCCTCCGTCGGTCACCGCGAAGAAAGGTCTACGCCGCGCCTGACTTGCGTCCACATTCCACAACGATACTCCCGCATACATCCCGTCTTTGCGAAGCGCGTAGAATTGAATGTCAATCGCCGAAAGCCACGCCTTGTCGTCCCTAAAATTGCGCGAGACTCGCTTTAGAGCATCCAGCCCCGCTTCTTTTGGAGTCATGCCGTGGCGCATATTCTCAACAATGGTATGCGCGCCGGCGATGCGAATATTTTCTTCACCGCGGCCGGTGGACCCCGCTGCCCCGACGTCCTGATCGACATACAAACCGGCCCCGATGATCGGCGAATCGCCCACGCGGCCCGCGATCTTCCAGGCCATCCCGCTGGTGGTCGTCACGCCCGACATCTCACCTTTGGAATTCAGCGCGAGACAGTTGATGGTGCCCGTCGGAGGATGCACCGCGACATCCATGGCCCAAGCCAACGTCTTCTTATCCACGTTTGGAAAAGCTTCCTGCATTCGCGCTGTCTTGGGTCCGGCCTCCAGCTCGCCCGACCAGTTCGTGTGGCCGGCCCTGTCGCGCATGGAACGCTTCCACACCAGCCAGGCCACGCGGGAATCCTCGACCAGCAAATCCTCTTCCTTGAACCCCATCTCGCGCGCGAATTTCGCGGCGCCGCCACCCACCAGCATGATGTGGTCCGTTTCGGTCATTACCAACTGCGCGATCTTCGAAGGCGTCTTGCAGCCCGTGATACCCGCCACGGAACCGCACCGGCGCGACGGCCCGTGCATCACGCTGGCGTCGAGCTCCACCACCCCTTCTTCGTTCGGCAGCCCGCCGTAGCCCACGCTATGATCGTTCGGATCCAACTCGACGATGTTCACGCCGGCGATGACCGCGTCCAAGGTATCGGTGCCGGACCGAAGCGTCTCCATCGCCTTCTTAGAGGCCTGCAAACCGTTAGCGCTCGAGATCACGATGTTCTTCGGACTTTGAGCCAATGCCATCGGCCCGGTTGCCGCCGCGGCTGCGGTGAGCGCCGCTGAACTCTTCATCCAGTTTCGCCGGCTCAGCTTGTTTTCCATCGAGTTCTTCCTTCCCTTATTCAGCTACACTAGCTCTTATTCCATGCGGGAGCAAATCAGCCCTACCAGTGTTGTCAGCGGAGCCATCCAACTTCCCGGCGACAAATCTATTTCGCATCGCTACGGAATGTTGGCCGCCATAGCCGACGGTGTCACCAGGATCGAAAATTATTCCAGCGGCGCGGATTGCCAGTCGACGCTGGCGTGTATGCGCGCTCTCGGCGCCGAAATCGAAGTGCGGAATGGAAAAACATGCATCCACGGCCGCGGCCTGGACGGGCTGCGTGAGCCCGCGGAAATGCTTGACGCCGGAAATTCGGGCTCTACCATTCGGATGCTTTCGGGTATTCTGGCAGCCCAGCCATTTGTGACTCGTATCGGCGGCGATGAATCGCTGACACGGCGGCCCATGGCGCGGATCATGACTCCGCTTCAAGAAATGAATGCGCGCATCGAAGCTCGTGACCATCGCTTTCCGCCGCTCACCATTCACGGAACGAAGCTCCGGCCCCTGGAGTACACTCTGCCCGTGGCCAGCGCGCAGGTCAAGAGCTGTGTATTGTTCGCCGGATTGTACGCCGATGGCCGCACGACGGTTCACGAGCCGATCCGTACTCGCGACCACACCGAGCTTGCGTTGCGCGAATTCGGCGCCGATGTCGACGTGCAGAAGCGGTCGATCACTGTCACCGGCAGGCCGCGCTTGCAGGCGCGTGAGCTGCGCGTGCCGGGCGATCTATCTTCCGCCGCGTTCTTCCTGGTAGCCGCGCTCATCGTCGGCGAATCCAATCTCACGATTCATTCCGTCGGACTGAATCCCACGCGCTCGGCCTTGCTCGATCTGCTGTCGGAAATGGGCGCGCGGATCAAGATATTGGACCTCTCGTCCATCGGCGGCGAGCTGATCGGCGACGTACAAGTGCAAAAATCGACCATCCGCGGAGGGCTGATCGAAAAAGCTCGCACCGCGGCGCTCATCGATGAGATCCCTGTATTGGCGGTGCTCGGGGCGGCCAGCGACGAAGGCGTGGTGGTGCGCGACGCGGCCGAGTTGCGCGTGAAAGAAACCGATCGTATCGCCACCATCGCCGAAAATTTCGGGCGTTTGGGCCTGTCGATCGAGGTTCATGAGGACGGCTTTGAAGTTCCCGGCCGTCAGAAGTTTCACGCCGCCGAACTCGATTCTTTCGGCGATCACCGCATCGCCATGGCGTTTTCAGTCGCCGCTTTGGCCGCCGATGGCCCGTGCGTCGTGGAAGGCGCCGAGGCAGCCTCCGTGTCTTTCCCTGAATTTTTCGATACACTACATCGAGTCGCGGGGTGAATCTGGGGGTGAATCTGTATGGTCAGCGCTGATCTTACGCTCGAGGGCTTGGTCCACGATCTGAACAATGTGTTTCAGACCATCGGGGAAAGTGCGGAGCTGCTGGGGGAGGACCCGAAGTGGCGGAAGCTGGCGCACACGCTCCAACGTAGCGTTGACCGCGGTCAGAGAATTGTCCACAGCATCCTCGATTCCAACCGCTCCGCCACGGACCTGGCTCCCGTGCTTGAGAACGCAATTCAGTTCTGCCGTGATTATCTGGAGTGCGCCAATGGCCCGAAAATCGAATTCGTGCATGAGATCGATCCCGATTTCCGTTTAAGCGGTGACGCCGCGCAGTGGGAGAGAGTGCTGGTGAATTTGTTTCTGAACTCGGCCCAAGCCGGCGCGAAGAACATCCGCACTCGAGCCAGGGGTGTCGAAATCGTGGTGAGCGACGATGGTCCGGGAATTTCGCCGGAGCTTCTCCCGAGGATTTTCGATCCACGAGTTTCCACCAAGTCGATTATCTCCGGCTTGGGCCTGTACGTTGTGCAATCGCTCGTGGAGCAGAACGGTGGTTCCGTCAGAGCCGCCAACGGCCCCAACGGCGGCGCAGTTTTCACACTGCTTTCGGAACCACGACCGTAAGGGAGTGTTCCTCGCCGTAAGCCTGATCCAACAGCTCCACCACGTGCGCCACCTTCTGTGCATTCCCAAACATCCGCACGCCCGCGCGAAGCTGCAGCATACAGCCCGGATTCGCCGTCGCGATCACCGCTGCCCCAGTAGCATTCACGCAATCCATTTTCTGCTTCAGCAGCGCCAGCGCCATATCGGTATGGACCAAATTATAAATCCCCGCGCTGCCGCAACACAGGTCGGAGCGCGTCATCTCGCGCAGCTCCAGCTTCGGAATAGCCGCGAGCAGCTTCCGCGGCGCCGATCGAATTCGTTGACCGTGCGCCAGGTGGCATGAATCCTGATACGTAATTGTCACCGGCACAGCCTGCATATTCGGATTGAGATCTATGGACGCCAGAAACTCGTTAACGTCCTTGACCAGCATGGAAAATCGCCGAGCCTTCTCCGCATACTCCGCGTCATGCTCCAGCAGTTCGCCGTATTCCTTCAATGTGGAACCGCACCCGCCGGCGTTGGTTATGAGGGCGTCGAAGTTTCCGTCCAGCAGTGCATCGATGTTCTGCCGCGCCAGTTTTCGCGCATCCTCCGGCAGGCCCGCGTGGACGTGCAGCGCGCCACAGCAGGTCTGGGCGGCTGGAACCGAAACTTCGCAGCCATTCTTGCGAAGTACGCGAATAGTGGCATCGTTCAGCCGCGCGAAGCTGATGTTTGCCACGCAGCCGCCCAGCAACGCCACGCGATAGCGCACCGCGCCTTCAGGTTGCAGCACTTTCCCGTAATGCCGAAACGAGAAAGGAATCTCGATCTCGGGCGCAAGGCTCTCCAGCTCCCGCAGTCTGCGCGGCAAGAAATCGAGCGTCTGAACCAGCCTCTTAAGTCCGCTGGCCTGGTAAAGGTAGAGCAATGCTCCCATCATTCCGAGATTGAACCGGGAGGGCAGCAGCTTTCGAAACACCGCGTGGCGCAGCAGCCGAATTGTCCGCGGACGCTGGATGACCGCTTCAATCTCCGCCCGCGCGGCCTCCACCAGGCGCCCATACTGCACACCCGACGGGCACGCTGTTTCACATCCGCGGCAGGCCAGGCACAGTTCGATATGTTCGATGTAGGACTCGGTTATCTGCGCCGCGCCGCTCGACACCTGCGCCATCTGGTAGATGCGTCCACGCGGCGAATCCATTTCGACCCGCAATTCGCGATACGTCGGACATGCGTTGAGGCACAGTCCGCAATGCACGCACTTATCCAGATCGATCTGTTGTGGCTTGTCGAACTGGATGATTTCAGATGCGGCCATACAGCCTGCCGCGATTCAGAAGACCTCGCGGATCGAACATGTCCTTGATCTTCTTCATCATCTCAAAGTCGCTGCCGGGCTCCGGCCAGAGGTCTGCTTTTTCGCGAAAACTCCGCGGGGAGAATTCGATCACGGAACCGGGGGCGAAGTCCGTGAAATGAGTCAACTCTTGGGCCTGCGGAAAATATCCATAGCAGACGCCCGAGCCCGCCCGAGCCAATGCCGTCGCCGGCATCCAATTCAACACCCGGCCAACCTGCGAGAGCGCGCACGACATCCGCAGCGCCGCGCCGCTGACATTGGCGGCAAGAAATCGCGGCGTGAACTCGCAAATCTCAGTCCATAGATCGCTCTCCTCATCGCCCTCCAGCACCCGCGCCCCGGTAAATTCGCGCGAATAACGGTCGAGCACCGCGGCGCTTCCCCCAGCCCGTATCAACAGCCGGCAGCTTCCCTCCGATTTGAGAATGTCGATCGACGATGGCTGTAACTCGCTCTTGAGCACTGCATCGCGGGCCGCCATCGCGTCGCCTACGTTCGCGAATTCCAAAACGAAAGTTCGCGTCGCGTGCGGCGCGGGATGAACCCGGAAATTCACTATGGCGATCGCCGCCAGCGTCCCGAACGATCCAATCAAGAGCTTGCCCATGTCCAGCCCAGCGACATTCTTGACCACCATTCCCCCAGTTCGGATAAGCTTCCCTTCCAACGTCGCGAAGGTCATGCCGATCACCATGTCGCGGGCGGTCCCATAGAGACGCCGTCGCGGTCCGCTGACATTTGCCGCAACGATTCCGCCGGCTGTGGCGCGATCGGAGAAATGTGGATCCAGCGGAATCATCTGCCCATGCTCCGCCAACACACGGCTCAACTCCCGATAAGTAATGCCCGCCTCCACGCTGATCGTAAGGTCGCGCGGCTCGTACTGCAGCACGCGATTCAATTTCGCCGTCGAGATGGTAACATCGGCCGCCGCGATCGGCCCACCCATCCCCGCCTTGGTGAAATTCCCGCCCAACCCAATCGACTGACCATGAGCGCTCGCATCGGCTAACTGCGCCGCCAATTCTTCGGGACTATCGGGCACAAGCATCATAAGCCAGCCCGATTCAGAACCGCGACCGCAAGGAAGCGGATGCCGTACGTGGCGCGGACACTCGTGTCTGCGGCCTCGAGACTCGTCTCGATGCTTTTCGCACGCCGAGCATCGAGATAAGTCTCGATGCAGCCGCCTGAGAGACCGCGCCACGTGTCGTAAGGAGTTGATTTTCAAATATCATGCGTCGGCACCCCAATAGCGCTATCCTACCGTGCCGCGTACCAAAGGCATCCAACCACCCGTATGTTCTAAGATTGAGATTGAACCACAAAAGGGCACAATGATCGATTCACGGCGCAAATTTATCGGCACTATGGCGACCGGCCTCGCCACCACGCTCGCTTCTCCGAGCGGCGTCCTGGGGGCCAACGATCGCGTTCGCATGGGAATTATCGGCATCGGCGCTCGCAGCGCCGAAGTCACGCGCTGGGCTCTGGCGTGTCCCAATGTGGACTTTGTGGCCTTCTCCGACATCTACACCAAGCGGCTCGAAGATGCCAAACAATTGGTTCCCGGCGCCGCCACCTACCTGGATCATCGCCGCCTGCTGGATGACAAGAGCATCGACGCCGTCATCATTGCCACCCCGCAGCACCTGCACTGCGAACACTTCGTCCATGCCATGGAAGCCGGCAAGCATGTCTATCAGGAAAAAACGATGGCGTTCACCGTCGAGCATGCCAAGCGCATGCGCGCGGCCTATCGAAAAAATCCAAAATTGATCGTGCAGGTGGGCCATCAGGGCTGCTCTTCCGGCCAGATGCCCGACGCGAAAAGCTTTTTAGCCAGCGGCTACGTCGGCAAGATCACCGCTGTGCACATGCATATGTACCGGAACACTCCGCACGGGAAACCGCAGTGGGCGCGTCCGGTCTATCCGGACATGAACCCCGAAAACATTTTGTGGGATTCATTCCAGGGCGAGGCCGATAAGCATGACTTCGACCCCAACCGCTATATCAACTGGCGATTCTTCTGGGATTATTCCGGCGGCAATGTTTACGAGAACATGTGCCATCAGGTTTCGTTCTGGTACAAGGCCATGAATCTGCAAATTCCGAAAGCTGTCACCATGACCGGCGGACTGTATTTGTGGAAGGACGGCCGCGAAGTTCCCGACACCATGAACGTCACGCTGGAGCAGCCCGAAGAAATACTCATCAGTTGGGACTCGGGCTTCGGCAACAATCAACTGGGTGTCACCGAAGATGTGCTGGGCACCGATGGGACCATCTCGAAAGGCCAGTCCATCCGCTATCTTCCGCAGAAAATCAATCGCCCCGACGGCGTCGAGATGTTAGGAAAGACAACCGCTCCCGCCAACGCGCACATGCAGAATTTTCTCGACTGCATTCGCACCGGCAAAGAACCGAATTGTTCTTTCGACCTTGGATTTCGCGTATCCATCGCTTGCCGGATGTCGGTGGAGAGTTACCGGCGCAACCGTACCATGCGCTGGGACGCTCAGAAGGAAGCGATCGTCTGATTCGCGATGGAATTTGAATACACCGAGGAGCAGATTCAGCTTCGCAAGACAGTCCGGGACTTTGCGGAAGCTGAGATCGCGCCTCACGTGCTGGAGTGGGACGAAGATCAAATCTTTCCGCTCGACGCTATCAAGGAGGCCGGCAAGCTTGGATTTCTAGGCGCGATTTTCCCGGAGGACTTGGGCGGCGCCGGGCTCGGCTACATCGATTACGCCATCATCATCGAAGAGCTGGCGCGCGTCGATCCCTCCGTCGGCCTCATTGTCGCGGCCCACAATTCGCTTTGCACCAATCATATTTATTTGGCCGGCAGCGAAGAACAACACCGCAAGTACATTCCGAAACTGGCCACCGGCGAGTGGATTGGTTGCTGGTCTCTCACGGAGCCCGAGGCCGGATCCGACGCCGGTGGAACGCGCACCAAGGCTGTGAAACAGGGTCAGTGCTGGGTCCTGAATGGTTCCAAAACGTTCACCACCAACGCCCAGTACGCCGACGTCTGCGTGGCCATGGGCATGACCGACCGCGCGGCATCGCACCACGGCATTTCCGCGTTTATTCTCGAAACCGGCGTCCCCGGCTTTCATGTCGGCAAGAAAGAAAACAAACTTGGAATGCGTGCCAGCGCTACCGGCGAAGTTATTTTCACGGATTGCCGTTTGCCTGAATCGCAACTGCTTGGCAAGCAGGGCGAGGGATTCGTCGATAGCTTGCGCATCCTGGATGGCGGCCGCATCTCCATCGCGGCGCTTTCAGTAGGCGTCGCCCAGGGCGCCTACGAAGCGGCCTTGAAATATTCCAAGCAGCGCAAACAATTCGGGCGGCCCATCTCGGAATTCCAGGCCATCCAAAACAAGCTGGCGGACATGGCCACCGAAATCGACGCCGCTCGCTTGCTCACTTATCGCGCCGGCTGGATGAAAGATCAAAACCAGCGCGTGACCAAGGAATCTTCGATGGCGAAACTTTTTGCCTCCGAGGTTGCCGTGCGCGCCGCCAACGAGGCCGTCCAGATCCACGGCGGATATGGCTTCATCAAGGATTATCCCGTGGAGAAATTCTATCGCGACGTCAAACTCTGCACCATCGGCGAAGGTACCAGCGAAATCCAGCGCATGGTGATCGCCAGGCAGCTCTTGAAAAGTTGATGCGGCCAGCTCACAGCTCCTAAATGTCCCACTGGTCTCAAAAAATCCTCGCTGGCGATCTCCGTGCCCTGGCCCGCGCCGCCACCGCGGTTGAAAACCGCCACCCCGAAGCCGAGACTCTGTTACAGGAACTATTCCCCAACACCGGCAAATCCAAAGTCATCGGCATCACCGGCTCGCCCGGCGCGGGCAAGAGCACATTGGTGGATCGCTTTATCCGCGAATTGCGCGAGCAGAACAAAGCCGTCGGCGTACTCGCGGTGGATCCCACCAGCCCTTACACCGGAGGCGCGATTCTCGGCGATCGCATCCGCATGCTCAGCCATCACGCCGACGAAGGTGTGTTTATCCGATCGATGGCGACACGTGGTTGGCTGGGCGGCTTGGCCGCCGCATCCACGGACATGGCGGTTCTGCTGGACGCGGCGGGCAAAGACGTCATACTGATTGAGACCGTCGGCGTGGGACAGGATGAAGTCGAGATCGCGCGGCTCGCCGACGTGACGGTAGTTGTTCTGGTGCCCGGCATGGGCGACGACGTGCAAGCCATCAAGGCCGGGATCATGGAGATCGCGGACGTCTTCGTCATCAACAAATCCGATCAACCCGGAGCCGATCAATTGGAACGCGAGATAAAGGCTATCCAAAGTCTGTCGACGCGGAGAGATGGTTGGGTTCCGCCGATCGTGCGAACCGTGGCGTCCGAGGGCCAGGGCATCCCCGAAGCCCTCAGCGCGGTACGATCGTTTTTGGAGCGCGGCGGCGGCAAAGATCGCGCGGTTGAAAATTGGAGCATGCGCCTTCGTGAAATGTTGCGTGAGCGCGTGCTCGAACGTTTCGGAGACTTGGATTTTCAGGCAGCCGCCCAGGACATCGTAGCGCGGCGTCGCGATCCGTACACTATCGTTCATGACTGGCTGCAACGAAATGCGAATTGATCACTTAGGCGTCGCGGTAACCTCTTTGGAGAAGGCCTTGAGCTTCTACGAGCAACAACTCGGCCTCTCTGTCAGTTTGCGCGAGACGGTGGAACAGGAAAAGGTGAAGGTTGCGATGCTGCCCGCGGGCGACTCGCGGATCGAGTTGTTGGAAGCCACCGACCCCGATTCCGTGATCGCGAAGTTCATCGAGAAGCGCGGCGAGGGTTTGCATCACATCGCGCTGAAAGTGCCGGACCTGGTGTCAACCGTTGAGCGTCTCAAGCAGAACGGAGCGCGCTTGTTGAACGATCCGCGGCCCGGCGCCGGCGGACACCTCTATGTTTTCGTGCATCCGTCTTCAACCGGCGGCGTACTGCTGGAATTGATACAGGAATGAAACCAACTATCGGAATTATCGGCGGCAGCGGTTTGTATTCCATGCCCGGATTTGAAGTGAAGGAAGAGATCCTGCTCGACAGTCCCTGGGGCCGGCCGTCCGACGAATACGTGATCGGGCTGCTGGCTGGCAAGGAAGTAGCGTTTCTCGCGCGGCATGGGCGCGGGCATCGCGTGTCGCCGTCGGAATTGAACTTTCGCGCGAATATCTACGGCTTCAAGCAGCTTGGCGTGGAGCGGCTCATCTCGCTGAGCGCGGTCGGCTCGCTCAAGCGGGAACATCCGCCGCTGAAGTTCGTAATTCCCGATCAGTTTTTCGATCGCACGCGCGGCCGCGTCTCCACATTCTTCGGCGAAGGAATCGTCGCGCACATCAGCTTCGCCGATCCGGTTTGCCCGCAACTTTCCGAAGTGGTGGCGCAAGCGTGCGTTTCCGCCGGCGTCGATGTGGGCCAAGGCGGCACGTATCTGTGCATGGAGGGGCCGGCGTTTTCCACCAGGGCCGAATCGAACGTCTATCGCAGTTGGGGCATGGACGTCATCGGCATGACCAATTTGCAGGAGGCCAAACTCGCGCGCGAAGCCGAGATCTGTTACGTTACGGTAGCCATGGTGACGGACTACGACTGTTGGCACGAAGAGCATGCCGCGGTGAGCGTCACCGACATCATCGCCAACCTGACGCACAACGCCGCCAACGCGTGCAAGGTGGTTGCGGCCTCGGTTGCGAGCATGCCCGCCGCGAGGGAATGCAAGTGCGGATCGGCGCTCGCCCACGCTCTCATCACCGATCCGAAAGCGGTGCCGGAAACCACTCGCGGAAAACTGGAGTTGCTGATTGGAAAGTACCTCGGCTGATCGGCTCGCCCAGGAATTGCTCGATCATTGCCTGGCCGGCAGACCGTGGCCCGCGCGGTTGCTCGATGGATTGATCGCGGACGCGGGCAATCGCGCGCTGTTCCGCATCGTCGTGGAGCGGCTGGGCGATTTATTTGAACCGCGGCTGTGCGGCGTCTACGCCGGTCTTTTTTCGGAAGTGATCGCCCGCCGTATTCCTGACCTGCACGTTGAACATCTGGCCGCGCGCTACGAGCGCATTCGCCGCCCGCGAAAATTTACTCGCGATCCCGCCAGCATCCGCAACGTATTCGTGCTGTCTCGAGTCACCTTGGGCGCCGACGTTGCCATCACCAGCATCATGCTGGATGCGGCCACGCAAGCGTTTCCGAAAGCACAAATCTATTTCGTGGGCCCGCGAAAAAGTTGGGAGCTCTTCGCCGCCGATTCCCGGCTGCGACACTTTCCCATAGCCTACGGCCGCTCCAGCACGCTCGATAGCCGGCTCTCAATCTGGACTGAATTGCGCGGCGCAGTGTGTTTGCCTGGCAGCATCGTAATCGATCCCGACTCGCGGCTCACGCAACTCGGTCTGCTTCCGATTTGCCCGGAAGAAGACTATTTTTTTTTCGAAAGCCGCTCCTATGGCGGAGATAGTGCGGAGCCGCTCTCGAATCTCACGCGTCGATGGGTGAGAGAAACCTTCGCTGTAGCCGATGCGCGCGCCTACATCCGGACCGGCTTGGACGCGCGCGAGTACGCGGCCACAGTCAGTTTCGGCGTGGGTGAAAATCCCGCAAAGCGCGTGGAAGATCCATTTGAAGAAGAACTGTTGCGGCGTCTTCCTCGTCCTGTACTGATCGACAAAGGCGCCGGTGGCGAAGAGGCTGATCGGGTGGAGCGCGCAGTAGCGAAATCTGGCGAAGGCATCGAAATGTGGGACGGCTCCTTCGCCGGTTTTACCGCGCACATCCGGAAAAGTAAGTTGTACATCGGCTACGATTCCGCCGGTGGACACGTCGCAGCCGCCTGCGGAATCCCCATGGTGAGCATCTTCGCCGGCTTCGCCTCCGAAAGAATGTTCCAGCGCTGGCGCCCAACCGGCTCAGCACCCATTGAGATTATCCGCCCCGAAGCAGCCGACCCGCTTACAGCCGCACAAGCAGCCATCGCCAATTTGCAACACCGTCAAAAGCTGTGAAAAAATCGCGAACAAATTGTGGCACAGGCGTTCTTGCCTGTGTGGATCTTAGAGCGTTTTTTCACCGCCTCGTGAGGGAGCGGTTGCCTCTAGGGTTTCTTCGGCTCCGGCGGCTTCTCTTTAGTCCTGTCATCCGGCAGCGCTTCCGGCTCGAATCTGATCGTCGTTTCCGTTCCGAACTTCCGGTACAAGCGAAACTCGATCTCATTCTTGGTGAGATACCGGTTTGAACGCGTCGACGTAATCACCGCCTTCAGCGGCAGCATATATTGCGCGTCGCCGATCGGTGTCAAGTCATAATCGAGCGACGTCTTCACATCGCGCAGCGGGAAAGTCTCCGGGAGATCGAAAGGAACCAACGTGATTTTCGTGATCATCTTGTTGTCCCGATCCACGAAAATTTCGCCGCGGTACGCCGGAACGATTTCCAGTGTTTTATCCACGGAAACGTGATAGTCCGAGTGCGCCTGTTCCACGTCGTAAGCGAATACATACATACGGCGGCCCCGTAGCGTCGCCCATCGTGCCCAGGCGAAGCGCGTTTGTGTTTCCGGTTCGAAGATCTTGTTCATCATGCTGCCAAATTCGCCCGCCGACACCGTGCCGCCCAATTGTTCCATCTTCATGTTGGTGACGGGCTGGTTATTGACCAGCACTACCTGATAATCTTCCTTCTTCTCGTTGTAGCTCAAGCGCTGCGTGATGGTATCCATGTGATGGTAGCTGCTTCCCGTGCCGGTTGGGTCCACGTCCCGGCGCGTTACCTGCACGCAGATGAAATTCGGCAACTGCTTGGCATAGTTCAGCGCGTACGTTCGAACCTCATCGATTATTTTCGCCTGTTCGATCGAATCCGGCCCCGCCAATGGAATGATCGCCGGTTTCGGAGGTGGCGGCGCAGCTTCCCGCAAACTGGCCGAGCCATCCCTCAGTTCTTTCAATGCACCCACCGTCTTCGGCCCGGCGCCCAAACCTTGCAACTCCTCGATGGTTTGGTCCTCCAGTTTCTCCACCATTTTTATGTGATGAAGATAGTCGGCCACCTGCTTATCCGGTTGCTTCAGTTGCACAGAAGACTTGACGAACGCCACCAGCTTATCGACGGTAAGACTCATCTCCGCGGCCGCCGTCAAGCCCAGGGCTGTCACCAGACACAAAATGCACCGCATACTACTATTGTGCCTCAGCTTTACCAGAGGGTAGTCGGGGCAGAAGTAACGGTTCAGTTTGGATTCTCGAGCAAGGTCGCGATCTCTCGTCATAACCCGGAAGCTGACGGACGCGGGCGCTGCTCGGCAAGGTACGGATAAGGCGCGTATGCATCGGAGTTGGCGAAAGCTTCTGACGGCTATGGTATTCTCCGGCCTAGCCATCGTCATCATGACCGCCCTAGCTGTGACTCGACCGCTTGGATCTGATGCGAGATCCACCAGTGGAGTGATTCTAGATTGGCTGTTTGAGCCAGGTGACTTCTTACCGACGATGTACTGGGGCTGTGTTCAAGAGTTCCCAGTTCCATTGATCGCGCTCTTTCGCGATCTAGCTGGACAGTATTTGATCTAGTCCGGGCCTCAGTCCCGCGAATTGAAAACGGAAACCCGCCCTCTGTCCCGCCTCCGGAAGCACGCGCTGGCTGGCGACGATTACTTCCGCCATCTCACCAAACATCAGTTTCAAAGCGAATTTCGGAACGGGGAAAACCGCGGGACGGTGCAGCGCAGCCGCCAGCTCACGGGTGAACTCGGCATTGGTCACAGGCTCGGGCGCAGTCGCGTTCACCGGTCCGGCCATTGCGTCATGCTCCAATGCAAACTGGATCAATCCGATAACGTCGTCGATGTGAATCCACGACATCCACTGCCGCCCGGAACCGATTCGCCCGCCCACGCCGAAGCGGAATGGCGGAAGCATCTTCGCCAACGCGCCGCCCTTCCCCAGCACCACGCCGAGTCGCAGACGCACTACCCGGATTCCCAGAGCTTCCGCCAACTCAGCCGATTTTTCCCAGTCGACTGCTACGCGCGCCAGGAAATCGTCGCCGGGCTCCGATGCCTCCGTCAAGATTTCATCGCCGCGCGAACCATAGATGCCAATCCCAGACGCGCAGATCAGCACTCGCGGACGGCGCGCCTGCGTCGACAATGCATTCACCAGATGCCGCGTACCATCCACGCGGCTGCGGCGGATCAATCGCTTCACTCCAGGGTTCCAACGTTGCGCCACCGGCTCGCCCGCAAGATGAATCACGGCGTCGGCATCGTCCAGGCTCTCCGGCGGCGGCTCACCCTGCGCGGAATCCCATTCATAAATTTGAACCGCGGTTGGAATCCGGTCATCTCGCCGCCGCACCAGTGCCCGAACGGAATGACCGGCCTCCAACAGACTGTTCGTGAGCCTTGTGCCCAGGAACCCGGTTGCGCCAGTGAGGGCAATCTTCATGAGATGTTGGCGTATTCATTATGCCCGTTTTCCGGCGTCCAGCTACAATGAAGTTTGTTCTCATGCGCGCCTGGAACCGTGCCAAACTGCTGTGGGGATACCTGCGGCACAAATCCTCGCTGAACGCCCTGCCGGTAGAGTACATCGTCGAAACGACGGCCAAGTGCAATCTCTACTGCCCGATGTGTCCCCGCGAAACTCATAAACAACCCAAGGCGGACATGACCGAAGAGATCTTCTCGCGCCTGGTGCGGGAATCCGGCGGCAGCGCCGAGCACATGATGTTGATCGGCCTGGGCGAGCCGCTCATGGACCGCAAAATCTTCGATCGCATCGAGTACTGCGAGCGCCACAACATCTCCACGCTGCTTTCCACCAACGGGACGTTCTTCGACGAAAAAACTTGCGCCCGCCTGCTCGATACCCCACTCGAGCACATCACGCTGAGCTTCGATGGCGCCACCAAGGAGTCCTACGAATACTACCGCAAGGGCGCGAATTTCGAAAAGGTCCGCGACAACTTCATACGCTTTGCCCGCATGAAAAAAGAACGCAACGCCAAAGTGCAAGTGGTGGTGCAGATGGTGCGCATGCAACGGAACGCCGGCGAAGTGGACGATTTCATCCGTTTCTGGAGCGCCATCCCGGGCATCGATCAGGTTCGCATCAAAGAAGACGAAACAAATCTGCTGCAGCCCGAAGCCGGACACACGCCGCAAGACTGGAAGCACCCGTGCCACTATTTGTGGCGCGGACCCATGTACGTGAAGCACAATGGCGACGTTTATCCTTGCTGCCAGAGCTACATGTTGGATGGCCAGCCCCTGGGAAATGTCGCTGCGCAGCCTCTGGCCGAGATCTGGAATTCAGTCGAAATGCAGCGCATGCGAATGTTGCACGTGGCCCGGCGCGCCAACGAAATCGACATCTGTTCCCGCTGCTGCACCACGATTCCACATCCATTGTTGGTGGCCGGCAGTCTGCTGCTGCATGGAAAGACGGTGCGCAGAGCCCTCCCCTGGATTGAGCGCTTGGTGTACGGCTCCAGACTTCCACGCGCATTGTTGACGCCGCCGAAGAAGTCCGCCGAAGAAGCCGAACTGGTTCAGATCGAGCTTTCAGAACCGCGACCGTAAAGTAAGGGAGCGAATGTCGCACACCCGAAATATCCCCTCCGGTAACCTGGTCTTTCAGAGCGCCTTGGCGAACCGGATTCCGGGACAGCACAGGCAAGGACGCCTGTGCCGCACGTAACCACTGCGTTCGCGCAAATTGTGGCACAGGCGTTCTTGCCTGTGTTGATCTTAGAGCGATTTGTTTCACAGCTCCCTTACGGTCGGGGCTCGGAATTTGACGGCCTCTGCTAACTTGGAGTGTCGGATGATCTCCTTCTCGAATATCCACAAGCAGTACGGAAGACAGTTGATCTTTGTTGACGCTTCCTTTCAGTTGAACCCTGGCGAAAAAGTGGGACTGGTTGGCCCCAACGGCTCGGGCAAGACCACTCTCTTCCGCATGGTCGTCGGGGAAGAAGACCCCGACGAGGGTGAGGTCTCGGTTCCGAAGAGGATGACGATCGGCTACTTTCGCCAGGACGTGGAAGAAATGGAGGGCCGCTCGGTGCTCGACGAAGCCATCGCCGGCAGTGGGCGAGTGGGCGATTTGCACCACGAGTTGGAGGATCTGCATCGCGCCATGGACGATCCCGGGCAAGCCGGCGACATGGAACGGATACTCGCGCGCTTCGGTGAGGTGCAGGAGGAATACGAGCATCTGAACGGCTATGCCCTGGAGGCGCAGGCGCGCGAAGTGCTGCACGGACTGGGCTTCCAGGACGATCAGATCGATGGCGATGTTGGAGCGTTGTCCGGCGGATGGAAGATGCGCGTTGCGCTGGCGCGCGTGCTTCTGGGCCGTCCGGACGTCTTGCTGATGGATGAACCGACCAACCACCTGGACATCGAGTCCATCATCTGGCTGGAACAATTCCTCAAATCGTTCGCGGGTGCTCTGATGATGACCTCGCACGACCGCGAATTCATGAACCGCATCGTTTCGAAAGTCGTGGAAATCGACGCAGGTGAGATTATCGCCTACACCGGCAACTACGATTTCTACGAGCGGGAGCGCGGCATTCGCGAAACCAACCAGCAGGCTGCGTTCGCGCGGCAGCAATCCATGCTGGCCAAGGAGCAGCGCTTCATAGACCGCTTCCGGACGCACGCGGCCAAGGCCGCGCAGGTGCAGAGCCGTATCAAGGCGCTGGACAAGATCGAAAAGATCGAGTTGCCCAAGAAACGCCATGTGGTGAAATTCGAATTTCGCGCTCCGCCGCGATCCGGCGACCAGGTAACGGTGATTGAGGATCTGCACAAGAGCTACGGATCGCGCGTGATCTACGACGGGTTCAGCCTCACTATCCGGCGGGGCGAACGTTGGGCGGTGATGGGAAAGAACGGCGCGGGCAAGACTACGCTGCTCAAAATGATTGCCGGCGCGAGCACGCCCGATGCCGGCAGCGTGCGTCTGGGCGCCAGCCTGATCATGGGCTACTTCGCGCAGCAATCCCTGGATGTGCTGGATGGGGATCTGACCATCATCGAACAGCTCCAGCGGGACTTCCCTCAGGATGGTATCGGCTCTCTGCGCACGCTGGCCGGGGCGTTTCAATTTTCGGGCGACGAAGTGGACAAAAAGATCCGCGCGCTGTCGGGCGGCGAAAAATCGCGGCTGGCGATGGCGCGAATGCTTTACAACCCGCCGAACTTTCTGGTGCTCGACGAGCCGACCAATCACTTGGACCTGGCCACCAAGGAGATGCTGGTGGACGCGCTCAAGGATTTCGAAGGCACAATGATTTTTGTGTCGCACGATCGCATGTTTCTGCGGGGCCTGGGCTCGCGGGTTTTGGAATTGGGCGGTGAAAGCGGTACGGATCGGACCCCGCGCGTTTATCCGGGCTCTTACGTTGAGTATGTCCGGGCCATGGGGCACGAGGCTCCGGGGATTTACTCCTGAAGGGCGCTCGGGGCTCGGGCGTGGGTTTGGAGGCATTGGGGCTTGGACATTGGTGGTCAGGGGCGGTGACAATCGGCTCGGCGGGCTTGTGTCAGTCGGTGGTTTTGCTGGATGCAGGTGTTGATTTCGGCTGGTGAAAAAACGAAGCCATCCTGCGCCGGGTCGTAGGGAAGTCCTTTGTCATTGTGCAGTTCCATGATGACCGCGGCGTTTTTCAGTTGTTCCTTTTCGAGACTGCGCCGCTCGGCCTGAATTTCGCGGAGTTGCTTGAGGGTCTCTTTGAACAATCGAGCGAGTCGTTGCCCGTGCATGCCAAGGTTGGCGAGGACGTGGCTTTGCTCGCGATACGTTTTGGCCATGGCCAGGCCGGTGAGGACTTGGGGGTGATCGGTGTCGACGCTGGCTTCGTGCTCGGTAATTCCCAAGGTGAGGAGATTGTTTTCGAGCCCGGCGATGCGATAGAGGCGCCAAGTGGTGTCTGCGATGGTTTGAACGAGAAACCTTTCCGTGTCGGCTTTGGGTTGATATTCGAGGAAGAAGCCTTTGCAGTGGCGCTCGTACGCGATGAGGTCGTCGGAGGGGAGGACGATGATTTGACCGGTGAGTCCGTGACGGAGAGCGTTGAGTGAGGAACGCTGTTTGCCAGCGGCGGTGCGTGGGCCGGTGGAGTGCTGGGAGTTGGCGCGATTGATTGCGGCGCGATCCGTGGCCGGTGATTCGTTGTTCGTCTGGATTTCGTCAGTAGTGGTATTCATAAGTTTTTCCTTCTGTACATCGAATACCATGCTGATGGATGGGTTCAGCGGCGTTTATTTGGGAAGGTGTTGATTGGGAAGGAAAGATAAACCTGGGGGGTCTGTGACTCGAAGGTGGCGCCAATGAAGATGCTGACAGGATTCGTGCCGGCGATCGTGCTCATCACTCTGTCCACTCATCCGGCGGTGGCCGCGGTGTCCACTCTCATTGGGAATGGTATTGCCGGCTTTTCGGATATCCAAGTCAACAATCCGTACGGTCTGGTTCTTGGTCCCGATGGGGCGCTGTATTTTTGTGACCTCGATAATCAGCGCATTCGGCGGCTGGACCTGGCCACGCGGCGGGTCGCTACGATTGCCGGCAACGGTGAACGTGGCTATCGGGGCGACGGTGGACCTGCTGTCAATGCGGCTCTGAACATGCCGCATGAGCTGCGCTTCGATTCGCGAGGCGACCTTTATATTGCCGAGCGCGACAACCACGTGGTACGCAAGGTCGATATGAAGAGCGGCGTCATCTCGACGGTTGCGGGAACCGGGACGGCGGGCTTTGGCGGCGACGGCGGACCAGGGGTGAAGGCGCTGCTGCGACAACCTCACAGCATTATTTTCGATCGCAATGGCGACTTACTGATCTGCGATATTGGCAATCAGCGGATCCGGCGGCTGCACTTGGGCACTGGAGTCATCGAGACGTACGCCGGGACAGGCGAGGCGAAGCCGACACGCGAAGGATCGGCCGTTGCCGGGACGCCGCTCAAAGGTCCACGGACTTTGGCGTCGGCGCCTAACGGGGATCTTTATCTGGCGTTACGCGAGGGCAACGCGATTTATCGCATCGACGCGAAGACACAAACGCTGCACCGCGTGGCCGGGACCGGCGAGCAAGGCTATGCGGGCGATGGAGGCGCCGCGCTCAACGCCAAGCTGGCCGGGCCCAAAGGGCTCGCGTATGCTCCCGGTGACATCCTTTATATAGCGGATACGGAGAATCACGCGATCCGGAGCGTGAATTTGAAGACCGGTGTAATCACGACGGTGCTGGGGACCGGGGTGCGCGGCGATGGTCCGGAGGCTGATCCGCTGGGTTGCAAGCTCTCGCGTCCACATGGCGTGTTATTCGCAAACGGCGCGCTGTACGTAGCGGACAGTGAAGCGCACCGCATCCGTGTTCTTCGATAAGCTAGACTTGTATACAATTGCTGCGTTGGAGGCGGGAATGGCGCTTCGTCCGCGACTCATTAAATTCTTCGGGCTAACCTTGCTCACGTGCGTGGCATCGCCCGCGCAAACAACCACGAAAGTTTCGTTCACGCAGGACGTCGCGCCCATCCTTACTCAAAAGTGCGCGCAGTGCCACGGGCCATCGCTGGCGATGAGCAACCTCGATCTTCGCAGCCGCGAAAGTGCGCTCAAGGGCGGTCAGCACGGCCCTGCTATTATTCCCGGCGATGCGGCCAATAGCCGGCTTTATCGTCACCTCACCGGTCAACAGAAGCCGCAAATGCCGATGGGCGGGCGGCTCACCGATCAGCAGATCGCAATCGTCAAGAATTGGATCGATGGCGGCGCGGAATGGGAATCGGCGGTTACAGTTCAGGCGACCGCGCCCGCGCGGCAGTTTACCGAACAGCAGCGAAGCTTCTGGGCTTTTCAACCAGTCTCGAAACCTGCGGCGCCGCGGGCAAAATCGCAAAATCCGATTGATGCGTTTATCCTCGCGAAACTCGAAGCTAATAAACTGAAGCCCAATCCGCCGGCTGACAGAATCACGCTCATTCGCCGGGCGTATTTGGATTTGATCGGGCTGCCTCCCTCGCCGGAAGAGGTCGAGGCATTTGTTGCCGACAAATCCGCCGCGGCATTCGAGAAGGTGGTGGACAAACTTCTGGCCTCGCCGCAATATGGCGAACGTTGGGGACGGCACTGGCTCGATCTGGCGCGTTATGCCGACAGCGCGGGTTTCAAAGCCGATGAGGCGCGCCCGAATTTATGGCGTTACCGCGATTACGTGATCCAATCGTTCAACGAAGACAAACCGTACGACCGCTTCGTCAAGGAACAGATCGCCGGCGATGAGCTATATCCGGACGACGCCGCGGCCAGAATCGCGACCGGCTTCAACCGGCTGTGGCCTGACGAGAGCAACCTGGCCAATCCCATTCTGCGGCGGCAGGAAATTCTCAACGACATCACCGATGTCACCGGCTCCGTGTTCATGGGGATGACCTACGGTTGCGCCCGCTGCCACGACCACAAATTCGATCCGATCCTGCAGAAGGATTACTATCGGCTGCAAGCTTTCTTCGCGAACATCCGCAATGACGATCGCGCCAGCCTGCTTTCCGGACAATCGGCGGTTGAATACCGGCAGCAGCGCGCTGAATGGGAAAATCAAACCCGCGAAATCCGCGCCAGGATGGAAGAGATTCTGGTCAAGGCGCGCGCCGA
This sequence comes from uncultured Bryobacteraceae bacterium, assembly GCA_955652915.1. Taxonomy (GTDB): domain Bacteria; phylum Acidobacteriota; class Terriglobia; order Bryobacterales; family Bryobacteraceae; genus Palsa-89. The sequence goes on from CATPCJ010000266.1 coordinate 34,603, forward strand.
CAAAACAAGAGAAGGCATCGGCATGTTTCCCAAGGAAGCGCAGGATGCCATCTTCACGCCCCCCGAACAGCGGACGCCGATGCAGTGGCAAATGTACTATCGCAGCGCCAGCCGCCTGCCCACCGACGCCGCGCTGGCCGCTGGCCTGCGTGGAGAAGCAAAACAGCGCTACGCCGATTTGAAAAGTGAGCTGGCGAAGTTCGATCATTTGAAGCCCGCCGAACCGCCGGTGGCGGAAGCGATGCTCGACGCGAGCAGTAAGGCGCCGCCCACATACCTTCTCTCAAAAGGCATTTGGGATGCGCCGGAGGACGAAGTGCAGCCTGGATTTTTAAGTATCCTCGACGCTAGTCCCGCGAAGATCGTAGCACCGGAGGGCGGCAACACCACTGGTCGTCGCTCCGCGTTGGCAACTTGGCTGACCGATCCCAAGAATCCGCTGACGGCGCGCGTGATGGTCAACCGGATCTGGCAATATCATTTTGGAACTGGAATCGCCGGAACGTCCAGCGACTTCGGAGTGATGGGCGAGCGTCCCAGCAATCCGCAATTGCTCGATTATCTGGCCGCGACTTTTGTGGAAGACGGCTGGAGCATGAAAAAAATGCACCGCCGGATCATGTTGTCGAACGTGTATCAGGAATCATCCGCTTCCCGACCGGAAGCGGCGCGGATCGACCCGGACAACAAGATGCTCTGGCGATTCGAGCGCCGCCGGATGGAGGGCGAGGCCATCCGCGACTCGATGCTTCTGGTCAGCGGCCTGTTGAATCCGAAAATGGGCGGGCCGGGCGTGTTCCCGCCTCTGCCGGACGGCGTGACGCATGGTTCGAAGTATCTTGGTTGGCCGGTTGAAAAGAATCCCGCCGAGGCGAATCGCCGCAGCGTGTACGTTTTCGTAAAACGGAATCTGCGCTATCCGCTGTTTGAAGCGTTCGATTTTCCGGACACTCATGAGAGTTGCGCACGCCGCTACGCGACCGTGAATCCCACGCAGCCTTTGGCGCTGATGAACGACGAATTGGTGCGGAGCTGGGCCACCGCGCTGGCGAGCCGCGTGCTCAATGACCGGGGATTGGTTCCGGAACAGCAGGTGGAGCGGGCATTCCGGATCGTTTTCAATCGCGCGCCGAAAGACGAAGAGCGTGAAACCATTCTGGAGTTCCTGGACACACAAGCCGCGGAAATAACAACCCACCCCGCGAAGAATGCGGCTGTGGCGGCGCCGGATGGAATGGATCCCGCGCGCGCGGCCGCGTTTGTGGAC
>CATPCJ010000267.1 GCA_955652915.1 uncultured Bryobacteraceae bacterium
ATGCGGACTCCGATCCGCTCCACGGAATGCCCGCCGGCGCGATCGCTCAATGCATCGCGGACGAAATTGAGAATACCGCCGGCGACGGGAAAGTGGATGCAATTGGGATCGGCCTTCCGGGCATCATCCGCGAAGGCTTCATCGAAGACTCCCCCAACTTGAAGCAGCTCAAAGGCGCGCACATCCGCGATCTGGTGACCGAGGCCCTGCGGAGAGCCGGCATCGTAGCGCCTGTACACGTTTACAACGATGCGGATATCGTGGCGGCCGGAATTGCGGGAACGCGCGGACATCTCGACCGCGTCGTGCGCGTGTGGACGCTTGGCAACGGCATCGGCTTCGGTATTTATCCCTGGCGCGAAGGCATCTGGGAAGGCGGCCACGTGGTTGTGTCACTGGATCCGCGTGAGCATTATTGCGGCTGCGGCGGCCGGGGACACCTGGAAGGAATCATGGGCAATCGGGCCATGCGGCTTCGCTTCCTGGATATGGAGCCCGACGAGGTTTTCGAAAACGCACATCGCGGGGATGCGCGCTGCGTGGAATTTGTGAAGCTGTGGCATGCCGCGCTGGCCGCGGCCACCGCTAGTTCGATTCATGTGGCCGGACCTGGAAAGTTTTTCGTATCCGGATTCAACGCCAAGCATCTGGAGGTGAACCTGCTGAATCAATACCTGCACGAAATGGTGAAGATGAGCCCGCTGCAAAGCTACGTTGTGGAAATTGTTCCGGGCGGAGAAGAGATTGCGGTGATCGGCGCGGCGGTGAATGCGATGCGCGCCGAGTTTCCAGGGTAAAACAGATGCCGGAAACGCTCAGCTTCGATATCTTGATCGTTGGCGGTGGACAGGCCGGACCGCCGCTGGCTCGTGCATTGGCGAAGGCCGGAAAAACGGTCGCGCTGGCGGAGCGCAAGTATCTAGGTGGATCGTGCGTCAACTTCGGATGTACTCCCACCAAGGCCGCCATCGCATCCGCCCGGGTGGCGCATCTCGCTCGAAGGGCCGGCGAGTTTGGCTTGCGAATCCCGCAAGTGGATGTCGATTTCGCCGCTGTGATCCGCCGCGCCAATGAAGCCGCGCTCGAATCCAGGACCGGACTCGATCGCAGCTTCGAGAATTCCGCCAACCCAAGACTGCTGCGTGGTCACGCGCGATTTCTAGGACCTGGCTTCATCTTGCAGGTGGGCGAGACGCGCGTAACCGCGAAGCAGGTGGTGATCGATACCGGTACGCGTACCGCGGTGCCGGATATTCCAGGCCTGGACAAGATCGATTACATACATTCGGGTAATTGGCTGGAGCGCACCCAGCTTCCGGAGCGGCTGGCTATGATCGGCGGTGGCTACATCGGTTTGGAAATGGCGCAATTCTATCGGCGCATGGGCAGCCAGGTTGTGGTTTGGGAAACCGGACCGCGCATCGCCATGAAGGAAGACGAGGACGTGTCGGCGGCTATTCAGCACTTCCTGGAGCTGGAGGGGATTCAATTTCGGCTGGGCGCGCACATCCAATCGGTCGGCGAATTGAACGCTTCCGATGTTCTTATCGCCATCGGCCGCACACCCAACACAGACGATCTTGGACTGGATACCATCGGCGTCGAACTGGACCGGCGCGGCTACATCAAAGTCGACCCTCGCCTGGCCACCAACATCGCAGGCATTTGGGCGGCGGGGGATGTTCACGTAGGTCCGCAGTTCACGCACACGGCTTGGGACGACTATCGCATCCTCATGTCGCAGATGAGCGGCGACGGATCGCGCACCACGGAGCGAATTGTTCCCTATGCGATGTTCACCGATCCGGAATTGGGGCGCGTTGGAATGACGGAACGGGAGGCGCTGGAGAAGGGCCTGAGGTTTCGAGTGTCCCGATTCGACATGAACCGAAACGGCAAGGCGCGCGAGCTGGGGGAAACGGGCGGATTCATCAAAGTTCTGCTGGAAGAGGGAACGGGCAAGATCCTCGGCGCCGCGGTCCTGTCGGTGGAGGGCGCGGAGTTGGTGCATTTGTACATCGACTTGATGAATGCCGGCGCTTCGTCCACGGTTATCCGTGATGCGATCCATATTCATCCCACGCTGGCCGAAGCCGTGCAGAGCGCGGTTAGCTGAAGGAGACGCGAGGTATGACAGCATCGAAAACCGCAGGCAATTCCTTGTTGCGCAATTGACGGCCGGTTTTGCGTTGGCCGTCCATCCCATCAGCGTGAAGGAGTCGAATTCGTCGGCGGGGTGCATCGGCTCGCGCGGGACGTTTTCAGCGAGGCTGATTTCGGTGGCGTCTGTGTCTCCAGCGATGATGGTACACAGGATGGGCCGGTCCGCATCAATGATCTCGGCTTCCGCGAGAGATTTGAGGGCGAGAAGCCTGCGTCGTCCTGCAACGACGGCGTATTTGCCGCGCCGGTCCTTGCGGACAACAAGCGATTGCAGCAAGCGATGCGCTGCGATGGATGCGGCGAGCTCGTCGATGCCTTTGTCCCGATCCGGCTTGCGAACATTGCCGGTCCGGGGGAGCAGTGCAGGCCGCTGTCCAACAAAGAAGCGTCGTGGCCGTCCGCCAAATGAGCCACGAACTGAGATCACGAGGTAGGCGCCTGCCGGGCCAACGACGGCCCGGGCGTTTTGTGTCAGGCTATGGCAAATCTCGATTGGTCACAATGCCCCGCGGTAGAAAGCATCCCCGGCAAGGTTAGTGGCGCATGGGTGTTTCGGAGTACCCGGTTGCCCGTTGGGACGGTCATTGAGAATCTTGAGGACTTGAGCGTCGAGGAAGTGATGGAACAATTCGACGTAACGTGGGAGCAGATTACAGCGGTGCTTGACTTCGTGGCTCAGAGTCTCAACGCGTCGGCTCCGGCGCAAGCATCCATGCCCGCCGATGCTCATCCTGTTTGATCAGGGAACGCATCAGGTTAGCCCATGTCGTGAAGCTGCACGTAATGCAGGACGTTGCCTTCCTGCAGAGCCTGATCGATGATGCTGGCATTCGGGACGGAAATGAACGGCCGGCGAGGATACACTCTGTCGTTCACCCAATACGCGTTCCAGCCGGTCGTGGTCCTAATAAATTCCTGAGCAAAGCCATGAGCCGGGCGATAAAGCGCTTCGATTTCCAAGCAACCGTTGACACAGATGTCGACATAGGATTGGACCATGGGTAAGGCAGAGGTCGGCGCCTTGGTATTGGAGATGTCCGCCGGATTGCTCACAAAGATGTAGACATCTTTGCTGTGGTCCCAGGGCCCAGCCCCGTCCAACATCTCGATCCTATCCGCGGTCACGAGGGTGGCCGTATAGCCGGTTTCCCGCTCTTTGGTTTTCTCAAAGTCCTTCACGTGATAAACGACGCCGTTGATGGTTGCCCTTGCCTTTTCTATCGCGCCTAAGTAGGTGCAAGTGCTTCCGACGTGGCCGGCAAACTGGTGAAACCAGCCGCGCTGATAGCCAGTGACTCGCGCCGGCCGGGCCTCGACGGCTTCGGGATTGGTGCGTGTTCGTGACCCCTTTTCCATGAGCGAGCCATAGCCGAACACATAGGCATCTTTAGCCATACGTATCTTTCCTTCCTTATCCCTGTATTGGTTCGATTGCTCTTCCCTGATAGTGCAGCGTGACAGAATATAGGCACCACGATCATAGCAGCTCTCGCAAGCAGTTGAAAGCAGAAAACTTAGAAAATTATGGCGGAGAGAGTGGGATTCGAACCCACGTTAGAGTTTCCCCTAAACACGCTTTCCAAGCGTGCGCCTTCAACCACTCGGCCATCTCTCCGGGGTGAACTGAAACGGTGCGGCGCGGGCAAAATCGCCCGGAACAATTCAGTTTAACATGCAGAGGAATTCGGGGTTCCCAAGGTATTCTGAAAGGCATGCGTGTATCACTTACCTGGCTGCTGCTGTGCGCTCCCGCATTCGCACAAGATTGGCCGATGTACCTCAAGGATTTGACACATTCGAGTTTCAACAATTCGGAAACGCAGTTGAACCTGCGGACGATTGCAACGCTACGGCCGGCCTGGACAACGCCCTTGGGTGGGTTCCTGTCCGCGGGCGTGACGCTGTCCAGTGGGGAGCTCTACATCGGAAACTGGAGTGGCAACTTCTCGCGAGTGGACGCCCAAAGCGGAAAGATTCTTTGGACGAAGTTCGTTGGCAGGGCGCCCGATCCCGCGGATCCCGGCTGCATGCGGGGCATCGGTGTAGCAGGGCAGCCGGCTGTGCTCGGCAACACTGTGTATGTCGGCGGCGGAGACTCCGCTGTGTACGCGTTGGACAAGTCGAATGGCAATCTGCTTTGGCGAGTGCCGTTGGCGGACCCGGGCACTGGCAGTTATCTTTGGGCCTCCCTGGTTCCATACAACAACGCCCTCTTCGCCGGCGTGGCCTCGTTGGGCGACTGTCCCATCGTGCGTGGAGCGTTGGCGCGAATAGATCTGGCGAATCCGCAGCAGCCTCTGCTTCGCTATCTGTCGTCGGAAGATCTGATGGGTGCTGGAGTTTGGTCCACGCCCGCCGTTGACGCCGCCAGCAACACGGTCTTCGCGGCAACGGGAAATGGCGACGTTCAGGATGTATCGACCGGAAATTACAACGGCGCGCTGCTGCGGTTCGACGCCGACACGCTCGCCATAGAATCGTATTTTCTCCTGCCGAAAGATGAAGGCGAATCCGATTTGGATTGGGGCTCGTCGCCCACATTGTTTAGTGTGCCCGGCAGTGGGGCGGCGTTAATGGCCGTGGCGGGGAAAGATGGCGTCTTGTACGCGGTCAAACAGAGCGATTTGTCGCTGGTTTGGAAAACACCAATCGCTGTCGGATGCGTTGCGCCGGAGGAGGGATGCGGTTCCCTCTCCACGCCGGCGTTCGACGGCGCCACTTTGTTCGTTGGTGCTGGGGTGCGCGACCCTAACCTATTCGCGAGTGGTAGCGTGTACGCCATGAATCCGGCGAACGGCGCGGTGATTTGGGAACACGATACGGAAGGCACCGTGATAGCACCGGTGACAGTGGCGAACGGGTTGGTATTTGCGTCGACGACGAAGGGTTTACAGATCCACGATGCAGTGACGGGACAGATAGTGTGGAGCGATGACAAACGCGGACTGCTTTACAGCCAGCCGGTGGTAGTGAATGGGACGGTTTATGCAACCTACTTCCAGGGCGATCTAGTGGCTTGGAGTTTGCCTGCGGCGGACTCGAGCACGGTGTACAACTTCTCGGCCGCGAGTATCATTCCGGCATTCTCCCCCGCGGCAATTGCTTCTGTGTTCGGCACAAACTTGTCGGGCGCCAGCGTTACAGTAACGGACAGTTCCAGGACCGAACGGACCGCTTCGATTTTTTATTTCTCGTCGAGCCAGATCAACTATTTGATTCCGGAGGGGACAGCGTTGGGACGCGCGACGGTGAACGTCGGCCAGGCCGGCGGAGCAAAGCTGAGTGGTGTCATCGAGGTCGGCAATGTTGCGCCGGGAATCTTTTCGGCGAACTCGGATGGCAGGGGCGTGGCGGCGGCGCAAGCACTGCGCGTGAGTGCCGACGGCTCGCGAAATACGGTTCCAGTGGTTCGGTGCGGAACGCCGGCTGGAAGTTGCGTCGCGCAGGCGATCGATCTGGGGGCGCCGGGCGATCGGGTTTTTCTCACACTGTATGCGACGGGGTTGCGCAATCGGACGGCGCTGGAAAACGTGAGCTGTACCATCGGCGGTGTGCCGGCGCCGGCGCTTTATGCCGGGGCGCAGATGGATTTTGTGGGACTCGATCAGGTCAACGTTCAGATTCCGGCGAGTCTGAGGGGACGAGGCGAGGTGGATGTGGTCTTGTCGGTCGATGGGCAGCGGACGAATACTGTGACCGTGAGTATTCGTTAGCGGGGCCTTTGTGGCGCGGCCTCTTAGGCTGCGGCATCGAGACTCGTCTCGATGCTTGGTGTGTTGAGAATTCCACATACGAAAACGCACCATTACTCCATGAGCTTTTCCCGCCGCCGGCTGCCGCATATTCATCCTCCTGGCAAGTGGCTGTTTGTCACTTGGCATTTAGAGGGGAGTTTGCCGCATGCTCTTTTCCCTCCTCCGGGGAAACATTCCGATGGCCAGGCTTTCGTTTGGATGGATCGTCATCTCGATAGTGCGCGAACCGGACCAACATATTTGCTACGGCAGGAGATCGCTGAGTTGGTCGAGGGTTCGATACGGAGAGGGGTCGCAATGGGCCATTATCAGCTTCGTGCTTGGGTGCTGATGGCGAATCACGTTCATGTGCTTTTATTGCCGATGATTTCGGCCAGTCGGCTTTTGCAATCGCTTAAAGGATCTACCGCCCGAGGAGCAAATCTGATTTTGGGGCGGACGGGGCGCAAGTTTTGGCAGGCGGAATCTTATGATCACTGGGTTCGGGACGATGTGGAGCTTTTGCGGATTGCTAGGTACATTGAGAATAATCCCGTGAGGGCTGGTTTGGTGGATTGTGCGGCGGAATATCGGTGGTCTAGCGCTTCGAAGAGCCTCGAGACGAGTCTCGAGGCCGCAGACACGAGTGTCCGCGCCACGTTTTGAG
>CATPCJ010000268.1 GCA_955652915.1 uncultured Bryobacteraceae bacterium
CCACCACGTAGCGTAGAAAATCCTGGGAGCGCCGGCTGGCGCGAAATCCCTGACTGTGAAGTACCCGGTCCAGCGCCGCGCGAACGGATGCGGGTGGAATGCTTCGAGACGAATCCTGCGCGTTTTGGTTGACGCCGTTGGATGGTCCGGACGTCTGCCCCTCATCCATCGAATCCTTCTTCCCCGGGACGATGCATTGATTCTAGCACCGCGATTTCCAGCTCAGTTCATGTGGGACGGGCCTCAGGGCATGTCCCCTGGAGTTTGGACATTCTTATGTGGGGCAGGATGGCATCCTGCGGCGGATTGGTATTCCGCCTGGTATTGGATCCGAAATTAGTTACGGGCCGATTGCCAATCGGCCGCAGGTTACCAACCTGCCCCACGATGTCTACCCACTAACGGGTTGAGAACAAATACGTTCGATGCTGTACTGAACGCGCCTACAACTGTTTTGAACTGGACAGCATCCCGGAATCCGCCCAACATGACTGGGATGCCAGCCAGCCAATTGAAAATCCTCTGCATCGGAGCCCACCCCGATGATTGCGAGATTCAATTCGGGGGCACCGCCGCTAAGTTCGCGGATCTCGGGCATGCGGTGAAGTTCGTCTGCATGGCCAATGGGGATGCCGGTCATCACGTTCTAAAGGGATCGGCGCTCGCGAAAATTCGCGCTGGTGAGGCGCAGGAAGCGGCGCGGCGTTTGGGCATCGCGGCCACTGAAGTGCTGTCTCATCACGACGGCGAAGTTCTACCGGATATTGAAACTCGCTGGGAAATCGTGCGGCAGATTCGCAACTGGCAGGCCGACATTGTAATCACCCACAGGTCCTGCGACTATCACCCGGATCATCGCTATACCGGCCAAGCGGTTCAGGACTCCGCGTATCTTGTCGTTGTGCCGAACGTCTGCCCGGATACCCCGGCGTTGCGGCGGAATCCAATCTATCTCTATCTCGAGGATCGCTTCCGAAGGCCGACGCCATTCTCGGCGGATATAGCAGTTGCCATCGATGACACCTGGGAGCGCAAGCTGGACGCGTTTGATGCTCACGCTTCGCAGTTCTATGAATGGCTGCCATGGGTGGATGGCCGATCCGACGACGTGCCTTCCGGCCCCGCGGCCCGCCGTAAATGGTTGAACGAAGTCTGGAGCCGCGTGCCCTGCGGCAATGTCCGGCCGGCGCTGGCGCGGCGATATGGCGTCGAGCGTGTGAAAGAAATTCAGCACGCCGAGGCGTTTGAGCTCTGTGAATATGGCCGCTGTCCTTCGATCGCGGAGCTGGATGAAATGTTTCCTGTATGAAAAATCCCGCACTGCTCCTGCTCATCTGCGGAACTGCATGGACGGCGCCGGCCCTGATGCCCCTTCCCGCGCATGTTTCCCTTGGCGAAGGTAAGCTGACCATCGATTCCAGCTTCTCCGCGCACATTTCCGGCTACTCCGACCGCCGGCTCGAAGCCGCGGTGGCCCGGCTAACGGCGAAAATCTCCAGGCAGACCGGCGTTCCCTTCACTGGCGGAGAAAAGTCCGCGCTAGTCATCGAGTGCCGCGAGGGCGGCGCTGAATATCCATCCGTCGACGAAGACGAATCCTATCGACTGGAGGTCACTCGCGGCGCCGCGCATCTGTCGGCCGCGACCGTTACCGGGGCGCTGCGCGGCATGGAGACCTTTTCGCAATTGATCGCCGCCGATGCCGATTCGTTTTCCGTCCCGGCCATCGACATCCAAGACCGTCCGAGGTTCCCATGGCGTGGGCTGCTGGTCGATGTCGCGCGCCACTGGATGCCCATCCCAGTGATCGAGCGGAATCTCGACGCCATGGCGGCGGTCAAGCTCAACGTCTTTCACTGGCATCTCTCGGACGACCAGGGATTCCGCGTGGAAAGCAAAGTTTTCCCGAAGCTTCACCAATTGGGTTCGGACGGCCACTTCTACACGCACGCCGATGTTCGCCGAGTGGTGGATTATGCTCGCGGCCGCGGCATCCGCGTCGTGCCGGAGTTCGATGTTCCCGGCCACACCACCAGTTGGCTCGTGGGTTATCCGGAACTCGCCAGCGCGCCCGGGCCATTTCATATCGAAAGAAAATGGGGGATCTTCGAACCGACTCTCGATCCCACGCGCGAAGAGGTCTACACCTTCCTGGACGGATTCGTCGGAGAAATGGCTAGCCTGTTTCCGGACGAATATTTCCACATCGGTGGCGACGAGGTGCTGGACCGGGAGTGGCGCGACAACTCCGCCATTCAAGCGTTCTGCAAAAAGAACGGATTCAAAAACAGCGGAGAACTGCACGCTTATTTCAACCGGCGGCTGCAGGCCGTGCTCCGTAAGCATGGAAAGAAAATGATTGGCTGGGATGAAGTTCTGAGTCCTGGCTTGGCTGCCGGCACGGTAATTCAATCGTGGCGGGGGCAGCAATCGCTGGCCGAAGCCGCCCGCAAAGGCTACCGTGGAATTCTTTCGTACGGTTATTACCTGGATCATATGGACTCCGCCACTTTCCACTACAAAGTGGACCCGCTCAGCGGCCAAGCGAGCCAGCTAACCAGTGACCAGGCAGCGCGCATCCTGGGCGGAGAAGCATGCATGTGGAGCGAGTACGTAACGGAAGAAACCGTTGATTCCCGCCTGTGGCCGCGGGCGGCCGTCGTCGCTGAAAGGTTGTGGTCGCCGGCCAGCGCCACGGACATCGAATCCATGTACGCACGCCTCGAAATTACCAGCCGATGGCTGGATTGGAGCGGTGTACAACACCGCTCCGGATATCCACGGATGTTGGAGAGGATCGCGGGAGGTCCCACAAATCCAGCGCTGCAACTCCTCGCGGAGACGGTAGAGGCGCAGGGCATCGGCGGCCGGCAGGACTCGCGGCAGTATCGCAGCGACATCCCCTTGAACCGGTTTGTGGACGCGGCCCGTCCAGAGAGCGAAAGTGTCCGCTGCGTCTCAGAAACATTGGCTCGCGCGCTGGCGGACCCCGCCCAACACCGGCAGGAAATTGACGAACTCCGGCGCGTATTCAACGAGTGGAGCGGGAACCATGCCCGTCTTCGGCCATGGATCTCCCGCAGCTTCCTGTTGCGCGAAGTCGCTCCGCTCTCCGAGGATCTCTCCCGCGCTGGAACAATCGGCCTCAAGGCTCTCCAATATTTGGAATCCGGCGAGCGGGCTCCGGCTCAGTGGCTTGCCGAACAGACCGCGGAGATGACACGGATGGAGCAGCCAAGGGCAGAGGTTGTGCTGGCTGCCGCGCGGCCTGTCAAAACGCTCCTGGATGCAGTTTCCAAGGCATCCCTAGGGGCGGGTCAAGCACCGAAGACCGGGTCACGAGGGAACGATAAGTGACTGAAACATGGAACGTTCGATCTGTAATGAACAGGCTCGTAACAGCCTGACAACCGTTCTGAACTAGACGTAGCGCCCAATCGGGCGCAGGATGACGAGAACAGCGTGTAGAGCACGCGGCTTGTTTGGGGTTTTTAGAAACACGAGAGGGAGGGAGCAGCGATGAAAGTTAAATTCACATCAATTCTGTTGGGTTTATTCCTGTGTCTGCTTGTCACGGGAACCGGCTGGAGCCAGGAAACAACGGCCGCCATCAACGGCCAAGTCAACGATAGTTCCGGCGCGGCGGTTGGGAACGCGGCCGTCACGGCGAAGGATCTCGACCGTGGAACGGTTTGGCCCACCAAGACCGACAGCCAAGGCTATTACAACCTGCCGCGGCTGCCGGTGGGTAATTACGAGCTGCGCGTGGAAGCGCAAGGCTTTCAGACCGCCGTTCAGCACCCGATCCAACTGGTGCTCAATCAAACGGCCAAGATCGACTTTCAGTTGCAGGTCGGCCAGGTAAGCCAGACCATGGAAGTCACTTCGGCGGCGCCGCTGCTGCAGACTGAATCCACTCACGTCGGCACGGTGATCGAGTCCAATGCCATCGCCAGCCTGCCGCTGGAAACGCGCAACTATAACCAGTTGGCTCTGCTGATGCCCGGCGCCGTCACCACCAGTCCCGCTTCTTTCAACACCGGACAGTCCACGTTTAACTCCGGCCGTCCCTACATCAACGGCAACCGCGAGCAGGCCACTTACTACCGGCTGGATGGCATGGAAAATACCGAATTCGTCGATAACAACGTGGCCTATTCGCCCAACGTCGATGCGATTCAGGAATTCAACGTCATCACCAACAATCCCAGCGCGGAGTACGGCCAATTCCTCGGCGGCGTCATCAACGTGAGCATGAAATCAGGCTCCAATTCACTGCACGGCAATCTGTTCGAATTTCTGCGCAACGACTTTTTCAACGCCAACGAATGGTCCCGAAACTTCAGCCTGGACCCGGCCGTGAACAGCAACCCGTCAAAACTCCGCTGGAACGAATTCGGTGGGACACTGGGCGGTCCCATCAAGAGGAACAAGCTGTTTTTCTTCGTCGATTACCAGGGCTCCCGCTTTGACACTCCGGCCACTCCGGGCCCCATCAACACTTTTTCGGATCTGGAGCGCGGCGGAAATCTCTCCGACATCGCAGGCATCAAACTGAACTATCCCGGCACCACTGTGGCGATGCCGGCCGATCTTACCAAAGCAGCCATTTGCGGACCGGGCCAAAAGATGGGTTCGTCTCCCTGCATCACCGGCCTGAGCCCCACCGCCTTGAAGGTGATAGGCGTCCTTCCCAAGGCGACTCTTCCGGGTCTGCTCAACAACGCGTCCAACACCCAGCACAGCTACATCAATGGCGATCAGGGCGATGCGAAAATCGATTACAATCTTTCGGACAAGGATCACCTTTCCGTACGTTATTCGCAGCAGCACGTCACTAATCCATACACCAACAGCCAGCCTTTGCAGTACAACTCCAACGGCAATAATGTATTTCCGCTGTGGAACGGTGTAATTAACTATACCCGCACCCTCACGCCGCATTTAGTGAATGAGTTTCGCGCCGGCGTCAACTACTTTCCCGCCGAAGCAAACGTGCAAAACGTCGGGGCAGGGAATGTGGCAGGTCTGATTCCCGGTCAGCCGACCGCGTTTCTGCCAGGTCTGTCTTTCGCGGGCGCTCCCGTGGGCGGCGGTCTGAATGGTCCCTTCGCATTTGGAACCGTGAACGCGGCCGAGGTCTTCCATCAAACTTCCATCCAGTTTGAAGACACGGCCATCTACAGCCGTGGCGCGCATACATTCAAGATGGGATTCCAGTTCAACCGCTACCGGAACAATTACATTCCCGCCACCAGCAACGACGGTTCAGCGGGACAGATCGGCTTCAATGGGCAATATACCGGGAACGCCGAAGCGGACTTCCTGCTGGGGCTTCCAAATTATATCGGCTACGGTCAAGGATTCGCCGGCACTGTGGGGCAGCGCAACAGCGCTATCGGCGCTTTCTTCCAGGACGATTGGCGAGTGAACAGCCATCTGACTTTGAATCTCGGCCTACGGTACCAGCTCTTCACGCCGATCTATGAAGTCCATGACCGCATGACAAACTTCGGCGAAATCAGCGGGCAAATTCAATTGGCTGGACAGAATGGAAACAGCCGCGCGCTATACAACCAGTACAACGGCATCGCGAATTTCCTGCCGCGCATCGGCTTGGCCTGGACTCCCGGCGGCAAGTGGGGAGAGAACATGGTTGTTCGCGCGGCGTTCAGCCGTTCCAGCTTCCAGGAAGGCACCGGCGAGTTCAATCGCCTGGCTACGAACGCGCCGTGGAATGTCGACCTGGTGGGCCAGTTCACCAGCGACGCCAAGGGATCGATTCCGACGGGCCAGATCACTCTGGACCAAGGCTTCGCGGCGTTGGGCGCCGCAGGCGCGCCCTGTACCGTCAACAACGTCACTTCCGCACCGGCATCCTGTTTCGCCGGCATCCGAATCCACATGCAGGATCCCAACTATCGTCCAGCGGTTTCTAATCAGTGGAACCTGTCGATCCAGCGTCAGTTTGGAAACTCGACCACGTTTCAGGCCGCTTACGTTGGTCAGCACACCGATCATCTGGCCACCATCATAAACGCCGGCCAACGAGTCCTTCTTCCAGACGGAACGACGACACCTGGGCCATACCTGTCGGGAAATCCGGCTTTGAAAAACGTGGGCACTGGCCAGGTTAGGCTCAACTCGACGGTCGGCCGTCAGAACTATGATGCTCTGCAACTCGCTTTCCAGCGAAGGCTCAGCAACGGGCTGTCGTTTCAGATCAACTACACGTGGTCGAAATGTCTGACCAACAATCAGGGTTATTACGGCCGGTATGGCGATGCAGCCGCCAGTCAGGCCAGCGCCGATGTGGCTTTCCAGCAGTACGCCTATAACATCAATCAGGATTACGGATTCTGCGATCACGACGTGGCTCACGTCTTCAACGGCTACCTTACTTATGCTCTGCCGTACGGTAAGCATCGCGCGTACGGCAAGGATGCGAACAAGTTCGTGAATGCAGTCTTAGGGGATTGGAGCGTCAATACGGTCTTCACCGTGCATGGCGGCTTCCCAATTTCGATGTTGGACTTTGCGGGAGACCCCGGCACGGGATCCTTCCAGCCTCGCCCGGATTGCATCGCTCCGTCGCGCGCAACGCCGTATCAAAATTTTGCGGGCGGCGGCTACATCTGGTTCGACCCCAGCACAATGAGGACTCCGGCTCCGGGGAAATTCGGCACCTGCGGTGTAAGCACGGAGCGCGGCCCCGGGATCAAACAAGTGGACATCGGCCTCTCGAAGAAATTTTCGATTACCGAGCGTCAAAATGTAGAGTTCCGGGCGGAGGCGATCAACTCCTTCAATTCACCGCTCTTCGTGGTGAACGGTTACGCGATTGACGTCCACGGCGGCAGCAACGAAGGCGTAGTAAACACGTCGGCGGGCGCCCGCAATCTCCAATTTGCCTTGAAGTACACGTTCTAGGCTTGTGGGGCAGGTTGGTAACCTGCCGCCGATCGGCAATCGGCCCGTAAGTAATTCGGATCCTACACCAAGCGGATTACCAATCCGCGGCAGGATGCCATCCTGCACACATGAGAATGCCTAAACTCCAGGGACCCGCTTTTCAGCGGGTCCTTGCAGGCAAGATTGCCTGCCCCACGCAAACCCATCCGATGATGCCAGCCGGGAGTGAATACGTTTGCCCGATTGGTCTGGCAATCGCCGAGCTCCGGTCACCGCCATTGTTGAGGACTCACTTCTCGCCAAAAACCCTCGCCAACCAGGGTCCCACGATCGGGCGGGCCTTTGACGGAAACCGATGCGGACCCGGCATCAGATGAAACTCGACGTCCCTGGCCCGGTGCCGAAGTCTCTCGGCAAAGGTGCTGGCCAGCGCAACTGGATAGATGGGATCCTCGTCGCGCGAAATATGCAATAAAGCCGCTTGGACGGGTTGGTATTTGTCCTCCTCCCAGTCCCGTGGAACTCCGCCGCAGATTCCGATGACTCCCCCCACTTCGTCCGCGTGTGTGCCCACGAATCGGTAGTTCAATCCAACGGGCTGCGAGAATCCCACCAGCAGGCAGCGCTCGGGGCCGGCATCGAAGCGATCCCGCAGCGCCTTCAGGACTTGCAGCAGCATCTCGTGGTGCAGGCGCACGGAGGACTCCCAGTGCGGCCGGATGCCCCAGTTGTAGCCGGCCACCGACTGAGCGTTCGGCAGCCCATCGGCCACGTAGTGCTGGTTAGGCGCCTCGATGGAAGCAATAATGTGACCGTCTCCCACCAGGCCCGCCGTAAGCCAAAGCATCACCTCCGGATTCGAGCTATAGCCGTGCAAAGCAATCACTAATAGTGGCTTCACGCCGGGATTCTCTGGAATGCGCAGGAGATAGCGGCACTCCAGGCGCGACTGAAAGGTCTGCTGTTCGGGCAAAATTTTTGACATGGCTGAACATTCATAATAATCCCAGCCGAACTGTCGATAGAGGCATAGGGGTATTCCTTGCCTACCGGGGACGAGAACCTCATATGGACGCAAAACAAACGAATCGACAATATTCCGTCGAAGAACAACTTCAGCAATTGGATGAATCCATCGCGCTAACCCGCGTCGGTGGCGATGTGGAACTGCTGCGTGAAGTAATCGGTCTTTTCCTGGACGACTATCCGAATTCGCTCAAGAAGATACGCGACGCTGTCAATGCCGGCGACCCCTCCGGCGTGGAACAGCATGCCCATAGCCTGAAGGGATCGGTCTCGATCTTCGGGGCGCAGGAAGCGGTGGAAGCTGCTTTCTCACTGGAGAGCCAGGGCCGCCGGGGTGACTTGACCGCCGCCGCCGATGGCCTGAAACGATTGGAACATGCCCTCGCCAATTTGAAGCCGGAACTGGAACAAATTCAGGCGAGGCAACCGTAGCACTCGAGTCCCCAGCCCCCAGCCCAACTTTCAGTCATGTGGAATACTAACTGAACCCGCACCAACAAGCCCCCATCATCCCGTCTGCTATAGTGTGAAAGTCTGCTTTCCCTATGCCCCCCACTTCTGTAAAGGAAATCGTCTGCGCTCATAGCCCCGATTCCGACGACGCGTACATGTTCTATGGATTGGCCACCAAGAAGGTGCGCTCCCGCATCGTCAGTTTCCGCCATGTATTGGAAGACATTGAGACTTTGAACCGCAAAGCGATGGAAGGTCTGTACGAGCTGACCGCCATTTCTTATCATGCGTACCCGTACGTGGCCGACAAATACGTCCTGATGGCCAGCGGATCCAGCATAGGCGACGGCTATGGACCGGTCCTTGTCAGCGCGCGCCCCATGGCGCCCGAAGAGATCAGAGGCAAACGGATCGCGATTCCGGGACGCATGACCAGCGCTTACCTTGCCCTCAAGTTGTACGAGCCGGATTTCGAAGAGGTCGTCATCCCGTTCGACAAGATCCTGGACGCTGTGGCCGACCACTCCGTGGATGCGGGATTAATTATTCATGAAGGCCAATTGACCTTCGGCCGTAGCGGCTATCAAAGCGTCTTAGATTTAGGACGATGGTGGAAGACCGTTTACGATTTGCCTTTGCCGCTCGGTGGGAATGTGCTGTTGCGCTCGCTGCCGGACGAAATGAAGAGTGAGTGCTGCCGGCTGATGCGGGAAAGTATTCAGTATGCGCTCGACCACAATGAAGAGGCTCTTAACTATGCCCTGCAGTTCGCGCGTGACCTGGATCCGAGGCTGGCGGAGAAGTTCGTCGGCATGTACGTGAACCACTACACGGTGGATTGCGGCGAGCTGGTGCCGGTGGCCGCTCAGAAACTACTGGATCTGGGATACGAAGCCGGGCTGATTTCCAAGAAAATCACAGTTGAATTCGTTCGCTAATATGCGTCATATGCGATCCGCAAACTCGACTATTTCGATAGTTGTGGGGTTGCTATTGTTCGCCGCGGGCAGTTCCTGGGCGCAGAACGACCCGAAACAGCGGGCGAAGATCGTCCGCGAGCTGGGCAAGGGCGGGTCGGAGGCGATCGCGCGCATCGAGCCCTACCTCACGGACCCCGATTTCAACGTGCGCCTGGAAGCGGTCAAAGCCATTGTCGATATCGGCACGCAGCGCAGCCTCGATCCCTTGATCAAAGCCAGCAGCGAAAACGACGCCGAAATCCAGATCCGGGCCACCGATGGCCTGGTGAACTTTTATCTCCCGGGTTACGTCAAAACCGGCCTCACCGCGTCCATGCGCCGCGTGGGCACTTCGATCAAAAGCAAATTCACCGGCACCAACGACCAGGTAATCGACGCCTACGTTCAGGTTCGTCCGGAAGTGATTCAGACGCTGGGACGGCTGGCGCGCGGCGGTGTCAGCATGGATGTTCGGGCTAACGCAGCGAGGGCGGCCGGCATTTTGCGTGGATACCAGGCGGTTCCCGATCTGCTGGAGGCGTTGCGCTCCAAGGATAGTGACGTGATCTACGAATCGCTGATTGCCTTGCAGAAAATCCGCGATCCCAAAGCTGGCCCTGGAATAGTGTTTCTGCTGCGCGATTTAAACGAAAGAGTCCAAATCGCCGCCATCGAAACCACTGGCCTGCTGATGAACCGGGATGCTCTCAATGACCTACGCGATGTCCTGGACCGGGCGAAAAGTATGAAGGTGAAGCGCGCCGCGTTGATCGCGATCGCTCAGATGCCGGATGAGCCATCCCGCTCCTTGTGCGTGACCTACCTCGACAACAAGGACGAGGGCCTGCGTGAGGCGGCGGCCGAGGGACTGGGCCGCGCGAAACATTCGGACGATCTCGCAACCTTGGAGAGTGCTTTTTCGACCGAGAAGAAGACTGGCCCGCGGCTTTCGATAGCCTTCGCGCTGGTCCTGATGGGGAAGCGCGGCATGGGCGAATTCGACCCGTTGCGGTACCTGGTCAACACCCTGAACTCCAGCGGTTATCGGGGCGTGGCGCGCGCGTATCTGACGGAGCTAAGCCGCGACATCCAAATTCGCAAGACGCTCTATCCGGCGTTGCAAGAACCGTCGGCGACCAAGGAAGAAAAAACGGGTTTGGCCCAGGTATTCGCGAACAGCGGGGGCCAGGATTCGATCGCGCCATTGGAAGCACTATCGAACGATCCAGCGGCGGAAGTTTCCCAGGAGGCCCGCCGATCGCTAAGAAACCTCCGCGCCCGCCTCTAAACAATGGGGTGACAGGCACCTCAATCACCGCCCTCCGTTGGCCCATCCCCGCGATTTGGATGGCGGTGATTGAGGTGCCTGTCACCCCATTGTTTCTCAGGGCTGAATTCGCTTCACAACCTGTTGGAACTCCTCGTCGCTCAACCAATTCTTAGAAGGATTGCCGCCACCCTGAAAATCCTGCACCCGCCATAACTGAAGCGCGGACGCCACATACAATTCTCCGCGCTGGAAATCGTACAGGACTTGGACATGCTCCCCATCGGCCGACGGATTGTTCAAAGGCTTCAGACGGAAATTCAAATAGATGGCCCGGTCGTTCGCCAGCCAGCGGTCTTCGTTCACCCGCTCCAATTGCATCTTCGGAAGCGGGTAACGAAGGTTCAACCCCCAACTTCCCGTGAACTTGAGAACCGTTTGTTTGGAAAACTTGTTCTGCTCCAGTTGATAACCCCAGCAGAATCCGCCGGCGCACTTTTCGCTGAACCCGATGGCATCCTGGGAGACGCGAAGAACCAGCAACACTGCCAGTACACTCAGAATGGCAAGCGCGGCGGCGCCCCAGAGAACTCTTCGAATCAGCGGTGTCACGTCGTTTATCATAGAACTTCGGATGCACTCTTTCCATCAGATCTTGAAGTGTGGTTTAGTTTTGTTCCTCCTGGCAGTTAACTTTGCCGTTGCGCAAACTCGCCGCCCGCGACCGCGCAAGCCTGCCGCGCCTGCCGCGACCACTACCGAACAAACTTCCTGGCCGCTTGAAACGCTCAACGTCGAAGGCAATCAGAACTACACCGCGGCGCAGATTCTGGCCGTCGCGGGACTTCGAATCGGCCAGACCGCCGGCAAGCCCGAATTCGAAGCGGCGCGCGAGCGGTTGGACGCAACCGGCGTATTCGATCGCGTCGGCTATCGCTTCGCGCCCGCCAAAGACGGCAAAGGTTTCGACGGCACCCTGGAAGTCGCGGAAATGGGCCAGATGTTCGCGGTACGTTTCGAAGACCTGCCCGTCACCGATGCCCAAGTGCGCGATTGGTTGAAGCAGAAAGACCCGTTGTTCGCGCCTAAGATTCCGGCCACCAAGCGCGAGCTCGACCGTTACGCGCAGTGGATCACCGAATTGCTAGCGAAGAATGATCATCCCGAGCCGGTGCTCGGCAAACTTACGAATGAAGGGTCGCCGGACCTGATGATCGTTTTCCGTCCGGCCAAACAGAAACCATCGGTCGCGCGCGTCATATTCAAAGACACCGGCGATGTTCCCTCGGGAGTGCTGCAGACCGCGATGTTCGGCGTCGCGGTTGGGATGGTATACGGCGAACCGCAATTCCGTTTGCTGCTCGATACCACGGCCCGTCCACTGTATGAAGCGAAGGGAATGATTCGCGTGGCCTTCCCGAAAATTGAAATCGAGCCGGCCAAAGACGTAACCGGCATCGTAGTCACCGTCACGGTGGAGCCGGGGCCGGTGTACAAACTCGGCAAGGTCGCCATTCAAGGTGTCGATCCCGATTCCCTTCCAAAATTGGCCAAGCTCACCAGCGGCCAGCCGGTGAATTTCGATGAAGTGAAAGCCGGTCAAGAGCGCATCGCCGACAGCATGCACCGCACCGGCTACATTCAAGCGACGTCGCAGGTAAAACGCGATGTTCACGACGCCGAGAAAACCGTCGACGTGACGATCCAGGTGACGCCGGGTCCGCAGTTCGCCATGGGAAAGCTGGACATTGTAAACCTCGACATCGAGACCGAGCCGGTGATCCGCAAACTGTGGGGTCTTCAGCCGGGCAAGCCATTCAACACCGATTACCCGCAGCATTTCCTGGACCGTGTGAAAGAGCAGGGTATTTTCGACAACCTGAAAGCGACGCGCGCGGAGACGAAGGTAAATCAAAAAGAAAATACGGTCGACGTCACGTTGTATTTCAACAAATAGCGGCTGATACAATAATCAGCGCACCCAATGAAAGTATTCCTCAGCTCGACAGGCCGTGACCTGAAGGTCTATCGTGACGCTGCCTTCAACGCAATCCAAGGGCTCCACCTGCACTGTGTGCGCATGGAGGATTTTCACGGGCCAGATATCAAGATTGAGGATTTCGACGACCAACGAATCGACGAATGCGAACTGTTTGTAATAATCCTCGGCCATTTACACGGGACCTGCCCCGAGGGAAGCGAGAATTCCTACACTGAGCTGGAATACGAAACCGCCCAAAGACTCAAGAAGCCTTGTTTCCTCTTTCTCGCTCCGGAGGACTTTTCCTTCCCGGCAAGCTTGATTGAAAACGACGAGAAGCGTGCCAGGCAGCGCGTCTTCCGCGACAGCGCTGTCAAAGGAAAGATCCGTAACACCTTCAGTTCACCCGAAGACCTCGCCGCGCAGATCGCGCAGGCCATCCACGTTTGGCGGCACCAGCCGGAGAAATCGGCCACGACGGGCACATTTCTGCCGTTTCCGCCGCAACCTTACTTCGCTCATCCCTACCCGCTACAGGAGAACTTCACTGGCCGGTTACGTGAGCGCCGCATACTCACGGAGTGGCTTACAGGCGGTCGAAATGTGCTCTCGGTCGTGGCCATCGGCGGCATGGGAAAATCGGCGCTGACGTGGGCCTGGCTGCAAAGGGATGTGCTGGGACTGCCGCTACCGGGGGTCTCCGACAGGGACGGCGGCCAATGCCGCGTGCCGGATAACGACCGTCCAGAAGGAGTGCTCTGGTGGTCCTTCTACGAGAAAGAAGCAAGTTTTTCGGCGTTTGTTCGTGAAGCACTCTACTATGCGAGTGACGGTCAGGCAGCCGCGACATCGCTATACGATCAACTCAGAATGTTGACGAGCTTTCTGACGTAGCGGCGCATCTTGCTTGTGTTGGACGGCTTCGAACGAGAGCTACGAGCCTACGCGGGATTGAACGCCGCGTATCAAGGAGATGAATTCGCGGCGGATGCGGATGCTCGGAGTTGTATCGACCCGCATGCCGGCGCCTTCTTGCGATGGATCGCATCCGCGCCCATGCGTAGCCGCGTCTTGTTCACCAGCCGCTTGCATCCGAAAGAGCTCGATGGTTTGGCCGGTTGCCAACATAAAGATCTGACCGCGCTCGATCCGGAGGATGCTGTCCTCTTCTTTCACGCTCGAGGAATAAAGGGTACGCGTGCCGAGATCCAAGCGGCATGTGTGCCATATGGATACCATCC
>CATPCJ010000269.1 GCA_955652915.1 uncultured Bryobacteraceae bacterium
AAATGACAGCGTTTGCGCTGGGTTTGACGCCAACAGGGCGCCGGTTTCGGTACCGGCGCACACAAGTGCTGCGGTGTCCCGGTTGATCTGGCCATCTACCTGCCCGGTGTTCCAAGGAGTGTCCGCCGGTCTGGGTCGCCGTAGGGATATCGGTCGCCCGATGATACCCCGGCACAGCTGCCCGCGACGGATCAGGACCTGCCGCCACAGCACGCGGGTAATCGAGTTTCACTCGTACCTTAAGGCCACCACTGGGTCCACGCGCAGGGCGCGGCGAGCCGGAATATATCCGGCCAGCGCGGCAACGCTGAGCAAAATTGCGACTGTGAGTCCTATCGTCAACGGGTCGGCACTATCAACTCCGAAAAGCACCGACTTCGCGTACCGCGCCGGCCAGAGAGCCAACGGCACTCCGGTCGCGATGCCAGCCAATGTGAGCCAAAGCGTCTCGCGAAGGACTAGCCACATAATCTGATCGCGCCGCGCGCCTAGCGCCAGCCGGATGCCAATCTCAGCCGACCGGTGCGCCACCGCATACGCCATCAGGCCATAGAGACCGATGCACGCGAGCAGCAGCGCGAGAGATCCGAAGAAACTGGAGAGCGTCGCGAGCAGTCGTTCCTTCATCAACGACTGCTCGCCTTGCGCGACCAATGTTTTGACACGGAACACCGGCAGACTGGGGTCCACGGAAGCGACTTCCCGGCGCACTTGGTCTAGAAGGCTGGGGAGAGAGCCATACCGCAGCTCAAAGGAAACATACCCCCACTGATACTCTTGATCCCGGCCGTGTTGAAAAAGTGGGTGATACAGTACGGGCCTCGGCTGGTCGCGCGCGCCGCTGTAAAGCGAGTCCTTCACCACACCCACGATGGTGGCTTCACCCAGCCGGTGGCCGATCGGATTCTGGTTCGGGAAAGCGCTGCCAGCAAGGGACTCGCTGACAATGACAACCTTGGCTGCGGTTTCGTCATCGCGTGGTTCGAAATCCCTCCCCAATATAACCGGCGTCGAGACGGTGGAGAAATAGCCGGGACTCGTCGCATTCCACGCTACGCGGATGGCACTGCCTCTGGGCAATCGGTGGCCATCGATTTCGTCGACGTGATCCAGCAGATTAAATTGATCGTCCACAGGGCGGACAACAGAGACGCTGGCGGACTTCACGTCACGAAGGGCCTGCAGCCGTCGGAGAATCTCGCGATAAACCGAGCCGGCTCGATCGCTTGGGTATCCCGCGAGTTTGGCGTCAACCGAGAGCATGAGCACGTTCTCGCGGTCGTATCCCATATTTACGCTCCAGAGTTTCTGGAGCGTGCGCAGGAAGAGTCCCGCGCCCGTGATCAGAACCACAGAAAGGGCAATTTGCACCAGCACCAAGGCACGGTCCAACGTGTGCGAGGATCGGCCCGGGTGGCGTCCCCCTTCCTTCATGACCGGACCAGGATCGGCACGAGTGCTGCGAACGGCGGGCGCCAGACCGAAGAGAATCCCTGTCAGCACCGACGTGACGGCGGTAAATGCGAAGATCCGCCAGTCTGGATCCACGGCGATCGGCACCCGCGAATCTCCAGTCGAGATTATGCCCACCAGCGCTAAGCTACCCCACCACGACATTGGCGTCGCCAGGACGCCACCGGCGAATGCAAGAACCACGCTCTCGGTGATAAGCTGCTGCACCAGGCGTCCGCGGCTGGCCCCCAGAGCCAGCCTTACCGCAATCTCCCGGCGCCGATGGGAAGCCCGGGCAAGCAGCAGGTTGGCTATGTTGGCACAGGCCACCAGTAACACGATACCCGCCACCCCCATCAGCAGCTTCAATGGAAATGCGTAGCGGTCCCGCAGACCGCTGGCCAGGCCGCTTGCAGCCGGCCGGAGCATCAGGCGGCTCTCGCGAGCGAAGCGCTGCACGTTTTCCCTGCTGTTGAACTCCGAGAAGGACAGCTGTTCCGTCAGGAAGTGCCGGTGAATTACATCAAGTTCAGCCTGCGCCTGCTCTCGCGAAATTCCCGGCCGAAGCCGCCCCGCAATCAACATCCAGGTCGAAAAAGGCTCCGTCCATCGCTTGCTGTCGGGCCTGAGACGATCCAACGCGTGGAGCGGCAGCCAAATATCCGGGCTGCTTCCGACAGAGATTCCTGAGAACTCGGGAGGGGTGATGCCGATCACCGTGAAGGGAATCTGGTTGATCGTGATTGGGCTTCCGATGATCGCAGGATCCGCGCCAAATCGATTGCGCCAGTAACGATCGCTGATAACGGCTACGGACGCATCCATCCGGTCTTCACCTACCGCGAAGAAGCGACCGTGCTGCGGCGTGATTTCGAGAACAGAAAAGAAGTTATCGCTGTAAACGTCGCCTTGGGCGATTCCCGATGTTCCATGGAACCCAACGTTAATGCGCCCAAGTCCCGTCCCGCCGAAGATACCGGAGAGCGTCTTCGACTGCGCTTGAAAACGCTCGAACCGTGGATAGTCGTACAAACTGTTCTGGCTGCTACTGCCGGTCTCCCAAAGTGGAAGCGTATTTGTGAACTGTACAAGCTGCTGCGGATCGGCTACCGGCAATACCCGGAAGACGACGGCATTCAGCAAGCTGAAGATTGCCGTATTGGCACCGATCCCAAGCGCCAGCGACAGAATTGCCGCACCGGCAAATCCTGGATTCCTGCGCAACATCCGAAGGGCGTATTGCAGGTCTTGCCAGAATCGCTCCAAGTATATCCACCCCCACGTAGCACGAGTGTCCTCCAGCAACAACGTTACGTTTCCGAGTTCCAGCCGTGCTGCGGATTTCGCCTGCTCCGTCGTCAGCCCGGCAGCCCGGGCTCGTTCAGCTTCTTCTTGGAGGTGAAACTGTAGTTCGTGGCGAAGTTCCACCTCCTTCTTGCGTCGCTGAACCATCCAGGCCAGCTTGCGAAGAATTCGGTTCATACTGGCTCCTGATTGAGTGGATTCAAAACCAGTCCCATGGCGCGGGAAAACGTTTTCCACTTCGTCTGTTCGGCCTGCAATTGCTTCAGGCCCTTAGTCGTCAGGTTGTAGTACTTCGCTCGCTTTCCTTTTTCCGAGAGTTCCCATTCGGCCGTGATCCACCCGCGAGCATCGAGTCGGTGCAGCGCTGGATACAATGATCCGGTTTCGATCTGAAGCAGGTCCTCCGAAGTCCGCTGGATGTGCTTTGCGATGGCGTGCCCATGCGCTCTTCCCAGAAGCAAGGTGCGAAGGATGAGAAGATCGAGAGTCCCTTGAAGGAACTCTACGCGAGACCTCGGCGAGGCACCCATTCTGTAGACAGTCTACTATTCTTGGGATAGAACGTCAACGTTCAGTACATCGGAGGCTCGGGATCCCACTTGTAGCGACGAACGGCGTATCCTACGCCGCGCCCCGCAACGCGAACTGCTCGATGTCTTGCCCTGCATTCGAAACCACACCCCCCTGGCTGAGGCGACTGGTTGACCAGAAATCCGTGGGAACTGTAAATGAAGTAGCGGACTTCTTAGCAGGATGCTGAAAAAGATACTCGGCGAAGGTTGGGAGTTCCTCGCAACGAGTTTGGTACGAGCATTTTGGTGGAGTTTGTGTGCCCAAATCGCCGGATTTCCGGCTTCCGGACACACTTCTCCCCGGTCTTATGCGGAGTGAACTGCGGTCAGATTCCTCATCCGCACCAGATTGTAAGCAGCCGCCGCGAAGGTGAAGACCCATCTCACTTTGAATACTCCGCGGTGCCGCGTCTTGCGCAGCATGCCCACTGTCTTTAACCACCCGCAGGTCTACTCCAGAGCAGCAGCAAGCAGGAGCTCAAAGCGTTCCGGCAAGTCTTGGGGCAGACTCGTCAGATTCTGTTTCGGACGGACCGAATCCTGTGAGCGAAACCGGTTTCCGGGTTGTGTATGGGCCGGTAAAAAACGTCCTTACGTCGGTAGAATCAGCACAATGGCATTGGGCGGGAATGTGATGGTCAAAGACCAGCAGTTGTAAGTAAGGTCCCAACTCAACTCCACAGAGTCTGTTTCACCCTCCGTCACCACTACGATCTTACCGGGATCTGTGCTCATGATCCTGTAGTCCTGGCTCTCCGAAGGCGCAATCAGTACTGGAACAACGTCGTGGCTCGGCCGGGTTTCTGGGACGCCAGCCGTTGAGATCGCCAGCTTTGGACCCTCATCGACGCGCTAAATCAACCCAGCCGCAGACCCACATCGCGGTCCGGGAAAGGCTCGCGGACTCCGCCG
>CATPCJ010000270.1 GCA_955652915.1 uncultured Bryobacteraceae bacterium
CAAAATTCTTGTAATAGGTATCCGCGAAACTGCTCCGGCCGCTGATTCTTCCCGGTCCGTCGCCAAGAAACGCTACCGCGCCGAGGTGTCCGCCTGCTCCCGGATTCGGAATCGACGGATCGAAACTCGCGAAATTGTTGTGAGATTCCACGCGTGGAACGTAGAGGTCCCAGCGCAGCCCGGCGTTGATGGTCAGCTTGCGCGTGACCTTCCAATCGTCTTGGAAGAACGCCGCGATGTAGCGGTAGCGATTCGCGGGCACGACGAACAGTCCGTTGTAGGTTGCCGAATCGACCGCACCCAGCAGGAAGCTCGCGAATGGATTACCACTGCTGGTCCGGCCGGCAGCGGTTGGCAGCGCGGTCTCGTTGGAATTGTAGCCAAAAGTACCTTGCTGATTTTGTGTGTCCGCGCCGTTGGTCTGCATCCAGCGCATATCGACCCCAAACTTCAAACTGTGATTGCCGCGCAACTGGCTGACGGTGTCGGCGAACTGCAAAGTGTTATTCACCTGGCGGCCGATGTTCTTCACCTCGTCCGCCCAGTTCGAATAGGTATCGCTGAACTGAACGCGGGGGACCACGTCCCCAGGCGGGTTCACGCCCGTCAAGCCCGTCTGCTGCAGGTACCCGTGGCCGGCGGTGACGCGCCGCCAAATCTGGGGATCGCGCGTGTAGCCGGCGCGAAAATTGTTCACGGTGCTGGGAGTGATCAGGTAGTCGTGATTGATGCGTATCCAGCGCGAAGGACGGATTTCCTGCAGAGCCGGGCTCATGGCCCCGGCGATCGCCTCCGGAGCGATGGAAGTCTGCTCGTTGTCGTACAAGAAAAAACTTAGATGACTGCGGTCTGAAAATGCGTGATCCAGCTTGACGGTGTAGACATTCCGGTCAAACACCTGCGCTCCCACCTGGAAGTAGTTTCCAGTGGTCTGGGTTGTGTTCGGCATGGGAAACAGGGCCAACATTGCGATCGACACCTTGCTCATTTTCGATCTGGGAATCAGATTGTCAGCGAAGGGATCGCGCGTGAAGCCGCCGGCTCCGTCCTGACGCGTGGTGGTGGGATCGTAGATGACCAGAGGTTTGCCACCCTTGGTCTGTCCGCTAAAATCTCCGTTCCGCACTTTGACGCTGGGCACCGTGGAAACATTGTTAGTCGCGCCGGCGCGATAGCGGAACCCGTCATAAACAAAATAAAAGAAGGTCCGGTTACGGCCGCGATACTTGGGTAGGATGACCGGACCGCCGAAACTAGCGCCGAATTCATTTTGGCGGTTGATGGGCGTTGTTTGGGCGATGAAGCCGCGGGCGTCCAGCTTGTCGTTGCGTAAGTATTCGAAGGCCGTGCCGTGGTATCGATTCGTCCCCGAGCGCGTGGTGAAAATCTCGAATCCGCCGCCCGTCTTCCCGTACTCCGAGCTGAACGCGCTGCTGGACAGCTTGAATTCACCGATGGATTCTACCGAAGGATACGTGAACAGCAGGCCCCCGCTCTCGGGACTCGTGCTGCCTACTCCATCCACCAGAACCTCCTTGGCGCGGCTCTGCGAGCCATTGATCTGGGTATTGGTGACGTCCCCCGTGACGCCTGGGGCGAGCAGCACGAACGACTCGGGATTGCGCATGTTGCCGGAAACGGAGAGTGGCAGATCCTGCACCTGCTTCTGGTCGAGGACGGTGCCCAACTCGGACGTTCCGCTTTCTAGCAGCGGCGTTGCCGCCGTGACCTCGACGGCCTGTTCCACCTGGCCGAGTTCCAGCTTGAAATCCAGGTTCAGCGTTTGCCCGAGGGCGACTTCCACGTCCCTGCGAATGTGCTTGCGGAAGCCCGTGGCTTCGCAGGAGACTTCGTATTTTCCGAATGGCAATTCCCGCACAACATAGTTGCCTGCCTGGTTGGTGTGCGTCACAGTGCGGGCGCCCGTATTCTGATTCAGTACTGTTACGTTGGCGCCCACCACGATGGAATCGGCGGGATCGAATACACGCCCGGTAATCGTGCCGCGATCGGATTGGGCCGGGCCAGACAGAGCGATCGTCGCCACCAGGATGCATCGAAGACAGCTCAGTCTGAACCCGCGCATGCATGACTCCTTCACGAACATTGGTCCCCCTGGGCACAACCTTAGTTGAACAATATTGTAAGCGAATCTGCTTCTTGGCACCCGCATCCATCCTCATCGACTTTCGAACGCGTCCAGGAAGTCTGGATCTGGAAAAGATCGCCTCCATCGCGGCGATGAGTTGGTGATAGGACGCGCCCGACTGTGTTATAACGCTCTCATGCCTACCCGGCGCCAGGTCTCGAAGCACTTATGCACCGCGCTATTAGCCTCAGCCGCGGCGGCTCCGGAAGCGGCCGCGGCGGATGAACCGAAGCAACGTTTTCTGTTAGTGGGACTCTGCGGCTCGGAGAATCCCACGCGCGCCAATTTCCCGTTCGCCTGGGGAGCAGCTCTGCGCGAAGCCGGTCACGAGGTTCGTATTGAACTCGCCGGAGATGCGACGGTGCTGATGCGCACGGTTGTCGCGGCGAATATTACGCCGGTCGGCTGGCCGCCGCTCAGCCAGGCCATCGCGAAAGTTATTGAACATCGGATTCCGATCTTTGTGTGAAAGGCTTGCGCGACCGCCCGTGGGGTGGTCGAGGCAGACTTCGCCGGCAAGAACGCTAAGTTTACCAATCCGCAAATCACCGCGGAGGCGATGGCCTGGGCGACAAAGGTTCTGGTCGTCTGACGCCGGCCGTCCCAGTAAAACGCATCGCCATTGCAGGAGCGACCGGCTATATCGGAGGACGGCTTGCGCCGCGGCTTCTGGAATTGGGCTATGCGCTGCGCTGCCTGGTCCGTTCGCCGCGAAAGTTGGAGGGCCGCGAATGGTGCTCAGACTCACGGGTCGAGATCCGAAAAGTGGATCTTGCCGGCCAAGCATCGCTCGCACAAGAGCTCCGCGGTTGTGACGCCGCGTTCTATCTGGTGCATTCCATGATGTCTGCGGAAGACGAGTATGCCAGGCGCGACCTCGATCTTGCTTACACATTCGCGGCGGCTGCCCGTGATGCGGGCGTGAGCCGCATTATTTACCTCGGTGGCCTCGGTGAAACCGGAGCTGACCTGAGCGAGCATCTGTCTTCCCGCCGGAATGTAGAGACCGCGCTCGCGTCCACGGGCGTGCCGGTGACGGTGCTGCGGGCCGCGATGATCATCGGCTCCGGCTCGGCATCGTTTGAAATCCTTCGCTACCTGGTGCAACGTTTACCGGTGATGATCACTCCGAAATGGGTAAGCACTCCTTGCCAGCCGATCGCCGTCGAAAATGTGCTCACGTATCTGACCGGCGTGTTGTCGACACCTGAAACCACCGGAGGTGTTTTTGATATCGGCGGCCGGGAAGCACTTCGCTACCGCGACATCATGGGCATCATGGCGGAAGAGCTCCAGCTTTCGCGCCGCTGGATCATACCGGTGCCGGTGCTCACACCTCGTTTGAGTTCCTATTGGATTCATCTTGTCACTCCGCTGAGCAACAAGATCGCGAGGCCGCTGGCGGAGGGCTTGAAAAACGAAGTGGTCTGCCGCGAGGACCGCATCACTCGGCTCATTCCGCAGAAATTGCTCGACGTCCGTGAATCAATCCATGCCGCTCTTAGTCAACTGGAATCGCACATCGTGGAGACGAATTGGTCGATGGCGGGCCCCATGCCCGGCGATCCGGACTGGGCGGGCGGCGCCGTCTTCCGCGATGTGCGCGAAGTGTCAATTGACGCTCCCGCCTGGGCCGCGTTTCAAGCCGTGTGCCGCTTAGGCGGCGGTCACGGGTGGTATGCCGATTGGCTCTGGAGAATCCGCGGTTGGCTGGATCGTCTGGCAGGCGGACCGGGGTTGCGCCGTGGACGGCGAGATCCTGAAACCTTGAGGTATGGGGACGCTCTCGATTTCTGGCGCGTCGTCGGCTTCGACCGCGATCGCTACCTTTCATTGCGGGCGGAAATGCGATTACCCGGCGAAGCGCTGCTTGATTTCCGTGTCCAAACGAATGGCGAACAGCGGTGTACATTGAGCACGACAGCTTTTTTCGAACCACGAGGATTGTTCGGATTGATGTACTGGTACGCAGTGCAGCCGTTTCATGGCGTCGTATTCCGGGGCATGCTGGCCGGCATTCAGCGCGACGCCGTGCAGATAGCGGCGCGGGAGAACACGCGGTAGGACGATCTCATACCAGCCGCGCGCAACGGACTGGCCGCGCTTCATGATCGATCAACTCAGGCAACCGTGAAAGAAAGGCCGTCGTGTGCGGCAAGGTTGCATGAATTTCGAACTCCTCCTCGTTGGTCCACGCTGAATGGATGAAGAACGTGGCTGGGTCCCGCAGTGCTCGATACACGTGGATTTCCATGCAGCCCGGCTCGGCGCGAGTCGGCTCCACAACGGCGCGTAAGGCCTGGCTCAATAAATCTTCGCAGTCTGGTTTCGCATGAAACTGCGCGACGATGTACATGCTAGCGCTTCGGAATGGAAACCGTGATATTGCGGAATTTCAGACCACCAGTGTGGTCGCCCTGAATGTAGAACGGACCCGGCTCGCCTTCGTTCGCATCCAGCGCGCCTCCGGTGATTCCTTCAATCTCCTGGCGATCGATAATCGTGACGCCGTTGCGGACCACTGTCACCGTGCGTCCCACCAACGTTACCTCGAACGTTTCCCACTGGCCCGGAGTGCGCGGCAGCTCCGGCTTAGGCGCGATGCGGCCATAGATCGACCCGATCCGCCGTTCCACCGGGTTGCTGGTGAGTGGCTCATATTCAATCTGGACTTCATACCGGCCCCGCAGGTAAAAGCCGCTGTTGCCGTCGTCGGGGCAATTCACTTCGTAGTGTACTTTGAAATCGTCAAACGTCCGCGTGGTCTTTAAATTCGCACCGTGATCCAGATTCACCAGCAGTCCGTCTTTCACCGTCCAGTGGCTGCCGGTGGGATTTCCAATCGGCTCCCATCCGGTCAGATCCTTTCCGTTGAAGAGCGGCTCCGGATTCGTCCACGCCTTCGGTGCGCTGCGCTTCAACTCCGGCGCGCGCACACCCGTCAATTGGATGGTGCGGTCGCCGCGCTTCTGAACGCCGATAAGTTTCCCGTCTTTGGCTTCGAGTTCCCAGGTCAGCGCGGGATTGTCCGCCGTCGCCGGAGTAAGGTTGAGGAGCAGACGCGGCCCGTCGACTTTGAAGTCCTTAACTTCGTAGTCATTGCCTCCGGTCGGCTGGAACCATACCTCGAGTTTGCCGCTTTTTTCGGTCACGCCCAGCCAATTGGCGCGTGTGCCAGTTGAGGTTTTAACGTTAAAGTCCCACCTCCCGGCGAAGGGACTACTGTTTTTTTGAGCAAGAGCCGGCACGAGGAGCGCTGAAACCAGCAAACAATTGGCGAGACTTTTCATGTTGTTAGTCTATTACAGAAGCGGAGCAATATAACCTAGGTATAAATAATATTGACTCAGGGCACCGTTTCATTCCACACTTTGGTTGGCGGCGAAGCGGGCCAAAGGAGCTTTCTTGAAAAAACTGTTTGTAGGCAACCTTCCCTACCAAGCCAGTGAAGCTGAACTACAAGACTGGTTCTCGCGGTCCGGATTACGCGCGGATTCAGTCCAGATAATTCGCGATAAGTTTACCGGTGAGCCGCGAGGATTCGGCTTCGCGGAATTCGGGAAAGACGAAGAAGCGGATCGCGCGGTTCAAACCTGCAACGGCCAGGATTTTCTAGGCCGTTCGTTAGTGGTGAATGAGGCTCGGCCAATGCGCGAAGGCGGCGGAGGGTCCGCTGGACGCGGTGGCGGACGGGGAAGAGATCACTAGACGATTGCGTGGCGCGGACACTTTGGTCTGCGGCCTCGAGACTCGTATCGAGGCTCTTTCCCAGGCCGCGCCAGCTTGGACGCCCTTCACCACATGTGATAGTAACCATCGCGCTGCCCCAATTTCACTGGAACATTGAATAATTCCGTCAGCCGTTCCGCCGTGAGTAACTCAGCTTTCCTTCCGTCCCCGAAGACCCGGCCATTCCGCAGGAAAATGACGCGATCGATTTCGGGAATGATGTCCGGAAGATGGTGCGTCACCAGCAAGATACCCGTGCCTGAGCGTGCCAGCTTGCGTAATATTCTCCGCAGCTCCGACATCGCGTGAAGATCCAGGCTGTTCGTGGGTTCGTCGAATACCAACGCCAATGGATCGTGTACCAGTGCGCGGCAGATTAGAATGCGCCGGCTTTCACCGGAAGAAATAGCATCCATTTCGCGATCCGCCAGATGAGGGATTTCGAGCAGCTCCAGTGCAGCGCGCGCTTTTTGCCTCATTGACGCCGTGACACGATGGTACGGCTGGAGTCCGATGCTGCTGAAGAATCCTGAAAGAACAACGTCCAGTCCGGTGATGTCGCGCGTGCAGGTGGCGATCAAATCGTTGCTGACGATTCCCAGAAGCTTGCGCAGTTCAAACACGTTCCAGGAATCCTGGCCCAGGATGGTGAGCGACGAGTCAGGCCTCGCAAGGGGATAACACTCCCGTGTAATGGTTTTAATGAGCGTCGATTTTCCACAGCCATTGGCGCCCAGGATCGCGACGTGCTCGCCGGCCTGAATGCGCAGGGTGACGTCGTCCAGAACTTCCTTGCCGCCGCGCATTACAGAGATGTGTTGGAAATCGAGAAGTGGTGCTTGCGGATGCTTCAAAACGTAAGTGTAACGTAAGTCGCATATGTGATTTCTTAACGTTACGTCACCGACGAAACAACATCGCGGATCAGTGCGTCTAATGGCAAGACGATTGCACGAATCTTGCTGTTGCCACGTCTTTTTGTCAAATGTGGACGTCTTGTCTAAGTGGAGGGGTCTTGAAAACAACTAAGAAAGCTTTGTATGGTCTCGGAACGCTTACGCTGGTCCTGGTGTGTTGTTTGGACACAGCCAGTGCGCAAACACTGACGTCAACTCCGTCGTCAGTTACGTTCACGACGCCCTCAGGGGTGACTCCGCCGTCGCAGCAGATTACCATCACTTCCTCGGCCGGCGCAACGCCCGTCACGTTGTCGCCTTTTTCCGCCGGTAGTTGGTTGCTGGTAAGTCCTGCCAGTGGAACCACACCGCTGACGGTCACCTTATCGGTCGGTCCCAGTGCGCCGACGTCCGGTAACAACGCGGCCTTTATCAATATCACTAACACCCTGACAAGCTCACAAATTCAAGTGCCCGTCAATCTCAACATCTCCGGGAGCGGCACAACCGGCACGCTCACCGCGGCTCCTAATTCGTTGAGCTTTTCTGTTCCTCCCGGCAGCACGCTCGCGCAAAACCAATCGGTGACAATTACCAGCAGCAGCTCGACTGTTACCAGCTTCTCAGCCACCGCGACCACCACCGACAACGGGTTTTGGTTAACCGTTCCCTTGAACGGATCGTTGACGGGAAATCCACCAACCGGCAGTATCTCTGTAACCCTCAGTCCAGCTCAACTTCCCGCGGGGAATGGGCCTTTTACTGGTACTATAACGCTAACTCCCACTGGCGGCGGAACAGCCACCACAATTCCGGTCACGGTTACAATTTCCGGCTCTCCGGCACTGAGCGTAACTCCTTCGTCGCTATCGTTCGCCTTCCAGGTTGGAACCGCGCTGCCGCCCGCGCAAACGCTCAATATTACGACCAGCACTGGCGCCACTGTAACCGCCAACGCCGTCGCCAAGACCACCACGCCCTCCTGCGGAGCCGGCTGGTTGATCGTGTCGCAACCCAACGTCACCACGCCTGGCATCCTATCTGTGTCGGTAAACACCGCGGCGCTTCCTATCGGCACGTGCAGTGGTGAAGTGGATATCAGCGCATCGGGTGTATCGAATTCCCCGATCGTCGTTCCGGTCAGCGTGCTGATCAGCAGTAGTCCGCTGTTATTGGTTCCCACCCCAGGGCCAACTTTCACTTATCAGCTCAACTCCGGGACCCCGCCGCCGGCTCAAAACGTGCAGATCACCACCTCGAGTGCGGCGGTGAATTTCGGAGTTACAGTCACGCCGGTGGGCAATGGACCAAATTTCCTCCAAGTTACTCCCACTTCAGGCACTGCTTCCAGCACTATGGCGCAGCCACTTACTCTTTCAGTTATTCCGTTCGTGCTGGCAAATTTGGGACCTGGCACTTATATGGAGAACGTTCAGTTGTCCTCGGGCGCCGCTGGCAATTCTCCCGTCTTTCAGGTAACGCTGGTGGTGAGCAATAATGCCGTTCTCACAACCAGCGCCTCCTCACTTACTTTCAACTATCAAATCGGCCAGACGTCTCCGTCCACTCAATCGCTGCTGGTCAACTCAACCGGAGCCCCGTTGAACTTCATGGTTGCGGCCAACGCCACCTCGTGCCCTAATTTCTTGACGGCGTCGGCGTTCAACAACCTCTCGGGCTTCACTCTCGGCAACCAGAATCAGGTTGTGGTCTCGGTAAACACCACCGGGCTGACTACCGCACAGACGTGCACTGGCACCCTTACACTCACAGTACCGAACAGCAGCTCGCCGGCTCTGGTAGTGCCGGTGACCCTCAATGTCAGCACTACGCCGCTTCTGAACGTCAGCGTCCCGTCCATCAACGTTACCGCGCTGGCGGGATCGGCGCCGACAACCCAGTTCATCGCTCTCACCAGCACCAATACGCAAGCCCCGCTGCAATTCAGCGCGACCTCCGCTACCAATCCGATTGGTTTACTGTGGCTTCAGGTGGCGCCGAATAGTGGATTTACGCCGAATCAGCTACAGGTAACGATCACTCCTGGAAATTTGGCGGTGGGGACTTACATGGGAAGCATCACGGTATCGAGTACTTCGGCGAGTTTCCCAACGCAGACGATTCCAGTTACTCTGACGATCGCTTCCACCAACATCGGCGTTACTCCAACCAGCCTTAACTTTAGTCAGGCATTTGGTGGAGCACCGCCTTCTTTCCAGACGCTGCAGGTTAGTGGCGTTCCCGCCGGCACTACGATTGGCGCGGTCACGACATTACTGAATGGCGCCGGGTGGTTAGTCGCTACCGTGTCCGGGAACACTGTAACAGTGACAGCGAACGGCTCCGCGCTGTCGCAGGGCACTTACAACGGCTTCGTAACCGTGATCGTTCCAGGCGCTGCCAACGGCCCCTTTAATATTCCGGTTACGCTCGTCGTCGGCGTGGCGCAAAGTCTTTCGCTCTCCGCCACGACGGTGAATTTCAGCTCTCAGGTGGGAGGAACAGCGCCGGCCGCGCAGACTGTTCAGCTAAGCAGCTCGGGGGCTGCTGTACCGTTCACCGCGACGTTCGTTCCAGGCACTACCAGCCCCGCCGGATTGCTGACTGTCACGCCGGCCTCCGGCACCACGCCCAGCCCGCTGGTGTTGACCCTCAACCCGGCGGTATTGGCGACACTCGGGGTGGGAACGTATTCCGGGAATGTGCTCGTGTCATCGACGGCGATCCCTGGAGGCGATCAGACTATTCGGGTCAACTTCACCGTAACGGCCGCTGCGGCGCCGGCAATCATCTCCGTGGTGAATGGCGCCAGCTTCGCGCCCGGTCCTGTTTCCCCGGGTGAGATTATCAGCATCTTCGGTTCAAACATGGGACCCACTCCGGGATTGGGTTTTACTCCGGTCAACGGCAAAATCGATGTGAACTTGGCGGGAACGCAGGTACTGTTTGACAATGTTCCAGCACCGCTCATTTTCGTTTCGGCCGGTCAGATCAACGCCATCGTGCCGTATGAGATAGCCAGCCTGCTGAACACGGGAATCGGCACCAAGGTGACGGTCGTCCGTGGCGGAGTGGCTTCCGCCCAGTTTGTGGTGGGCGTAACTGCGACCAGCCCGGCCATCTTCTCCGCGCTCCAAACCGGCAACGGTCAGGGCGCGATCCTGAACCAGAACCTCAGTGCGAACAGCGTGAGTAATCCGGCGGTCAAGGGCGCCTTCGTCGCGATTTATGCGACGGGTGAAGGATCGCTCACACCATTCGTGCCAACAGGGACGATCTCGGGCCAAACGCTGCCGCTTCCGAAACCGATCGCCAATGTCTCGGTGACGATCGGCGGCCAACCGGCGACCATCGCTTACGCAGGGGAAGCTCCGGGCCTGGTTTCCGGAGTTATTCAAATTAACGCGATGGTGCCCACTAACATCGGCTCAGGTCCGCAGCAGGTGATACTAACCATCGGTACCAATATGAACATCCAGCAGGTGATCAACGTATCTGTGCAGTAAGTGGGGGCAGGGCTCAAACCCTGCACTTACTGGACGGACGCTGGACGAGATCAGATTGAAGTTGAGAAGCCGGTGGTGTGATCGGTGACGCACGAGGTCTGCGGTTGCCAAACATCCGACGTTAGCAGAACAAGCGATGAGCAACACTCGCCAGCACGTTCACGAGTTGAATGACCGGCTGCCGCCCACGCAACTTAGCGTCGTCGCTGGGCTACTCGAAGCGATGCTCGATTTTAGGCAAGTGGTCGCCGGGATGGGCTTCACTATGGACCAGATCCGGAACGCCGGCAAGCACTCGGCGTCCTGAAGCAGGTCATCTTTTCCCAGGAAGCCAAAGCCGACATTGGCGCCATCCCTCAGCACACCGCCATGAACATCCTCACGGCGATTCACCGGGCTGGCCGAATCCGGCGCGGCTGCGTCAAAGAACTCAACGGTAGAGAGGGAGAGAAGCGCCTCCGCGCCGGCGATCACCGCGTCCGCTTTACCGAAGGGGTCCCTGATAAGCTGCGCATTCACACCGTCAAGAACCGCAAAGACGCTCATCGCTAAAAAGGGGACCATGGGCTACGAAGCGAAGAAGACCGAACACTGCGGCCCCAAACATGGCAACGGAGCCTACCGCATCCGTAGCGAAAACTGGAAACGCGAAATCCGCGCCGCTCTCACTGATCGCCAGACCGGCCGTAAGCAGCCTGGATAGGCGGCCACATCGGCCGGGGCAGATTCTCAATAGTTAGTGCGGGGGACCTGGGGGACCTGGCGGCGGAGCCGGTGGACCCTTTTCGCCTGACAATGTCGGACCGGTGCCGACTGTGCCGCCATGCGTCGTCGGATTGGAGATCGCCGTGTATACCGCATCGCTCAAGCTGTGAAGCACTCGGCGCATAAGCGCGCCCTTGTCCACCACGCTCTGAGCCAGCGGCAGATCCTTATACACATGCAGCGATTCTCCTGCATTCAGCGTCTTCACGCCCCCGCCGGGCTTCAAAGCATGCCGCACGTCGACGATGCCTTCTTCGACAGAGATCATGGTGGCTTCACTGTCGTCATCCACGCTGACATCGAAGGTAGTACCGCGAACCGAAATCACAGCAGTGGGTGTAATCACCCGATTCGGATTGGGCTGGCCACCCCATTTTTGGATGTGTACCTTCACGCGCCCTACCAGAACATCCAGCAGATCGCGCAAATTCGGTGGATTCTTGCGAAAGACTACGTTGGAATTTGGATACACCTCGAAAGTGCTTCCATCGGAAACCTGGAACTGAGCGAACCCGTCCGGACCGGTAACAATGACTTGCCGCACCTGCACCAAGTCGCCCACGCTGAGCGTCCACGGTTCCGAATCCCGAAGCACAGACACCTGTCCATTCAACGAGATAACCTTCGCAGCGCTCTCAGAACTGAGGGGAAATATCTGGGCGGGCGAGACCACTGCGGCCGCCGCCATCAGCAACCCCAGCCCGAACCCTCGTATACTTCGCACGCTCATAAAGAAATCTATCGTCCTAGCCGATGCCAGACTTGAGTACCATGTTGGCGTCTGCTTCCAACATAGTCTACCATCAAAAGTGCGTAGCAAGAAGATGTCCGTTTCGGTTTCTTAGAGAAAACTGGTGTAGATTCAGCCTTTTCGAGCCGGTTGAAGCGTCTAACGGGTTAGAATAGACTCATCCTATGTGTCCGAAGGTCACAATCCGGATTCTATCTGTCGCAAGCCTGCTGCTGACGGCTGGCTTCGTTTTTGCGCAAACCCCGGTATTGGACTGGCGTCATATCGGCAATGCGGCCGTCGAGATGTCCTTGCCCTCGGTTGCAACCGGGCCCGTCGACCGCGTCTGGTACTCGGAGGATGGCTCCGTTCTTTACGCTCGCACCACAACCGGCCGAATCTTTGAAACGACCGACTTCGAGCAATGGCGCCGCTCTACCGATGGGCGGATTTCGCCGCCTTCCGCACAGAATCCCGAAGTTGCCGGCGCTCCCGAGGCTGGCTTGAGGCTGGCAAGTCAGCGCCTGGCGTCCGGACGGCTATACGGGGTCGGCCGGAATGCCTACCGGTCCGACGATGGCGGACTCTCCTGGTCGAATTTGACTGGCTATAAAGGCGTTTCGATCCTGGGGGAATGGCTTTCCGATGTTGCCGCGTCGCCGCGCGATCCCGACGAGGTGGTGGTAGCCTCTCTGAATGGAGTCTGGCGGTCGATGGACGGCGGACTTTCGTGGAACGGACTCAATCAATTCCTCCCGAATCTTCCGGCGGGACGCCTGCTCAGTGTTCCTTCCGGCTCGCGCGGCGTAAGACTCTCGCTGGCTGGTCGGATGGCGGAAATCGAGTGGGCGCCGGGCGAGAAATCGGCTTGGAAACCAGTGAATAGCTCCGACGTCATTGCCGAGCGCGATACCAGGAGCGCGCTTTCCGGCGTGCTGAAGCATACCATCACGGCCATCAACGCGGTAAAGGATTATATTTACGCTGGGGATTCCGAGGGACGGCTCATCGTATCGCCCGACGCCGGCACATCCTGGCCGCAGGAATTCAAGCTTAAGGACAAACAAGCCGATCTAGGTTCAGTGCAGGCAATTTGGGTGGACACGAACGATCCCCGGGTAGCGGTAGCCGTGCTGGGGGCCAGGCCGGTGAATCCGCAAAATACCGCCAAACCCACCTACGTGCTTCGAACCATGAACGGCGGCGTCTTTTGGGACGACATCACCGTCAACCTCCCGGACAATGCCGTGGCTCACGGAGTTGCGGCGGATCGCGGGACTGGCGCGGTTTATGTCGCAACTGACGTGGGCGTCTTTTTCACGATGACGGATTTGGCTGCTGCCGGCCGGCCGACATCCTGGACCTCGGCGAGCGAAGGTCTTCCCTCCGCTCCGGCCACCGACGTTAAGCTCGACGCCGGCGGCAATCAACTTTATGTGGATTTGGACGGCTACGGAGTTTACGCCGCCATCGCTCCGCATCGGCTGCGGGATGCCCGCGTTGTGAGCGCGGCCGACTACAGTTCAAGACCGGCATCGCCGGGAGCTTTACTCAGCGTTCTGGGCGCGCGCGTCGAGTCTGCCAGTAGCGCGAATACCGTCGTGCCGGTTCTGGCGGCGACCGATACCGCATCTCAGATCCAGGTTCCATTCGAGGCGAAAGGCAGTACCGTTTCTCTTGCGTTCGAAGCCGCGGCCGGACGATTCGTCGTCGGTCTGCCGCTGTTGAACGTCGCACCGGCGATTTTTGTAGACCCCGAAGGCACTCCCTTGATTATGGACGCCGACAGTGGTGTCCTTTTGGATGCCACCAAGCCGGCGCATTCGGGCACGCGCATCCAGGTTCTCGCGACTGGTTTCGGCCGCGTGAAACCCGACTGGCCGACCGGCCTGGCCGCGCCGCTCGCCGATCCACCTCGCGTGGTGGCGGCGGTGCATGCCTATCTGGACCGAATCCCCCTGGAAGTTTCCAAGTCCGAATTGGCGGGTGGATATGTTGGGTTTTATCTGATCGAGATTCAGCTCCCAAGGGTTTTGAATACGGGGCCCGCGGAGCTGTATGTGGAAGCGGAGGGACAACAGAGTAACCGGGTGCGGCTGTACATAGAGCCGTAGAGTTGCTCCGTTGAAGCGCAAATGCTTCCCACTTCCTGGCGCCGGCTCCTGAGTCTCATCAGAATTGTGCTGGGCATGAGCTGCCTGACCATCCAGCTCATCTCCTCCAGTTTCGCGGTGACCGACACCGTGATTCTGTTCGCGGGCTACACCGTTTACGCCTGCGTCACGCTGTTCTGGCGCAGTCTGGAAGACTCCGGATACCCTACTCTGGCGCTGATACTGGACTTCGTTTTCTTTTTCCTTTCGGCCACCAGCAGCGCGCCCTACAGCTATTGGGTCAGCTCGGTTTTCTACGCCTACGTGATGATCGTGACGGTGATGATGCACAACTGGTGGAAGGCAGTCGGCGTCGCGATCGGCGCGGTTGTGCTGCTGTATCTTTATCCCACGCTGCACGCTGAAGTTCTGCGTCCCGGCTTGATATCCGCGGGCATTCTGGGATGCGTGCTGGCCATCCAGCGCGAGTACCTGGAAGAGCGGCTCTCGAATGCCTCGCGGCAGACCGTGCTCTACCGCTACGACGCGGAGAAAGCGCGCGAGGCGGAACGGCAGCGCATCGCCGCCGATTTTCACGACGGGCCTTTGCAGAGCTTCATCAGCTTTCAGATGCGCCTCGAAATCATTCGTAAATTGCTGCAGCGGGATCAGGCGGCCGGGACCGAAGAGCTGCACCAGTTGCAGGAGCTGTGCAAGACGCAAGTGAACGAGCTGCGAAGCTTCGTGCGCAGCATGCGTCCGGTGGACGTGGAGGGCAGCTTGAACGCGACGCTACGGCGGGTGGTGGAGCAGTTCCAGAAGGACAGCGGAATTCCAGCCACGTTCGTAAGCGCGGAATTTCTGGAGCCGTCCGAGCCGGAAATCTCGCTGGAGTTGCTGCAAATCGTGCGTGAAGCGCTCTACAATGTGCAGAAGCATTCCGCGGCGTCGCGTGTCGCGGTGAGCATCGCGAAGTCCAATAATGCGCTGGAGATCAGCGTGGAGGATAACGGAGCGGGGTTCCCCTTCAGCGGTAGATATACGCTGGACGAGCTGGAAATGCTGCGCCTGGGCCCGATGAGCATCAAGCGCCGGGTGCGAACGCTGGGCGGCGATCTGACGGTCGATTCAAAACCGGGCCAAGGCGCAGGTTTGAAGATCCGGCTGGCAACGTAGGGCAGGTTGGTGACCTGCCGCCCATTGAAAATCGGCCTTTTTTCAACGGTAAGAACGTTTGCGAAATATTTTCAGGAGATATCAACAGGCCGATCTTCGGTCGGCGGCAGGTTACCAACCTGCCCTACATTTGTTCGCGATCCTGCTGTTCCTACCGGGCTGCGGGCGCTATCGTGATTTTACTCTTCCTCCCGAACCCGGCGGGCCGTCCGTCAAGTGGCATTGGGAGGCCCAGCCCGAACCCGTTCTGACTCGCGGAAGCCCAGGGGAGTGGGATGCCGTGGATGTTCTGAATCCTTCCGTCATCCGGCAGGGCGATGCCTACTACAACCTCTTCTCCGGATTCGACGGCAAGACGTGGCATACCGGCCTCGCGGTTTCCGCCGACGGCGTCGCCTGGCACAAAGAAGGCAAGATCCTTTCCCCCGACCCTGGGACCTGGGAATCGGACGCGATCGCCGCCAATGGATCGGCTCTGGCGGACGAAGGTTTCATCCTCTACTACAATCAGGCGGGCCGGCCGAATCGCATCGGGCTGGCGCGATCCTCGAATGGCCACCAATGGCACAGGCACGGATCGCCGGTGCTGGATGTCGGTCCACGCGGAAGCTGGGACGAGCGGGGCATCGGAGATCCTCAAGGGC
>CATPCJ010000271.1 GCA_955652915.1 uncultured Bryobacteraceae bacterium
CGAAGAAGGCGCAAGCATTTCTCCATGAACGCCTCAAATACGGGACTCACTTGCCCGCACCGAGTCGCGCCTCGAACGCGCTTACACCCGCGCCCTCAACAACTTGCTTCGTCTCCGCGGCGCCCGAAACAAATACAGAACCGAATCCCAGGAACGGACACCAAACGGAACCGCGCGCGTCAGCAGGCGAGCGAACAGATACCACCCGCACCGGCGCCTTCCGTGGAGCTATTCCCCAGAAGTTCCGATCCCGCCCTCATTCCAACTGAACCGCTGTAAGCGCTCGCCCTCGCCGCAGAGCCGCGCATTCCCCGCGGGCGGCGCTTGGGTGTAAGATCTCTATTAATATGCGCTGGCTAGTTTCGGCATTGACGCTGTTGATTATGAGCGCGGTCATCTTCTCCATTCGCGAACGAGGGGCCGTTTCCGGTTCCGCCTCCTTCCAGGCCAGCGCCGCGCAGCTCCCGCAGGGTGGTCAAATGACCGCCGTCACCATTGGCCACGAATTTCGTCAGGATGATTCTCCCACCGTTGCAGCCGCCCCGGACGGCTCCTTGTGGGTGGCGTGGCTAAGCTTCGACGGCAACCGCGACGACGTCGCCATTCGCCGTTACCAGAACGGGAAATGGGGCGCGCTGCAGTGGGTGCCCGGTTCCAGCGGCGACAACTGGTTGCCGCAGGTGGCGGTGGATGCGGCCAACCGGCCATGGGTGGTCTGGTCGCAACAGGTGAACGGCAATTGGGATCTATACGCGCGCCGCTTCGATCCGGAACGGCAGGAATGGAGCACACTGGAACGCCTCACGTCCTCACCGCTGCCCGACATCAATCCGCGCCTCGCCTCCAGCGGGAATGGGCGCTTCGCGGTGGTCTGGCAGGGATTCCGCGGAAAGAACAGCAATATTTTTCTAAAGATGTTTGACGGAGAAAAGTGGTCCGCCGAGACCCGCGTCACCGATCGCGCCGCCAATGACTGGGAGCCGGCGGTCGCCCTCGACAGCAAAGGCAACGCCTGGGTGGCTTACGACAGCTACCGGAACGGGAACTATGACGTTTTTCTCTGGACACAAGGCAATGAAATCCCGGTTGCAACCACCGCCGCCTTCGAGGCGCGTGCGACGGTGTCGGTCGATTCCTCCGACCGCGTGTGGGTGGCTTATGAAGCCGGACGACCCAACTGGGGAAAGGATCAGGGCTACGAGATCCGCGCCCGCCAGCCCGGTGTGCCGCTCGGAGCATTCAGGGAGCCGCGGATTCGTTGTTACGAAAACGGGCAATGGCACACGCCCCAGAAGCCGCTGGCTACTGCGTTCAAGGGAGGCAACACGTATCAACCGCACGTATTCTCCGATGGTCGCGGATCGGTGTGGGTAGCCGCGAAGATCCGGTTGAGCGCCAACACCCAGAATGCCAACATGGGCTATTGGGAATACTGGATCACCCATCTCGACGGCAACGGATGGTCGGACGCGTTCGCGTTGCCGAACAGCAAGGGCCGCTCCAGCACGCATATCGGCGCCGTCGCTACAGCGGACGGATTGTGGGCGGTGTGGCCTACCGACAATCGCGTAGCTCCCAATTACCACCGCCCTCATCGCCAGCAAGTGCTGGCCGGACGGATTCCAGTCGCCGGGACGGCCGGCGCGCCCGTCTGGGGAACCGAAGCCGCTCAAGAGCCAGTGGCCAAGCCCGGCCACGCCGATGAACAGGGCGACTTGGCGGCCATCCACTCCTACACCGCCAATGTCGACGGCAAATCGCTTCACATCGTTCGCGGCGACTTCCACCGGCACACCGAGCTGAGCTGGGACGGCGGCGGCGCGGGCGACGGAAACCTGCAGGACTTTTATCGCTACATGATCGACGTCGCGGCCATGGACTTCGGCGCATCCACGGACCATCAGGGCGGCGCTTGGCCGTACTGGTGGTGGTACACGCAGAAGATGACCGACATGTACCACGTTCCCGGGGCCTATGTGCCCATCTTCGGCTATGAGCGCAGCGCTGTATTTCCCAACGGGCATCGCAACGTGTTTTTCGCCAAACGGTCGGAATCGCGCGTGACGCCTTTCCATTTGCGCTCGGGTGCGCAGGGATTCATGTTGCCGCTCGGCCCCTTGGGCGACGAACCGGGCGTGGGCACGGGAGAACTGGTAGCCGACGACACCAAGCTGCTCTACGAAGAAATCCGGCCAAGAAACGGAATCGCGATCCCGCACACATCCGCCACGCGCATGGGAACAGACTGGCGCGACAACGATCCGGAGCTCGAGCCCGTGGTCGAGATTTATCAGGGAGCGCGTACGAATTACGAGCAGCTCGGCGCGCCGCTTTCCGCCGACGAGTCCAAAGACGCCCAGCACATCGCGAATGCCGGCTACCAGCCCGAGGGCTTCGTCAATAACGCCTGGGCCAAAGGCTACAAGCTGGGCATCACCTCGAGTTCCGATCACGGCTCCACGCACATTTCTTACTCGCTCGTCTATACGGCTGACGCCAGCCGCCAGGGCGTGCTCGACGCCATTCGCAAGCGGCACACCTATGGAGCCATGGACAACATCGTCATGGACGTGCGCATGGGCCGGCATTTCATGGGCGATGAATTCGCGCTAGCCAAAGCGGAACCGATACGCGTACGTCTGCGCGGCACGCGGCCCATCGCCAGAGTGGATGTGATCAAAGACAGCCGGGTAATCTATTCCACCGAGCCGAAGCAGCAAAACGTATCCTTCGAGTTTCGCGACACCGGCGATGTCGGCGGAAAGCATTATTACTACGTCCGAGCGCAGCAGGAAGACCAAATGCTGGCGTGGTCCAGCCCGATGT
Organism: uncultured Bryobacteraceae bacterium; assembly: GCA_955652915.1. Lineage (GTDB taxonomy): Bacteria > Acidobacteriota > Terriglobia > Bryobacterales > Bryobacteraceae > Palsa-89. The sequence continues at coordinate 2,827 of CATPCJ010000271.1, forward strand.
TCGTCAACTACAAGTAGGGCAGGTTGGCAACCTGCCGCGGGTTGGCAACCCGCATTTTGTGGCAAGTAAGGAGATCGAAATGAAATGGATCGTAGCAGCGCTTCTTGTCGGCATACCGCTAGACGCAGCAGTCGGGGTGCGTCTGATCTTCGGCCTAGGCGATCGGGAACAGGCAAAATGGGACGGCTCGGCTACCGCTCGTGGAACCGCCATCAAGCAAATAGAGCCATGGCGCTTCGACGACGGCGATGCCATCAACGGCAACTCGTGGCGCGTCTCTACGCACCCCATCCGCCTCTTCGGCGGACAGAATCAGCGAAACTCTCCCATCGTCGCCAACGGCGTGATACTGACGCTGGACGATACTCCCGGCGCCGAAGTCGACGTCACCACCGCCCAAGGTAACTTCACTATCGGTTTGCGGGACATCCCTTACGGCAAGTCGATCAATGCTGTGAATGGGCGCGTGATGGTGGACCGCATCCCGGCTGCGGCGCAGCTCACCTCGTCGCCCGAAGAACAGGATTATCCGGTCGCGGCCGCGGACAAAAGCGGCAACGTTTGGATCGCCTATCTGGAGTTCAAGCATCACCCGGATCACAACGCCCTGCGCGCCAACATGCGCTCGCCGCTGACGGACTTTTCCAGGCTGAAGGAACCTCCCGGCGGGGATCAGGTTTTTCTACGCAAACTTTCCGGTGGCGATCCCATCGCGATTACGCCTCCGGGCGGCGACTTGTATCGTCCCGCGGTGGCGATCGACGGGGTTGGGCGCGTGTGGGTGTTCTGGTCGCAAAATGAGCGGGGCAATTTCGATCTCTGGGCACGGCCCGTGGCAGACAACAAAGCCGGAATTACAGTGCGCATCACGCGCGAGCCGGGCTCCGACATCTTTCCGTCAGCCACCACTGATTCGAGCGGACGCGTTTGGGTCGCGTGGCAAGGATGGCGGGACGGAAAGGCTGGAATTTTCGCGGCGCGGCAGAATGGCGACGCCTTCAGTACGCCGGCCGGCGTATCGTCCTCGAACGCAAATGAATGGAACCCGGCCATCGCCGCCGATGGGTCGGGCCGCGTGACGGTTGCGTGGGACAGTTACCGCAATGGCAACTACGACGTGTACATGCGCACGGCGGCGAACGGCGTGTGGGGCGCGGAGTCGGTGGTCGCGGCGACTGCGCGCTATGAGGCGCACCCCTCCATCGCATACGACCCCGCCGGCCGCCTGTGGGTTGCCTACGAAGAGGGCGGTGAGCGCTGGGGCAAGGATTTCGGCGCCTACGATACTTCCGGGCTCGCGCTCTATCAGGGCCGCGCTGTGCGGCTGGTAGGCTTCGAGCGCGATGGAGCGCCATTCACCACAAAAACAGATCCGGGCACGGCGATGCCCGGTAATCCCGCGCAACGCGTGGATGCCCCGGGCCGGCAGAGCGATGGCGGCGACTGGCTGAAGCCCGACCCCAATCTAGCCAAGGACCGCGCCAATGCAGCTCCGGCGCGCAACGTGTTGGCCCCCAAGAACACCTCCCCGCGTTTGCATATCGATTCGTCGGGCCGTATCTGGATCGCCTTCCGCGGCGCGCATCCCATTTGGTGGAACCCTCTGGGAACGGTCTGGACCGAGCACGTCGTTTCCTACGATGGATCGGCCTGGATCGGACCTGTCTTCCTGGCGCACACCGACAATGTATTGGACAACAGGCCGGCGCTCGTTTCCATCAAGGCCGGCGAGCTCACGGTGATCGGCTCTGCCGACGGGCGGCGCCAGTTTCACACCGTTCCGGCTGCGCCCAACGCCGCGGTGAACGATCCGTTCAATAACGACCTGTGGGCGAACACCATCGCGTTGGGACCGGCGTCGGGCGCGCCGGCAATTACCGCGGCTTCCAAGCCCGTGGTGGCAGGCCCCGACCCGCTGGACCAGTCCGAGAAGGCCGCCATCGCCCGCTTGCGCGCGTATCGCCTGAACAACCTGCGCATCGTGCGCGGCGAGTTCCACCGCCATAGCGAGATTTCCGCCGACGGCGGCAGCGACGGAACGATACTCGATCAGTGGCGCTACGTCCTGGATACCGGCGCATTGGACTGGGTGGGATGCTGCGACCACGATAACGGCGGCGGCCGCGAGTATACCTGGTGGACCACGCAGAAACTCACCGATCTCTTCCACACTCCCGGGAAATTCGTCCCCATGTTCAACTATGAACGTAGCGTCGTCTACCCGGAGGGCCATCGCAACGTGATTCTCGCGCAACGCGGCGTGCGGACGCTGCCACGCGTGGTTCCCCGCTCCACCGAAGAGCCGCGCGTATCGTCACCCGATACCCGCATGCTCTATGCGTATCTGAAATACTTCGATGGTATCGCTGCTTCGCACACCTCCGGCACCACCATGGGCACGGATTGGCGCGACAATGATCCGCTGGCTGAGCCGGTGGTCGAAATTTACCAGGGCGATCGCCAGAATTACGAGAGGGCCGATGCGCCGCGCGCGAATTCAGAGAAAGATTCGATCGGCGGCTGGCGTCCGAAAGGATTCGTCGATCTGGCGCTGGAGATGGGATACAAGCTGGCGTTCGAGGCCAGTTCTGACCACGTCTCCACGCACATGAGCTACGGCAACCTGTTCGTGACCGAGCCGACGCGCGCGGCGGTGCTCGATGCGTTTAAGAAGCGCCATATCTACGCCGCGACGGACAATATCCTGGCCGACGTCCATTCCGGCACGCACATGATGGGCGACGCATTCAGTTCCGCGACACCGCCGTCGCTCCAGGTGAAGCTCGAAGGCACGGGGGAGTTCGCCAAGGTCGTCATCGTCAAGGATGGCGCGTACGTGTATTCGACCGAGCCAAAATCCGCCAAAGTGGATTTCACGTGGCGCGACGAGACGCCGCAATCAGGCAAAACGAGCTACTACTACGTACGCGGCGAGCAAACGAACGGCGAAGTAGTATGGGCATCGCCAATGTGGATCACCTACACAGGCAAGTAAATGTGTTCCTGCCTGAAGTATGTGGGGCAGGATGGCATCCTGCCGCGGATTGGTAATCCGCCTGGTGTTGGATCCAGAATTACTTACGGGCCGATTGCCAATCGGCGGCAGGTTACCAACTTTGTTACCAACCTGCCCCACAATTGCCATGTGCCAGGTCGAACAAAATTACAAAATGGTCGCGGCGCGTGACCGAGTCTGCTCGGCAGCACCCGCGACTCCGATCGCTGCAGCAGAAGACAGGAAGTTCTGCGGGAAATCACGCTAGACATATTACATCGGCCGGCTGTAGCCCTGTCGCTTGTACCGTTCCAACAGTGAAGCCAGCCGGTCGACGACGTCAGGATGCTTTTGATACAGGTTGTCTTGCTCGGCCGGGTCCTGGGACAAGTCGTACAATTGACCCGCCGGACCACCGGCAGCGGAGTCCACGCTTTGCGGCTCGCTGAAGCCGCCCGAGCCTAGACCCAACTCCAGCTTCCACTGCCCTTGCCGAATCCCGAACATGCCCTGATTCGAGTGATGGACCACGGCTTCGCGGATCGGGCGGGTGTTGGTCCCGAGCAAGGCCGGCAGCAGGTCGTAACTGTCTTCGCCGGCATTACTCGTAAGCTTCGTTCCACTGAGAGCGGCCACGGTGGACAGCAGGTCGGTCAAGCATCCCAGTTCATTGCTCACCGCCGCCGGTCGTATATGCGCAGGCCAACGTGCCAGAAACGGAATGCGGTGCCCGGCATCCCAGATGTCGGCCTTCTGGCCGCGCCAATGGCCATTCGTGAGGTGAGCGTAGCGAGCCCGGTCTTCCGGCGTCCAGTGGGCGCCGTTGTCGCTGGTGTAAATCAAAAGCGTGTTACCGGCGATTCCGGCGTCGTCGATGGCGGCCATGACACGCCCCAGCGTGTCGTCCACCTGGGCCACAAAATCGCCGTAGTCTCCAGCCTTCGAACGTCCGCGGAATCCGGGAGCGGGAAGCCACGGCGTATGTGGCGCCGACAGTGCCAGGTAAAGCAGAAATGGTTGGTCCCGGCTCGTGGCGCGCTCGCGAATCACGTCTACACCTTTCTTCGTGAGCGTGGGAAGCACCTCTTCAATCTTGAAGCTCGGCGCCATTGCTCCCGGCCGCCAGAACACGCCGCGCGGCTTGTTTCTTCCCTCGGTCTGCGCTGTCGCCCGCTCCACCACTCGATCGTTTTCAAAATACAGATAGGGGTCCATGTCGAGCGATGCTGGAATGCCGAAGTAATAGTCGAAGCCGTGATCCAGTGGTCCCGGGCGCAGCGGCCGATCGTAGTCCGTCTTGGCCTGGTCTCCCAGCCCGAGGTGCCACTTACCGATTCCCGCTGTGTAGTAGCCATGCGATTTCAAAAGAGACGGCACGGTCATGCGATCCCGCTCAATGAGGTTCGGCGAATACCCCCCCAGCACGCCCTTCTTCAGACTGGAGCGCCAACAGTAGCGTCCGGTGAGGATGCCGTAGCGTGTAGGCGTGCATACGGCGGAAGGCGAATGCATGTCGGTGAAGCGCACGCCCTGGCTCGCAAGGCGGTCGGCGTTCGGAGTCGGGATAGCCGACTCGGGGTTGTAGCAGCCCAGATCGCCCCATCCGAGATCGTCGCAGAGCACGTAGACAATGTTCGGCGGGCGTCGTGGCTGAGCCACGCTCTGGCGCAACGCAACGGCGCCGTAAGCCGCGGTCTGGCAGAAACTTCTTCGAGTGAATGGACTCAACATAAGAAGCGCGCTTCGCTCATTGAGAAGTATAATCCGTAGCAGACCATGCAGTCAGAGCACCGTTCCCGGCGTGCGTTGATCACGGCCCTGGCAGCGAGCCCATTTCTTGCTCCGCGCTCCCAGGCGGCGACGACGGATCGTCCCAATATCCTGTACCTGCACTCGCATGACACAGGTAGGTATATCGAGCCTTACGGCTACGAAGTGCCCACACCGAATTTGAAGAAATTGGCCGGCGAAGGCGTCCTGTTCCGGCACGCCTTTGATGCGGCGCCGACTTGTTCTCCAAGCCGGGCGAGTCTTCTCACGGGCCACTGCCCTCATAACAACGGAATGCTCGGGCTGGCGCACCGCGGTTTCGGATTGAACGACTACCACCAACACATTCTGCACACCCTGCGTCCGCACGGCTACCGCTCCAGCTTGATCGGCATCCAGCACATCGCGAGGGATCCGAAGATCATCGGTTATGACGAGATCGTCGAGACGCGCGGAACGCGGGCCGCTCAAGTTGCGCCGGCCGCGGTGCGCTTCTTGAAGCAGTCGCCCCAACAACCGTTCTTTCTCGACGTCGGATTCTTCGAAACCCATCGCGAGTTTCATGAGCCCGGCCCAAGCGAAGACGAGCGTTACTCGATGCCCCCCGCGCCGATCGCGGATACGGCGGAAACGCGCCGCGATATGGCCGCCTTCAAAGCCAGCGCCCGAATCCTCGATCAGGGGATGGGCGACGTCTTGAGCGCTCTGGAATCGAGCGGCTTGGCCGGGAATACTTTGGTCATTTGTACCACCGACCACGGCGTCGCATTCCCGGCGATGAAATGCAACTTGACCGTGCATGGCACCGGCGTGTTTCTCATCATGAGAGGGCCAGGCGGCTTCTCCGGCGGGAAGGTCTCGAATGCGATGGTTTCACAAATGGATCTCTTTCCGACCATCTGCGATCTGCTGAATGTGGAGCATCCGTCGTGGCTACAGGGCAAATCTCTACTGCCGTTGATTCGCGGGGAAACCCAGGAACTGCATGATGAGATTTTCGCCGAAGTGAATTACCACGCCGCCTATGAGCCCATGCGCGCCGTTCGCACGCGCCAATGGAATTACGTCAGGCGCTTTGGGGAGCGTGAGCATCCGGTGCTGCCAAATTGCGACGACGGCCTCTCGAAGGATGTCTGGTTGAAGAACGGCTGGAAGGATCAAATCGTCGCGCGAGAGCAACTGTACGATTCCCTCTTCGATCCGAACGAGACGCGGAATCTCGCGAACGATCCCGCGCATGCCAAGGTGTTGGGCGAGATGCGCGGCCGGCTCGACCGATGGATGAAGCGAACGAACGACCCCATTCTGTTGGGACCCATCCAGGCGCCTGCTGGAGCACTGGCAAACGATCCGGACGGAATATCGCCGAAGGAAACACCACGTTCGATCGGTTAGTCCGAATGGGGCGGGCCCCCCTGGACCGCGCCGGACGCCCCCGTCCGGCCCTGCCCGCCCTACAAAAAGCTAGAACTGATACCGCATCGCGACCTGCATCAGGCGAGGGTCGTTGGCCTGCCGGATGGTGGCCGCATTCGGCGTATTCACGTTGACCACCGGTAGCTTGAAGTTGCTGTGGTTCAGCGCGTTGAAGACCTCCCATCGGAACTGAAGATGGTCTCTCTCGCGCAGCGTGAAATTCTTGTACAACGACAGGTTGATGGCGATCGTTCCCGGTCCATCCAAAATGTTGCGGCCGGAGTTGCCGAAAGTGTAGGAGCCGGACGGGACCACGGGGAAAGCGGCAACGTCGTACCACCGGTCCGGCGTGGAATTCGGCACGGTCCCCTTGGCGATACGGTTGGGGCGATTGGCCTCGCCCAGGTTTAGATTCACGTTGTTGACCTGCGGCGTGAAGGGGGCGCCGGTGCGGGCGACACCGCTGCCCGCCAGTTGCCAGCCGCGCACCAGAGCATTGCTCTTCCACGGTGCCGCCCAGGAGAAGGAGGTGGTGAATGAGTGGCCGACGTCGAAGTCCGAGCGTCCCCGGTCGCCGTGGAGATCGCGTGCGTTTTGCACGCCGGAGTATCCGCCCGCGCCCGATCCCTGAAGCTGCGAAGCATCGTCGATGGACTTGGAATAGATGTAACTGAATTGGTAAAAGAAACCGCGCGAGCCGCGGCGGCGGAACGTGACACTGCCTGCGTTGTAGCTGGAATTCGAATAGAACCCGTAGAAGTTAATCGTGCTCCACCCGGGATAGGGAACGGGGAAATTGGGAGCTGTGGCCGCCGAGCGGAGCGGCTGGTTGAGGTTGAAATACCGTCCCTGGTGCGTTCCCTTCGATCCGACGTAGCCGACCTCGACCGCCGATTGATGGCCGATTTCGCGCTCCACGGTAAGATTCCAGCTCTGCAGGTAGGGCGTGGGCGCGTGGAGCTGGAAACCGTTTACGGTGACGGAATTACTCGTCAAGCTCGGTAACACCGGGAATGGATTCGCGAGCGTCAGATAGTCCGGCTGAGTCGCGATGCGGTTGATCGTCTCGCTGCTGGCAAACGGAAAGACATTGGCCAATGCGTTGCGGACATCGTTGTATTCCTGAGTACCGTAGAAGATGCCATAACCACCGCGCAATACCATGCGATTGCCACCGAACGGCCGCCACGCAAGACCGAAGCGTGGCGCGAAATCCTTGTAGTCCGGGTAAACCAGCGACGACGGAAGCCCGAGCTGTTTGGCCGTCGCAATCTTGGCCGAGTCGGAAAACGCAATGCCGCTGTTCGCCAGTGTCGCATCGGATGCGATCGCGAGTTTCCCCAGCTCCGGAATGAAATTCGTCCAGCGGCCATATTTATCGTGCGGCGGCATCGGCAGTTCATAGCGCAGGCCCAGGTTGAGCGTCAGGCGGCTCGCGATCCGCCAGGTGTCTTCGAAGAAGAAACTATAGTTGTTGGCGAAGAGATAGTTGTTCGTCTTTCCGAATTGCTTGGATGTAGAGTTCGGCAGCCCCAACAGGAAATCCGCGTAGGGTTGGCCGGTCCAGCTTCCAGTGAAAGTATAGGTGCCGCGATTGTTGTTGTTATACGGCTGGTAAAACTGCACATGCAGCAGGTCTCCGCCAAACTTCAGCACGTGCGCGCCCTTCACCCAGGTCACGGTGTCGGCGGTGTCGAAGTTATTGACCGTGAAGTGAACGGGAAGGTTGGAGCCGTCTCCCAGCGCCTCAAAATTGGTGATGGTGAAGAGCGGATAACCATTCAACGATGGATCCCCCGCTCCAACGGGCAGTCCGAGCAGGGTGTTGTAGTCGGTTCCCTGGTGCGCGCCGAAGTCCCTTTCGTCGGTGCGAGTGAAACCGAATCGCGTCTCGTTCACCAGGGCCGGACCGAATGTTCGCGTGTACGTCACTCCGGCAAGCGTCTGGTGGTTGCGAACCGTTTGACCGAACAGACCGGTGTTGCCGCTTTGGTAGGGGTTCGCGGAACGGTTGTAGCGCTTCAAATACCGGAATGAGGCGCTGCCGGACGAGGAGAAGCGGTGGTCGATTTTGACGACTTCGCTATCCCAGTCGTCCGGTGCGACCACATACGCGTAGTAGTCGTTTACCAAGCCGGGCCGATTGGCGCGCGGGAAGTAGGCCTGGGCATTAAGCGCGATGGAGCTCAAACGCGATCGCGGAACGATCTGTCCGTTCGGAAAGCAGCCGGCTCGACTGGTCTGGTTGCACGCGCCGGAAGCCAGCGGGTCCTTCAAGAAACCGAGACTCGAAAAGTCGCCCTGCCGCTGGGCGTCGGTTGGCACAACTCCCAGCCGGCTCTCGCCCTGCCGCTGGCGAAAGCTCTCCCAACTGAACAGGAAGAAGGTGCGGTCGCGTCCCTGGTAAAGCTTCGGGATCAGAATCGGCCCACTCGCCATGCCGCCGAACTGGTTGCGGCGGAGTTCCGATTTCTTGTCATCGAAGAAGTTCCGGGCGTCCAAAACATCGTTCCGCAGAAACTCGAATAGCACGCCGTGGAACTTGTTGCCTCCCGACTTGAGCACCATGCTCAAAACACCGCCCGCCAGCCGTCCGGACTCGGCCGAATAGCCGGTGGTCTGCATCTTGAATTCTTCCATGGACTCAATGTTGGGCCGCGCCTGCGCCGCTCCGCCTCGCGGATTCTGATCGTTGAACCCGTCGATGATGAAGTTCGTGTTGTCGGCGCGCGCACCGTTGATGGCCATCCCGGAACCTGCCCCGCCTTGCGCGTTTGGAAGGACGCCGGGCACAAGCAGGGCGAGGTCGATGAAGTCGCGCCCGTTCAGGGGAACCTCGACCATTTGGTGGCTGACGACGACCTCGCCCTTTACCGCATTCTCCGTATTGAGCAACGGCGCGACGGCCTGAACCTCAACCGTCTGCGTCATGGAGCCCAGCTCCAGGTGAAACTCCATGCGTGCCTGCTGCTCGAGCTGCAGCTCCAGGTTCGTCTCGCGCAAAGTGCGGAAGCCGCTCCGGGAGATGGTTATATCGTAGAAGCCAGGCGCCAGGTTCGGAGCGGTGAATTCGCCCTTACCGTCAGATTCAGCTTTCCGGATCTCGTTCGTCGCCGTATTCCGGATCTCGATCCTGGCTCCGGCTACCAGGGAGCCGGAAGCGTCCACGACGCTGCCCACCAGCGTGGCGGCCGGATCTTGCGCGCAGAGTTTGCACGCGAGCAACGCGGCTACTAACGGAATCCGAGAGGTCATACCCCCTCCCAACGGCTGGAGATCATTATATAGTAGGGTCTTTGGGAAAAGCGAGCTATTAGCCCAATGTCATTAACCCGCATTTCTCACACGTCTTGCGCGGTGAGCCAAACGGCGCGGTGAAAGCCAGTTTTGGAGAGGGCTTTGTCGGCAAGCGATTTCTGGCTGGAGTTTGTTGGCTCAGTCAGGTGCGAGGACATCGCGAAACAGGTCAAAATGACTTCCAGGTTCGCCGCGGTCCGATTCGAGGCACGGCTCCGCAACGCCTCTGGCGTGAGGCTTGAGTTAAAGCAATTCTTGAGAGGAAGGTTCCCTTTGCTTTCTCAGCACCGCAGGTTCGCCCAGACTTGCAGGTAGCCGGAGAGTACCAAGAACAGAGACTTCGGACGAAGGCTAAGGATACTTCATCTTCGTTCCTTCCCGAGGCGTGCGCGCGGATCGGCACGTATGTGAGGCCTGTCATAAAAATGCTAAATAATTTTGCGAAAAGTCCGCATCGTTCCACACTATCGTGACGTTAGCCTGATTTCACTGATAGATCGGATGTATGACTTATTTGTAGCCTGACGAGATCAACAACTATGTCTCTTAAATCGCGGCTTACCTCTCCCAAGACCCTCCTCGAAACGCTCACGAACGTGGCCATTGTCACGGTCAGCGGAATCGTATTGTGGTCCTTCGTAATGCGTTCCGACGTCTGGCCGCACCGGGCCCCGCACGCGGACGGCGCCATCGCCGTGGGCGCCCATATCGCCCCTCCACCTGGATACTCTTGGGCCAGCCATTCCAGAACCCTGATCTTAGCGATCCGTGAAGGCTGCGTGTACTGCAAGAACAGTGTTCCGTTCTATAGGCGGTTATCCGGTCTGCGGGAAAGAAGCCAACTGCGCGCCAACTTCCTCGCTGTAATGCCCGACAGCCAGGAAGTGGGAGCCGAGTTCCTTACCGCCAACAACATTGGCGTGGACAAAGTCTACAGTCTTCCGTTAAGCGAAATCAAGGTTTCAGGCACTCCGTCCTTGCTCCTTCTCGACAATAAAGGCCAAGTTGAAAAGGTGTGGGTCGGCCAACTTCCCGGGAACATGGAAGATGCCGTGCTCGCCGCGGTCCGGAAATAGTTTTTTTTACGCGGAGTTCGCTAGTAGTTCAAACTCAAGGAGAAATTGATAATGAAATCGCTCATCGCAAAGCTTTCCTTCCTGGTGCTCCTCACTGGTATTTACGCCTTCGGCTCAGTCGCTCCAGTGGAACCGACCGGTCCAACCTGCTCCGGGGGTGGCAGCACATGCACCTGTTGCGCGACTTGTACCTGCGTCTCAAATTCGTCTGGGTGCGCCTGTGTCGATCATTTTCCTGTACAGCAGCCGCAGACTTAACCAGAGGACTGGTAGCTTAGCGCTCGCTAAGCTAAATTAACTTTGCCTCGCGTCCCCGTAAGATTTATCTGCTGAGGCGCGAGGCCCATTCTCACCATTTCGACATTAAAGGACAGCATGTTTACGGTTCTCCACCTGTACCGAAGACTTCAGAAAGCTCCTGGCTTCTCGTTTCTGGTGATTGCCACGGTCGCGGCCGGAATCGGTATCAACATCGGCTTCTTCTCCGTTACTTATGGTGTTCTGCTGCAAGGGTTGCCCGTTCCAAATGCTGACCGGCTCATTCTGTATTCCACTCGCAACCGATCGACCACCGCGGGTCTTTCCGGACCGGTCTATGAGTCCTTGTGTAAATACGGTCTCCAGCCAAATTTGCTGGCTTGGGCGCGAGCTCCGCTGAGGATACGCTCCGGGGACCGGGTGGAAGCTGTCTCAGGCGCTTTGCTTAGCGGAAATGGATTCTCACTGCTTCAAATCAAGCCGGCGGTGGGACGACTCTTTGACGAGTCTGACGATCTGAAGGAGGCCAAAACAGCACACCCGGCTGTCCTGTCATACGGGTATTGGGAGACACACTACGCCGGCGATCCGAACGTTATCGGGCGATCGATTACGGTGAATGGCGCCGCGGCGTACATCACCGGCGTCCTGCCGCAAGGTTTTGACGGTCTAACGCCGCCCTACTCTCCCAGCGTGATTCTGCCGCTCAATTTCGATTCGTCGATTCATGGCGGAGAGCGATGGCTGGCCGCGCCCGGCTACCAGTGGCTTACAGTGCTCGGACGGCTCCCTGACGGCGTCATGCTTGACGCGGTGCGGGCTAACCTGCGAACGATCGACCGGAGTGTGCGTACGGCCACGGATCCTAAACAAGAGTACTTGCCGGACCCGGGACAAGGTCCGGCACTGTTGGTGGAAAGCGGGCGATTGGGCAAATCGCAATTAGAGAGCGATTATCGCCGGCCACTGCTGGCCTTGGAGAGTCTGGGAGTTGTTTTGTTTGCTGCGTGCTTCTGCAATCTCGTTTTGCTGTTCGTTGGACGCGCCACCACGCTGACGCGCGAGATTGCCATCCGGGCCGCTTTGGGAGCGACCCGCTGGAGGCTGCTCAAATGGGCCGCGGCAGAGGCGGCTGCGCTTGCGATATGCGGCGCCGTCCTGGCCGTCCCGGTCGCCCGAGGCACAGCCCGCCTGCTGGGGGCGTGGGTAATGTCGCCATTTCAACGCGCGTCGCCGCAGTTGCCAGGTCCCTCCCTGAACCCGGAGCTGCTCCTGGTTGCGCTGACCCTCGCCGTCGCGGCTTGCGTGGCTGCATCCCTGCTTGGTTTTCTTTGGACGGGCGCGCGGCAGCCTGGCGCAGGGCTAGGCACCGGACGGCCGACTGGAAGGCTTCGATCGAATCCATGGATTATTTCAGCGGAAATCGCAATCGCTATCGTGTCCATCACGGCCGCAAGCCTCGGAGTAATTGGCTTCCATAAGCTGGCCGGCAAGCCCTCCGGCTTCTCGCTCAATGGCACCGTCATCGCCGAAGTCGATATCCTGGATTCTTTAGAGAGTTCCTCCGAACGCGGGAGCGGCGAAGCAGCCGCGAGAATCGGGCGAGTCATCGATGCCATCCGGGGCGCGCCTGGCGTCACTGCCGTGAGTTCCCTGAGCACACCGCCCCTGGTGGGAGCGACGGCTAGCCGCCGGCTCACGGCCCGCTTGGCCGGCGGCGGCATCCATAGCGAGAGCGGAGTATGGCCAGAAACTGTATCGGCCGGGTATTTTGCGGCCATGGGAACGCACATCTTGCGCGGCCGCGCGTTCAATGATAGCGATGCAGGGGGAGATCCCGTTTGCGTTCTGGGAGCGCGTACGGCTGCGGCATTCTTCGGCCCGGAGGAGCCGCTCGGCAAGTTTCTGTTCACCAGCGAGGCCAACGCCCTCCGGCGGGAGCGTGGCGAGTTGGCCTGCCGAGTGATCGGGATTGCCGAGGACGCTCACTTTAAGGGCATGATGGAATATCCGGACAAGGTGGTCTATCAACTCGGTACGCGGCGCGTTCCGAGCGCGGTCGCGTTGGCAGTCCACGCGGACCGTAGCGAATTAGCGGCGCAGGCGGTAGCGGGCGCAATGAAGTACGCCGCACCCGGAAGCCTGCCACCTAGCATTAGGGGGATCGACGAACTGATTGCGAGCGACATTCGCCGGGAACGCACACTGATGCTGCTCTCTTGTGTCTCCGCGGCAATCATCGCCGTGATTCTGGGAGGAGGCATTTTTGGCACACTGACGCTCGCGGCCTCGCGATCCCGGCGCGATCTTGCTGTCCGCGTTGCCCTGGGAGCGACAACAGCCGCGGTGTGTCAGGCAATGATGAGAGAATTCCTGGCGCCGCTGTCGGGTGGCTTTTTGGCTGGATCTCTTGCAATTCTGTTCGCCATGAGATCGTTGACGACGCTGTATGGTACGGACCGTAATATGGCAATCGGCGGCTTCGCCGCAGCCACCGTTTTCTTGCTGACGATCGCAATCGCTGCCGTGTCGGTACCTCTGCGGCGCGCGGTGTCGACCCCGCTTATAGTGAGTTTGCTGAACGAATAGTAGGAGAATTTATGTCGAAATTAGGAATGCTGTTACTGATGTTGGCCTCGACAACTTTCGCGTGGGCCGGCCCGGGCTCGCAGGACGATGAAAATCAGCCTTGCATGATTACCACTGGGGCGGGAACCCACAAGTGTACGCCGGCGGAAGACGCGTTGTTGATTGCCAGGCAACGCCAGATTAGAGAGCTGTACCGACCACGGCCCACGGGGCAGGTAGATACTCGGCAAGAGCCGGGGCGGGCTTTGCTCCGGCTGCTCGGCCCGCGAGCCGCCGAAACGCAACGCGGTCCGGATCCGGTTAAGACGGGTGCGGAAAAACTGCGCCAGCTCCTCGATGCTGCCGGGGCAACCGCCAGCGACAAGCCGGCGGCTCCCAAGCAGTGATCCGCCCACGCTCCCTTACGGTCGTGGCTCTGAGAGCGCGGGGGCGAAGGTCTTCGGGCGGATCCGTACGCGTAATTGAACCTCTTGTCCATCTGGATGGCTTAAAACCAAGCGGTGTTCTCCCAGGAATCCCGGACCTAGTTGCCAGTAGAACACGCCCCCCTTCAGCGTCGATCCTACCGGTAATGCTTCGATTCCGCCGTTCACCAGCGAATGACCGGCCGTGGCTCCGACGTTGAGCTCGATGCGTTCCGTCTCCTCGACATCCAACGAGTACACACCATCCTCGTCAGCCGGCAGCGTTAATCTCACTTCCTCCAGCGGCGGATCTTCGACGGCTGGGACGTTCGTCGTCCCGCCATTGGCTACCGTGAAGTAGCGGCTGCCGAGCCCTTCGCCACGGGCTGCGTTGTCGAACGCGTTCCACGAAATCGCGTGAACGCCGTTCGTCAACGTGGTCGTGTCCAGGAAGAAGAAGCCCACGGCGCCCTGGCTGTTCGTGTAGCCCGGGAAAAGCGAAGCGATGTCGCTCCGGAACTGGCCGTAGGTAGGATGTCCTAACAGTACTCCGTCAATGACAACGGTAATTGTCGAACCACTGACGGGGATCATGAAAGTCTGGCCCGGCGTGAGCGCCCATCCAAAATTGACGTAGTGGTTTCCAGAGATGGTTTCGCCTTGCCCCGGCGTATCGATAGTGCCGAACGGCTTGGTTGCGCTGGCATTCGTGCAAACGATAGTTTTCCCGATGCCGATTTCGACAGTATTATTAGACCCGTCGTAGGCAATCGCGTGCAACTTGAACGTTCCGTTTCCGCTGCCGGGGAGGAAGTTGGTGAGCAGTTGATAGCCCCAACCGGCGCGGTTGGCATTGGGGAGATTCGGATAGAGTGACTGCACGTCGGGACGAGCGCCGGCAACGAAGACGGCGGTGCCTATAAAGATGTAGCCGAAATTTCCCTTGGTTTCCGAACCCACGGCATCACGATAAATTTCCACCTTGGTGACGCCGACGTTGTCCAGCGCCCAGCCGGTGACCGGGACCGCTCCAACCACGTTGTTGGAGTTGTCGCCGGGGGTATCGAACGATCCAAACGGTGGAGTGGTATCGGGCGGTCCAGCCGCTTCGTTGATGGTGAGGGTCTGGCCAGCGATGGTGACTGTTCCGGTGCGCGCGGCTCCGGTATTCGGGGCAACCGTGTAGAACGCAGGCCCGCTTCCGATTCCGGACGACGTGACGTTCGAAATCCAAGGAACGTTCGGCGTCGTCAACCAAGCGCAGCCGTTCTGCGTGGTTACCGTCACGGAAGTCCGTCCACCACTTCCGTCCGGCGACGCGCTCATTGGATTGATGCTAAAAGTACAAGTTGGAATCGCGACGATAGTCGTAGGATCGCTGCCGTTGGCTGCCGCCGATCCGCCGCCTGAAACGCCGACCTGATTCGTTACCTGCGTTGCGGTATTGGCCGTCACGTTCACCGTTACGGTTATGGGTGAATAACTCACCGCGCCGTTCAGCGTATCGCCGCGGGTGCAGGTGTTTGAGGAACAGAGCCATCCAAAGCCTGCCATGCCGGTGAGAGTTAACCCGACCGGAATCGTTTCGGTCACGGTCACATTGGCGGTAGTTGGGCCGGCGCTGGCGCCGTTGCTCACGACGACCGAATACGTCGCGCCGATTTGTCCGACCGTGAAATTCCCGATATGTGTCTTACTGATACTCAACGAGGGCGGAGGTGGAAGTCCAACGAACGGACCCATCACCGGAACCGTGCTGTTGGCGGGCGACGCGATGCCAAACTGGCCCTTGGAGTTGGAGCCCCAGGCCCAAATGGTTCCGTC
>CATPCJ010000272.1 GCA_955652915.1 uncultured Bryobacteraceae bacterium
AAGAAATCTCTTGCCATTCCGATCACTCCCGGTCACAATCGGGAAGCCAGCGTCGCTTCGCTCCGACCTCGCTGATCGACTACCGGAGAATGGTGATCGGTTTCAGAGGAGAATGCGTGATCGATTTGGGGAGAATCCGCAGTTGAAGGCCGTGTCGAATTCGTACTTGCCCTCGAGGTGCCCGAAAGCCTCGATTTCAGCGGGAGTATGCGACTTCGCGTAGTCCTGCGAGATCTGGTAGCGGGCCAGGTCGTAGCTACCCATAACGCGCTGCTCTTCCGGCGTGTAGGGGCCGGTGACGGTGCGGTTGTACTTGATGCGCTGGATGTAAGCCGACAGGTAGGTGAAGACGGCTATCTGGCGCGCGAGAGTATCGGTGAGGTCGGAGCCCTTGATTTCGGCTTTAACGCGATCGACGGACGGCATGTCGGCCGTATAGTTGGGACCGGGGGGTTGGGCGAAGGAGGCAGCGCACAGGAAGCACAGCAGCGCCGCGACCAGTATCCGGGGGAGTTGAAACAATACGCGCAAAGGCAACCCAGGGCTGTCTTTTGCAGCGGCCGGGTTTACCGTTCCGATGGTTTCCATTCGAGCATAATACTCTATTGGAGAGAAGGCGAATCGCTCCAGCCCGAACACCGTCGCCCGAAGAACTCGAGGAGATCGAGAAACTCCTGGACCGCATGGAAGGACGAACCAAATGACACCTTTGACTTCCGCACTCAGCAAGGCGCTGCTGCATTTCGTTTGGCAGGGCCTTCCCGTCGGTCGGATGCATTGACCCGAGAAGCAATCGCGACCCAAGTCGCACATAGCGGCGGCCCGTGCTGTCGTGCGGCTCCTTGCTGTCGCGGCTCAGTTTTGCAGCGGCCAACGCACTGGCGGCAATTGAGGCGGCCTTTGGGTTTGCGGTTGCGCCGGCGGAGACTGTTGTGGCGGAGCCGGCTGAATCAGGAGGGGCGGAATGACCAGAGGTTGCTCAGTTGAAACACGCGGCCCGCGGGGCGGTGCCTGATCGGAGGCCGCGCGCTGTATCGCGCCACCATCCTCTGTAAAACTGACCTCAATTTCCTGCGTTTCCGGCGGTGCGCATTGCGAGACCGGTTGCGTGCCATCGATGAAGTAGGACGCGACGCCTGTGCAATACGGTCCGGCCAGGAGACCTGTTTGGGGATCGACACTCACCCGCACCACGCCGGATGGAGGCGCGAACGGCTTCACATCGCCATACTGCTTGTAACGCGCGGCCTTCATCATGAATTCAGTCCAAATTGGCAGCGCCGAACGCGCGCCTTCCAGGCCGAGTTCGGAATAGTCGTCAAAGCCGACCCACACGATACAGAGCAGCCGTGAAGTGAAACCGGCGAACCAGCCATCGTGCGACGTGCCGGTCTTGCCGGCTGCCGGCAGCGTGAAGCCGTGCGCACGAACGCCGGCGGCCGTTCCGCTGCGCATGACCTCCTGGAGCATGTCCGCCATGAGGAACGCCACGCGCGGATCGAGGACGCGCCGCGTCTCGGAATTGCGGCGATACAACTCGGCGCCCTCATGGTCGTGAATGGCGGACACAAATGTAGGCTGAATACGGACGCCCTCGTTGGCAAAGATCGTATAAGCGCCGGCGATCTCGAGCGGTGTGACCTGGTAGGCGCCCAGCGCGACGGCCGGAGTGGCACGGATGTCTTCATTCATCCCGGCCTGTCGCGCCAGCGCCACGACATTTTCGAAGCCGACCATCTCTCCCACCTTCACCGTTGCGTTGTTGAGCGAGTGGGCCAGCGCCTGCCGCAGCGTCACCGTTCCGCGAAACTGATTCTTGAAGTTAGCGGGCGTGTAAGTTCGCCTGTTGTCATCGAAGGCAAATGCCGTTGGCGCATCCACAACTGTGGATGCCGGCGTAAAGATCTGATATCCGCCTTTGACACCGGTGTTCAGCGCCGCAGTGTAGACGAAGGGCTTGAATACCGATCCGGGCGGCCGTTTCGCAAGTATCCGGTTTAGTTGGCTGGTGGCATAATCGCGGCCGCCACACAGCGCCTTCACTTCGCCGGTATGGGGATCGATGGAGATCAAGGCGACTTGTGGTCTTTGCCTGTGCGCGTGCCTGCGCGCCAGCGCCTTGTCAACGAGCTGCATTCCATCGGCGATGGCTTGCTCGGCCGCGCGTTGCAAGCGCGGATCGAGAGTTGTGTAAACGCTGGTTATACCGGGCGGCTGCCGCTCTTCCAAACCCTGGGACGCCTGGTTGCTCGCGATGTCGAGGAAGTATTGAGACTCCGCCAACTGGCTGGTGCCGCGGCCCAGGTTCAACGGCGCGCGGACGGCTTCCTTAAACTGCTCCGGCGTGATGTACTTGTTGTTCCGCATCAACGCCAGCACCAGATTGCGGCGGTCGAGCGCGCGATCGGGATAGGCGAAGGGGTTGAAATAGCTTGGCCGCTGAATCAGCCCGGCGAGGGTGGCGGCTTCGGGCAAATTGAGTTGGCTCAGGTCCTTGTTGAAATACGCTCGCGCCGCTTGCGCGAAGCCGTGGATGCTAAACGTGCCCTGGTTTCCCAGGTAGACCATGTTGCAATAGTCCTCGAAGATCTGCTGCTTGCTCAGCCTTCGTTCGAGGTGCATGGTGATGAGCATTTCGGCCACCTTACGCTTCCAACTCTTATCGCGGTTCAGCCAGAGATTGCGGGCGAGTTGCATGGATATGGTGGATGCACCCTGTTCCTTGCGGTGGTCTTTCATATCGACGTACAAGGCTTTCGCCATGCGGGGCCCGTCGAATCCCGAGTGCTGGAAGAAATGCTTGTCCTCTACCGAAACAACGGCGTGGATTAGCGTCGGTGGAATGTCGTGGAAGCGGATCATGACACTCTTCACGCGGCCCTCGTCCGACATATTGGTGATGAGCTCCGCGGGAAGCTCGGTTTGCCCGAGCTGCCGCAGGTTGTCGAGATCCACGATCGAGGAAATGTTGCCGTTCGCGAACTGAATCTCGACCGGAGCGTTTGAATGCAAGGTAATGCTTCTACCGGTCTCGATGACAGAATAACCGGAACGCTTCAAAGCGCCCGCGAGTTCGGCGGCGGGCATGGGATCGCCTAATGACAGGATCTGCCGGGCGGAATAGTAGTTGAACGTGTGCTGGAATGTTCCCGATGCGAGTTGCCGGTCGACGCGCTTCGAAAGCACGTAGTAAGGGATCGCGAAGGCGGTGATGGCCGCCAACAAGGAGATACAACTGGCGAGGACAACCCATCTCGGAATGTCGAGCCGCGTCGTGGAATGCGGCGTTTCGGGCGCCCTTTCCGCAGTCGGTGTGTCCTCGAGTTCAGTCGGTGTGTCCTCTAGTTCGAGTTGCATTACTGAAACCCGAAATGCACGTCGTATTCCAGTCAACGTTTACAGCAAGACCAATAGCTTAGAACGGAAGCTTCTTTGCGCGGCGGTCGATATTACAGGATTTGTAACACTCGATCGGAGGTGACTTCTTAGTTAGTTTCCAGCGCAAATTCCAGCGCCAACCACAGCTTCTTGATCGCCCGTAGACGATAAATCGGTAGCCATCGGACGATCCCGCGTTTCAACACCGTTACTACGTTGGAGACTCTGATGCACGAAAGCCGTCGCGAATATTCGTTGGGAAAGGAACCGACGGTTCCGCTGGACTCACCATCGCCGACAGCGTCGGCAAGAATCGAATCGCGTTGGTGGTAGACGACAAGAATGCTGCGCACCTGCGGTTCCTGGACGAGTCCGGCAAAATCGTTTACTCTGTTCCTTCCGAAACATCGAAGTGACGTGAGGAGTTCATTGCCGGCGGCCCGGTCCATACAACACTTGACCGGGCTTGGCTCCGCTATGCTTGCCCTGTTCGATCACCACCTGCCCATTCACTAGTACATAATCAATGCCGTCTGGCGGAAGAGTTGGCTGCTGGTACGTGGAGCGATCCTGAATTCGGGCCAGGTCGAAGATCACCACATCGGCCCACATTCCCTCTTTGATCGATCCGCGATTCGCCAGGCGCATGCGGGTTGCTGGCCATGAAGATAGCTTGCGAATGGCGTCCTCGAGCGTGATCACATGCTTGTCCCGGACATACGCTGCAATCAGCCGCGGGAAATTGCCGTAAGCGCGTGGATGCCCCAACGACTGCGATTCCCCTGGTCTCGGATTCATTGCCGCTGAATCGCTTCCCAGGCTGACCCAGGTAAACTTCACCGCCGTCTCAATGTCGGCTTCGCTCATCATGAAATAAATTGCGCCGCAGCGATCCTTGCCGCGCAGAACCAGGTCGTAGGCAGTATCTGGTCCATCTTTTCCAGTCTCTTCGGCGATAGCGGCGATGCTCTTGCCGATGAAGCGGCGGTCGTCTTCGTTCGGAGACGAGGCAAGGATGACGTGACTCCAGCCGCCAGAAGCCTCAATGAGATTCCACCATCCGGGCGATCCGGTTTGAGTCTCCTTTTTCAAACGCGCACGAACGTCAGGATCTTCAAGACGCTTCAATAACGCCCCGGTTCCGCCTTCGTGAGCCCAGGACGGGATTACAGCATCGAGGCTGGTGCCGCCGGCGGTGTACAGATACATGTCGGCGGCAACATCCAAGCCTCGCGCCCGGGCCCCGTCGATGCGCTTCCCCGCTTCGACCATCAACTTGCCCCAGCCAGGCTCGTAGGCGGCCTTCAGATGAAAAATCTCGACCGGCAAGCCACCTTGTTCGCCAATCTTAATCGCCTCATCGATCGACTGCACCAGCTCTGCGCCTTCGCCACGCATGTGCGTAGAGTAGATACCTCCATACTTGGCGGCAGCCTTTGCCATGGCGATCAACTCAGCAGTATTCGCGTAGCTTCCGGGCGGATAAATCAGCGCGGTCGTCATCCCGAACGCGCCATTTTTCATGGCCGTTTCCATGATCGACTGCATGCGGGCGAGCTCTTCGGCGTTGGGCTCTCTTGCGGCGTAGCCCAGCACCTCGACACGAGCCTGTGACTCGTTGTAGGAGGTGCCGAAATTCATGCTTATGCCACCTTTTTCGAGATCAGCAAAGTATTCAGGCAGCTTATCCGCCGCCACCGGTGTGCCGGCTTCGCCCGCGATGCCGGTGGTCACGCCCATTCTCAACTTGCTCTCGCCGAGTCCGTTCCGCAGCAGCGAGCCACCGGACTGATCCAGCATGTCGATCCAACCCGGAGAGACATACTTGCCGGTGGCATCGATCTCTCGCCGACCCCGGCCATCCACTTTTCCAATGAGAACGAAGCGGCCGTTTTTGATAGCCACGTCGGCGCGAATCCACGGATTGCCGTTGCCATCCAGCACGCGGCCGTTGCGAATCACCAGGTCGTAATCGCCGGTCTGTGCGTAAAGAGCCGTCGACGAAAAAAGAAATACATAGAGACAAAGTTGATTCAATCGCTTGCTCCATCGAGATACCAACGCGATCCGTGACGCTGTTCTCTATCCACCTCGCGCAAAAGTGTGAGCGTCCTCCTTCGCTGGACATTGGCACAGGCCGCCAGCAACGCATTGAATAATGCCATGGGCGCAACATAGGACACTCCGAACGACGGAGTCTCCACTGGCAAGAGGAAAGTGGTGTGAGCAAACCGGAACAAGGGCGACAACAGTGAGTCCGCCACGCCCACGCAGTAAGCCCCGTTCGTCCGCGCTTGCTCCAGCCCTTCTACCGTCATGCGCAGACCGCGCCGGAAACTGATAGCGATTGCGATGTCCGACTTCTTAGCCGCTCGCGCCAAGTGCACAATTCGGCCGTGGCCGATTCCGGCGAAAACGGGAAGATCCAGCAGAGTGAGGCTGTATTCCAGGAAGGTCACCAGCGAAGTGGCCGCGTCTCCTCCGAAAACCAGCACTCGCCGCGCGTCATAGAGCCTGCGCGCGACATCTGTGAGTTCCTCAGCGTCCAAACTGCCCCGTAGCGCGCTCAAGTTCTTCAAATCCTGCTCGGTACATCGGCGGATCACGTCCGCAGTTTCATTTTTTCCGGCCGGGATGGCCTGCATCGTATCCAGCGACGTGGCATATGCCACTGAGGCTTCATGCAGGTGATGTTGAAACGCACGATAGTTCTCAAACCCCAGACCTCGCACAATGCGCACCACGGTGGCGGCGTCCGTTCCCAGTTCCTTCGCTAAGTCGCGCACGCGCAGGAGAACAAATTTGCGTGGATTGGCGAGCACCGGCCGGATGATCTGCCGACGCCGCTCGCTCAGATTCACAATTCGCAAGGCCAGGTTCTCGCTCTCAGAGCCGCGTTTTCGCCGTTGTCGAACATCCATCGGATCAAGCATCGCCCATGAGCTCGGCCTTGTCAAACCGGGCAAGCCTCTAATTCGCGAGAAACATCTGTTTCAATTTACGCTCGAGGCCACGCATGTTTCGGGCTTGACAAGCGGTTCCAAACGCTTCAGAATGGCTTCAATCCGCCACGTTGGCCGGTCACCAAGAATGAAACTTGAGTTTCATGATAAGGAGCAGATGTCCTATGAATCGGAAAACCGCGGTTGCTGTCCTCTCCACTCTGCTAGCCGCGTCAGTGTCTTTGGCACAAACGGGTAGCACCGGCGCGATCACTGGAACCGTTACCGATCCGGCTGGGTCGTTGGTTCCGCAGGCCGAAATCAAGGTCACTAACACCAGCTCGGGAGAATCGCGCGCGACCGCATCCTCAACTAACGGTAGCTACCTGGTTGCGCTTCTACCTCCGGGCGGCTATCGAGTGGAGATTTCCAAAGCAGGCTTCAGGCTTTCCAGTTATCCGAACATTACTGTGAACGTGACGGAGACGCAGACGCTGAACGTCCGGCTAGAAGTAGGTGCGGTGAGCGAGCAAGTCACGGTGGCATCGGACGCGGAACTGTTGCAAACCACCTCGGCCGCTCTAGGGCGTGTTACAGACGAGCGGATGGTTGTAGAACTGCCGCTGGCGGCACGGAACTTCACACAGATTGTCGGGCTGAACCCGGGAGTCTCTTCGGACGTAAATAACGCTACAGACTTAGGACGCGGCAACGGGGGAATGAGCAACTTCTCAACCGGCGGTGGACCTGTCAAGGACAACAACTACCAGATGGATGGTGTGGGCACCAATGACATCCAGAACAGCGGGAGTTTTAGTGGGGGTGTCGCGATTCCGAATCCCGACACGATTCAGGAGTTCCGGGTGCAGACCCAACAGTATGATGCGAGCTATGGCAGAAATGGGGGGGCCAACATCAATGTCATCACCAAAAGCGGCACCAACGCATGGCACGGCTCGCTTTGGGAGTTCTTCCGCAATGAAAAACTGAATGCCAACGATTTCCTTTTCAACCGCGGAGGTCAGCCGCGGCCGTTGCTACGGCAGAATCAGTTTGGCGGCACCTTGGGGGGACCGGTCATCAAAGATAAGTTGTTCTTCTTCGGCTCTTATCAGGGGACGCGGCAGCTCAATGGCGTGAGCGGCTCGTGCTCCACCAGCTTCGTGTTGCCGCCGCTCACCGACGACCGCTCGCGGGCGGCGCTAGGCAGGTTGTTCGCCGGACTGAAAGGATCCGTCGGGGCTATCGCCGCGGATGGCTCCAATATAAGCGCTCAGGCATTGGCCCTTCTGAATCTGAAGCTGCCAAGTGGACAGTATGCGATTCCGTCTCCCCAGCGGATCGATCCATCACAGCCATTCGCTACGCAAGGCTCCTCAATTTACAGCAGCGCCTGCACCTTCAATGAGAACCAATATATGGCCAACGCAGATTATGTGGCGTCTTCCAAGAGCAGGCTTGCATACCGGCTCTTCCTGGCGAACAGCGATCAAGACACCACTTTCATCGGCACCAATCTGGGTGGTCCCACCGCGCCCGGCTGGCCGGTTCTCAATCCAAGTCGATTCGTGAACACCACTCTCGCTCACACCTACATCTTTAGCCCCACGCTGGTCAATGAATTTGAGATCGGCTACCATCGCCAGTGGTCGTTCTTCGAGCAAGCGGAACCAGTTAGGTATTCCGATTTCGGCGTGAACGCGCCTTCCTACGATAACGGCATTCCGGAGATCTTCATTAGCGGGGCGGTAACCCTGGGCGGCAACGGGCAAACTCTACTCAACATTCAGAACCACTACATTCTGCAAGATACGCTTTCCTATACCCGAGGACGCCACACGCTGCGCTTCGGCGGAGGCATTGAGCGAACTCAGAACAACCAGGAACAGTTCCATTACATCGCAGGCCTGGTGTTCTTGAATTTCCAGGATTTTCTGCTCGGCTCCGCCGGCAATGTGTTCCAATCCGTGGATCTGCCGGGTCTCTTCGATCGCGCTTTCCGGGTGTGGGATAGCAACGCCTTTGTACAGGACGATTTCAAAGTTTCGCGGCGGTTCACCCTCAATCTCGGCTTCCGTTACGAACGCCTCGGCAATCTGAGTGACGCGCTGGGACGCAACGGCGATTTCGATTACACCTTGGCGAATCCGAACCCTCCAGTAAGTGGCACTCTCGAAGGCTTTACCGTGCCGTCAAATTATACCGGACCGCTTCCCTCTGGCGTCACAAAGTTGAGCAGCGATACCGGTCAGCGCGTGACCGGACAAAACACCTGGAACCCGAAGCTTGGGTTTGCGTGGCAGCTGCCGCATACGGATCGTTTGGTCCTACGTGGCGGATACGGCGTGTACCATCAGCGCACCACCGGCCAGCCTTACATTCAGTTGTTGACGGCTCCTCCTTTTGCGGTGCTTAATAGTCTCGCCGGCCCCCAGGCGGCAACCCTGACCTTCGCCAATCCATTCCCGCCCGCGACATCGCTGCCCATTTTCGTGCCGTACTCGCCCACCACCAGCCGGGCACTGACGATCATCGACCAGAACTACCGGCCGCCCACTCTGCAGCGCTACAGCCTGGGACTGCAGACCAAACTGATGCGCGATCTGGTGCTCGACGTTTCATACGTTGGCTCGCGGAACACGCACCTGCTCCGCACGCGCTCCATTAACCAAGCCGGCCTCGCCAGCCCGAGTAACCCCATTCGAGGCGTTACCGCCAACACTGCCACGGCAGCCAATATTGCCGCACGCGTGCCGTTCCAGGGATTCACGTCGAGCGGTCTCACCGATATCGAGCCTTCGGGAGCGGCATGGTACAACGCGCTGGACGTCAGCCTCGACAAACGATTCAGTCACGGCTTGCAGTTCCTCGCTGCCTATACCTACGCCCGGCTGCTCTCTACAGACTCCTTCGCAAGTAGCGGCGCCAATGGCGGCTCTGCCACCGGCAATCAAAACGATCCGCGGCAGCGATACGGACCGGACGCTTTTGTTCGCGACCAGCGCTTCGTACTGAGTGCAATCTATGCGCTGCCGGGTCCCAAGGACCGGCACTCGTTTTTGGGAGAAACGCTGGGAGGGTGGCGGGTAGCGGCAGTTACGACATTGCAAAGCGGCCAGCGCCTCACCATTACGCAGACAAACACCAACAACGTTTTTGGAATATCGAGCGACCGCGCGCAGATAGCACCTACATGCACGTACGGGCAACTTGTCAACACCGGACCCCTCACACAAAACCTGAACAGTTATTTCAACAAGAGCTGTTTCCCCAATACGTTCCCGATCATTGGCGACGATGCTAAAGCGACAACCTTTGGAAATTCCGGCGTCGGTATCGTGCGAGGGCCCGGCCAGAAGAACGTGGATTTCTCCGTCATCAAGCGGTTTCCGGTGACCGAACGCACGCATCTGGATTTCCGGGCTGAGTTTTTCAACGGGTTCAATCACGCGAATTTCGGGAATCCGACACTATCGGAAAGCTCGGCTTCCTTTGGACGTATTCTCACGACGGCGGTGAATCCGCGCGTGATTCAGTTCGCGCTGAAGTTTAGCTTTTAGTATTCCAATGCCTGACATAAACAGACGGTCTGCACTGGGCTGGATGCTGACTTCCCTAACCGGCGCAGCGATAGCGCAGGAAACGGCAAAACAAGCCCCAGCACCCCGCCCTCGACCGATTGATGCGCCCCTGGATGTCGCGGTGCCTGTGCCGCCAACCGCGTTCCGAGCGGATGGCAAGACTCACCTTGTGTACGAGGTTCACGTAACTAATTTCGGGCGCGATGAATGCGCGCTCAGGCGAC
This sequence comes from uncultured Bryobacteraceae bacterium, assembly GCA_955652915.1. GTDB lineage: Bacteria > Acidobacteriota > Terriglobia > Bryobacterales > Bryobacteraceae > Palsa-89. The sequence continues at coordinate 10,126 of CATPCJ010000272.1, forward strand.
TGGACGTGGCTTCACTGGCGAGTTATTCCGGTGATGCGCTTATCTCCCTCGTCACGCGCCCGGGCCCTGCGCCCAAGGACAAGCTCAGAATCGAAGGCGGTCTCCGGGCCGTCATTTTCGTGTGGGTTACGCTTGATCCCGGTACTGCGATTCCGCCGAATCTCAGTCATCACCTCGCCATCAACGTGGGAGATTCTCCTGACGAATTCGTCATCGAGTGCGCGCATATTCCGGTCCGCAAGAACGCCGTCGCGATAGGTTCGCCGTTGCGCGGCAGCGAATGGATGGCCGGCAATGGGCCGTCGAACACCTCGGGTCATCGGCGCTCGCTGATTCCGATTGGTGGAGGAGCGCACATCGCTCAAAGGTTCGCCATCGACTGGCTGCAGTTGCGCGACGATGGCAATTCGTACACCGGCGACCGGCTTGATAACAAGAACTACCGCTGCTACGGCCAGGATGCTTTGGCAGTGGCAGATTCAACGGTGGTAGCCGTCAAGGACGGCATCCCGGAAAATGTTCCGGGGGCCACCTCACGCGCGGTGCCGATCACGCTCGAAACGGTCGGGGGCAATCATGTGATCCTCGAGCTGGGCGGCGGCCGTTATGGATTCTACGCGCACCTCCAACCCGGCAAGATTCGGGTCAAACTTGGCGACCAGGTCAAGCGCGGGCAAGTGATCGGGCTCGTGGGAAACTCGGGGAACTCGACCGAACCGCACCTGCATTTTCATGTCTGCGATGGAAATTCGCCGCTCGCGTCGGAGGGGCTGCCTTATGCTTTCACTTCGTTTGAAGTGCAAGGTCAGGGCGGTGTCGAAAACGGGCACTGGGCCTGGAAGCCATTCAACTCGCCTGCGCAGCACTCGAACGAGTTGCCACTACAAAACCAGATGGTGCGCTTCTCATGAACATGCTTGAAACACTTGCACAGGCTTCAGCCTGTACGAGGAAATCGAAATGCGACTTGAACAAGTAACTCTCCGCGAAATCCGCATGCG
>CATPCJ010000273.1 GCA_955652915.1 uncultured Bryobacteraceae bacterium
CTACCTATTCGCGCTACGGTTTCTCGGCGGTGTTGCCCAGGACGCGGAAGATGCCGTGCAAGAGTGCTGGATTCGCGCGGTCGAATCGCTCGCATCGTTCCGCTGGCAATCGAGTTTTCGGACCTGGCTGTTCGGCATCGCGGTGAATTGCTCCCGTGAGCTTCTGCGCGCTCGCCCCAGGCAGTTGGAAGAGCCTGCGTTCCCGCGGATCGCCCCGGGCCACTCCGGGATGATGGACCTGGAACAACTCATTCGTCGCCTGCCGGATGGCTGTCGCGAGGTACTGGTTCTGCACGACATCGAAGGATATTTGCATACGGAGATCGGAGCCCTGCTCGGGATTGCGCCTGGCACCTCGAAGCATCAATTGTTTCAGGCCCGGCGCAAATTGCGTGACTACTATGGAAGAAAATGATGTTCAACCGCTAGATACCACCTCGCTGGCGAAAAGCGTGTCTCCTCCGCACGATTTAGAAGATCGCGTTGTCGCTGCCCTCCGCGGCCGCAGGTTGATCTACGAGAGACCGTTCATGAGATGGTGGATCGCCGCCGTGGCGGCGATAATCCTATTTGCGGCTGGATTCTTCTTAGGCCGGCAACCGGGAGACCCCAAGTTCACATTCGTCCTGTTACTGCACGAAGGACAGGGGTGGCGCGAGGCTGCTTCGCCGTCGGAAGAAGCTCAACGGGTAACGGAATATAAAGCCTGGGCCGGCCGGTTACGCGCGAGCGGTCTGCGGATCGACGGAACTGAACTAGGCGGCCAAGTGAACACGTTACCGGAAAATGCATCGGCGGCGGCCAGCGATAAAGTTGGCGGCTTCTTCGCCATCCACGCGGACAACCTGGAGGACGCGAAAGCAATCGCGCGCACTTGTCCACATCTCAGCCACGGCGGCCAGATAGAGATAAGGAAAATCGAAGGCACGTAGAGAACAACCCCATTCCGAGCTGTGACTGTGTAAGCCGTGGCGTGGCGCGGACCCTTTGTCGGCGGCCTCGAGATTCGTCTCGAGGCTCTTTTCCCGAGCATCGACACGAGAGTCGATGCAGCAGCCTGAAGGCCGCCGCCACACTTCCCAGCCATCATAATTTCGGCGCGAGTTTAGTTTCAACCACACCTGCATGAGTCAGTGCAAGTGTTTGGATCATACTCGAGCTACCTGTTTCAGGTTCTTCACCGTAAGCGATCTCAACCGAATCCTTACCGATATGAAATAACGGCGCTCGCTTTGGACTAGTGGCCCAGAGCTCGTTGAATCCGCGTCCGTCAAAATTATAAATGCGAATCTTCTCGTGGTCCCACATGACGCCTGCCATTAGACCGTGGGCGAGCATCCAAAACTCCCTCGGCGTGGGCGAGGGAATCGCTTCAACGCGCACTCGGCTGTTTTCCATCCCGTCGCCAGTTTGAGCTACGAAATCATATTGGTCCGTCGCTTTACGGAACGCTTCAATGACGGCCGTGCAGTCTGGCACCCCATACCCGCCGTGCAAGATCGAGTATGCAACTATAACGGAATCCGTGCCATCCCATTTCCAATGAAAGACGCTCGTTGGGTCTTTCCAACCCTCTTGCTGGATGATCGGCAGCAATCGCGTATTCAATTCGTCCGCGCTTTCAAATCCGGCGTTCAATTGCCGTAGAATCTCTTTTCGGATCAATTTGCGAAGCTCATCTACCTGGCGTGCGACATAATAGTCGCTGTACAAGCGTATTAAATCTTCCCTGGAGTTCATCATTAAACTCTGGCGAAGGTCACTAACCGCAATGCGCACTTTTAGGTCAAGCTCAGGGCGATGTTGTGTTCTTCCCTGCGTTACCACCAGGAAGATCGTCACGAGTCCGCTACCGATATTACGAGTTCTCATATGCAGCGCCCCATGAGAAATCTCGACGGGGTGTGGGAATGATTATAGCTTGTGACGGACCCTGCACTGCTCGGCGATACTATTCAATATGCCGCGGTATGCAGCAGTTGACATCGGGAGCAATTCGATTCGGATGTTGGCCGCTGAAACAAGCCCCGGCGCGCCAGCCAAAATTCTAGCCGCGGAACGGCAGGTCAGCCGTTTGGGGAGCGGCGTTTTTCAGGATGGGCAAATTTCAAGCGAGGCCATGGCGTTCGTCTGCGACAATCTTTCGCGGATGGCGCAGATCTACCGCAAGCTGGAGGTCGTCGGCGTGCGGGCCGTGGCCACCAGCGCCGTGCGGGACGCCAGCAATCAGGAAGAGTTTCTCCGCAGGACTTCGAGCGCGCTGGATGCTCCGGTCGAGATGATCTCCGGCCAGGAAGAAGCCCGGCTGATTCATCTGGGCGTGCAGGCCCGCTGGCCGCATTCCGACAAGCGCGTGCTTATCGTCGATGTGGGCGGCGGCAGCGCGGAAGTGATTCTCTCGGATCGCGGCGTTCTATCGGAAGCTTTCTCGAAACCATTGGGCGCGGTGCGGCTGACGGAAGTTTTCCTGAAAGGGGATCCACCGTCGGCGGTGGAACTGCATCGCATGAACGATTCGATTGAGGAGAAGCTATCGACGCCGCTGCGGCGAATCGGCGCCGGGCCATTCGATAGAGCCATCGCGACGTCCGCGACGGCGGCGGCCATTGTGTGCGCCGTCAATCGGGTCCGGCGCGCGCACCGCGACGATGCGGATCGCTTGAAAGCCTCCGTTTCGCAGCTCCGAACTTTTTATCGCCAGGTGTGCCAACTGGATCTGAATGGACGGCGCAAGATTCAAGGCATTGGCCCGCGCCGGGCGGAACTGATCGTGGCCGGCGCCGCCGTGTTTCTAAGAGTTCTGGAATTGTTCCAGCAGCCGGCGCTGCATTATTCCGCGGCCGGCGTGCGCGACGGAATTATCGCCGATCTTGCGGCTCGCGGCGTGGGGCGCGAACGCTCGATGCTCAATAAGGAGCAACGGCGTTTCGTCGAGCAACTAGCCCGGCATTACGGAGTGCAATTGCCGCACGCGCGTAAAGTGGCCGACTTGGCGCACCGGCTTTTTGATGCCCTGCAACCCTTGCACCGGCTGCCGCCCGCCTTGGGAAAGCTTCTGGAAGCATCCGCGTTTCTGCACGACATCGGGCATTACGTGAGCGGCACCGGCCACCACAAACACTCCTTCTACCTGGTGGAAGCGTCGGATCTGCCTGGCTTCACGGACCAGGAGCGGCACATGATCGCGCTGTTGTGCCGGTATCATAGGAAGTCCATGCCATCCGCGCGGCATACACCCTTTCAAAGCTTCGATTCCGACTCCCGGCGCGCCATCACGCTCTTGACTCCGCTGCTGCGCATCGCGGATAGCCTGGATCGCAGCCATGAGCAGCGCATCACGGACTTGCACGTCCAGTTGAAGAACGGTTCCGTGACAGTCGGGCTCGAATCGAATGCCGATCCGGACCTGGAGATCTGGGCCGCCGAGCGCATCGCGGACGTATTTCGCGAAACCTATCAGACTTCGCTGACTCTAACCAGAGTGAATCAGTGACGGCTAATTCACCAATCCGCGAGTATGCGGTGGAACAGATGAACCATCTGCTCACCAATCTGGCATTCCAGGTCCACCGGGCGGGCAAGTTGCCGGGCCCGGAACAAATACATGACGTGCGCGTCAGTATCCGGCGCTTCGCGCAAGGTCTGATCTTGTACGCCGGCTTCTTCCCGGAGTGGGAAGTCAAAAAGGTGAGAAAGCGGCTGAGCCGAATGATGCGGCTGACCTCGGAGATTCGCAATCGCGACATCGCGCTCGAGTTTCTCGGTTCCCACAAGCAGGTGAAACATCGAAAGCGTCTGGTGACGGAGCGGCTGGCTTTTCAACGGCAATTCGCTCAAATGGTGGTGCGCTGGACCGGCCGCGATTTTTCGGCCAAGTGGCGCAACAGCTTATCTCTTCGCGGCGGCGTATGAAGTGGAAGCCCTCAGGCACGGCGGCGGAAAGCGCCCAGGCGGCGTTCCCCAAGCTGGCTCAAAAATATTTCGAGGCGGGCCGCAAAGCCGCGAATGGAAAACAATCGCCCACGCAACTGCACAAGTTTCGCATCGCCACGAAGAAGTTCCGCTACACATTGGAATTGTTTAAGCCCGTTTACGGTCCTGGCCTGGAGCGGCACATCGACGGGCTCCGCAAACTGCAAAGTGTCCTCGGAAAGCTCAACGACCATCACACCCTGAAGCCGCTGTTCACGGGCGACAAAGCGCTCAAGGCTAAATTGGACGAGGCAATGGAAAAGCACCTCAGTCATTTCCACGAGCAGTGGAAGGCATTCGACGCCGATGGAGAGCTGAAGCGGTGGAAGGCTTACCTCCGGCGGGTGCCGAAACAATGAGGTGACAGAGGTGACAGTCACCTCAATCACCTCGTTGTTTCGGCGAGTTAACATGGAGGAAGACCATGCTGATTCGAAAAGCTCCCGAATTTCGTTACTCGCAAATTACGCCCAGGGATGTGTACTTCAACCGGCGTACATTTCTCGCGGCTGGCACCGCGGCCATCGGCGCGCTCGCTACATCGAACTCGCTATTTGCCGGTGAAAAGCTCAGCGGCGTCTCCAAGAGTCCGCTCAGCACCGACGAGAAGCCGACGCCGTTCGATCTGATCACGCACTATAACAACTTCTACGAGTTCGGCAGCGACAAAGAAGACCCGGCCGCGAACTCGGGGAATTTCCGGACTTCGCCATGGACGATGAAAGTGGAAGGCGAAGTGGGCAAACCGAAAGTTTTTGACTTGGACGCCCTTTTCAAGATTGCGCCGCTCGAGGAGCGCATCTACCGGCATCGCTGCGTGGAACGTTGGTCCATGGTGATTCCTTGGGTCGGCTTTCCACTCAACGCCCTGCTCAAGCAGGTGGAGCCGACGTCGAAAGCGAAGTATGTGGCATTTGAGAGCTACTACGATAAAAAGCAAATGCCGAAGGCGCGGGGGACTGGTATCGAATTCCCCTACGTGGAAGGGCTGCGGCTGGATGAGGCCATGCACCCGCTGACGCTGCTCGTTGTCGGCTTGTATGGAGAAAAACTTCCGAATCAGGATGGCGCGCCCATCCGGCTCGTGGTGCCGTGGAAGTATGGCTTCAAGAGCATTAAGTCCTTGGTCAGGATTCGACTGGTGGAGAAACAACCTCCCACTGCCTGGAATCTCTCCGCGCCGAACGAGTACGGTTTCTATTCCAACGTAAATCCGGAAGTCGATCATCCCCGTTGGAGCCAGGCTAAGGAGCGCAGGCTCCCTGAATTGTCGTCGCGCAACACGGTGAAGTTTAACGGCTATGGCGACCAGGTTGCCAAGCTATACACTGGAATGGATCTTCGCAAGAACTACTGAGGGCATGGGCAAAGTCCTCTCCAGCAAATGGACGAAGGTCTTCGCTTTTCTATTGTGCCTGGTTCCGCTGGGTCTGCTTGGATGGCGTTACTACCAGCAGAAACTCGGCGCCAATCCGGTTGAGAAAATCACTCACACCACGGGCGATTGGACCATCTGGTTCCTGCTGATCACCCTCTCCGTTACTCCGCTTCGCAAACTTCTGGACCAACCGAAGCTCGCCCGATTCCGGCGCATGCTGGGCCTGTTCGCCTTCTTCTACGGATCGCTGCACTTTACAACGTGGCTGTGGCTCGACAAGGGTTTCGATCTGATCGAGATGTGGCAGGATGTCGTGAAGCGCCGGTTCATAACGGTGGGAATGCTGGCGCTGGTTTTGATGGTGCCGCTCGCGATCACTTCCACGGCCGGCTGGGTGCGGCGCCTGGGTTTTGTGCGCTGGCAGTTGCTGCACCGGCTGGTGTACTTTAGCGCATTAGCCGGCGTGATTCATTATTATTGGCTGGTGAAGTCGGATGTAAGATTGCCTCTGTTTTACGGTGGGATTCTGGCCCTGCTGATGACGTATCGTCTGGGTACGTGGATGCTGAGTAAAAGCACGAAACGGCACGCTAGAGCCGCGCCGATGTTAAAATGAAATTTAGTTGGGAGGTCGTCTAATGGTAAGACTGCAGACTCTGGATCTGCGTATCGGGGTTCAAGTCCCTGCCTCCCAGCCATTGAGAGTCATGAATATGATTAGATTCGGCTTATTTTTGGCCGCCTGTTCTCTGATGTGGGCGCAAGACCCTTCGGACCTTTTTGAAAAGGCTCCTCCCGCAATCGATGAAGCCCTGCGGGCGCGCGTGGACCAGTTCTATGGCGCGTACATGGCCGGCAAGTTTCGAAACGCGTATCCGCTGGTCGCCGAGGACTCGCAGGACGCTTTCCTGGAATCCTCAAAAGACACTTATAAAGGTTGCGAGACGCTGAAGATTCGCTACTCGGAAAACTTCACCAAGGCCACCGTGCTGGAAAGCTGCAAGGGCGAGTGGCGTTGGCACGGACAAACCATTCCTACTACAATGCCGCTGACCACAAATTGGAAAGTTCTGAATGGCCAGTGGTTTTGGACCTACGTGAAGCCGACCTTTGCGCCAAACCCATTTTCACCAACCGGATTCGTGCGCATACCGGATGAAGCGGAGATTGCCGCCGGGGGTGCAAAGCCTACTTTGCCGGCGGTGCCCCCGGACCCTGCGATGTTTGCCCGCGGCGTTCTTGCTAAAGTGACCGTGAATCCAGCCACGATAACGTTGCGAACTTCAGAGTCGTCGCATGCCGAGGTGCGCCTTCGCAACGAGATGCCGGGGACGATATCGATTAGCGTCGACAACCTTCCGCAGCCCGGCCTGAAGATCACTCCCGCCAAGACGGAGGTGAACGCGAACGAGGAAGTTGTCGTGGCGTTCGATTACCGGGTAGATGACGCGATGATCGCCTGTGGCGAATGCGCTAAACGCCTCAACGCCACGGCGACCGCTATTTTGCGTGTTCAGCCCACCAACCAGGTGTTTCCGGTTACGATCGTGTTCACCAAATCGCCGGAGTCTGAAAAGCCGAAGAAGTAGCCTGAAGAATTGGCCCGAGCCGTGCTTTAACTCCCGCGGGAGTTAACAAATGATTCATCGATCGGCGAACGTGGCGCATTCGGAGATAGCTTTACGAACGGCTTCGAGCGCAAACCAGGCGTCATCCATTTCGCTTCAGCCAGTTAGCAGGCAGAACCCGAGAGCGTTTGCGCAGGTCCTGTCGAAGCTCGGCGTTGAGCCTACAACCATCACTGCCAAAGTACCCGAAGCTGTGAGCCAAGCGATTGCCACGAGGCAAGTTTCTGTCACCGCGGCCAGTCATCGGCAAGTGGCCACGGGTTTTGCGGCGCTGATTCCACCAACTACAAACCCGTCCTCGAATATTGCCGCCGCGGCGGCGCCCACAGAGGTCATGGGCAACAGCAGGTCTGGCGCGGTAAAGCACTGGTACGCGAACGATCCGGTGGACGACGCCTATTGGGCAAAGCAACCGGCAGCCGTCCAGCAACTCCGCGAGATCGACGATCCGGACCAAAGGCTGGTGGTGGGCACGCAGTTGGCGCGGCAAGGCTATAGCGTCGACGTCCCGATCATGATCTGGGGCTGGGACGCAGGCAAGGTAACGGCGTTGCGCCAATCGTTCGGATACACGTGGGTTCCATCCGCGCTGCAGCAGCCAGTGGAGGCCGCGCCAGGGCTAACCGGACCTGGAATCACGCCTTATGATCCATTGCATCCGCCGCCTGGTTCGATTCTGGTGTAGGGCAGGTTGGTAACCTGCCGCCGATTGGCAATCGGCCCGTAAGTAATTCTGGATCCAACACCAGGCGGATTACCAATCCGCCGGCAGGATGCCATCCTGCCCCACATAAGAGTGTCCAAACTCCAGAGGCCAAGCATCGCGTGGTTCCCAGCCCCCAGCCCCTACTGGATAGGGATGAACGTTGAGGGCGCAAAGTACTGATTGCCTGCTGCGTCGGCAACGATCAATCCGAAAGGCCGCAGTGGACCGGTTGGAGCATTGTCGGGTATCTGGATGGTGACAACATAAACGCCTACCATCCCCGGTGCGTATTGTGCCGAGATGAGCGGTGCCCCTGCGTCATCAATGCCGACGATGATCGATGCCAGGACGTCTTCGCCTGGGATACCGAAGCTGCCGGTAGCGGCAGCCGGGCTAACTGGTCCAAGACCAGTGACGTATATGCGAATCTGTTCTCCACGGCGCGCCGGGCTGGACGGACTAACTACGCTTCCATCCGGACGCGTGGCCACCGCCACTTTTTGATTGCCGTAGGTCGATTCGAAAACGCCGGGTGCGACCGGTTGCACCTGAACCTGCACGGTAGTGGATCCACCTCCCACGCCGTTGATGGTGACGCTGGCCGTTCCGGGCTGGGTTTCAAATGGAACCTGCACGGTTACCTGCTCCACGCCACCGGAGTTGAGGACATAGTAGATTGGAGCGGGAACACCGTTGAAGGTGACTCCCGTGCCGGCGCCGTTCGGGATGGGGAAGCTGGTTGGCAGTCCTCCCACCAGGTTGAAGCCGCTGAAGAGGCCTTGCACACCCGTTAAGATCCCCGTGCCGGTAATGGTCACGACCGATCCAGGGGCGAGCGAGTTCTTAACGAAACTCGCGCCATTTGCAAACGAGATGTTGCCGGGTCCGGTTAGCCGCGTGTTCAGGGTGAACAGTACCGTGAAGGTGCTGTATGCCGCTGCGATGGTGACCGGCCCCGCCGTCCCCCCAGCCGTGACCGTGATGGAGGCGTTGCCCTGGGAGTCCGTATTGGGCGTCGAATTCGAAATCACGGCATTCCCGCTTAAAACCGCGAAGTTGATGGGTACACCAGCGACACCGTTGCCGGAGTTGTCGATTAGCTTAACGACCAGGGCGGCGGGAAACTGAGTGTTGACTAATGTGGATTGAGAATTTCCGGAGACGTATTGCAATCCGGAAACGGGTACGATCGCCGTGAGCGTGAAGGTTTGGGTAACACCACCGGCGGTCACCGTGATTTTCACGGGGCCGGTGGTGTTTCCGAGCGTTACTACGGCCGAGGCTCGCCCCACTTGGTCGGTGATATTGATCACGTTGCTGAGAGTCGCGGTGCCGGCGGCGGGAACAGCCCAGGTGACCGGCGTCTGCGGCAGGAAGTTACCGAAGGCGTCCTGAACTTCGACGATCAGCGCCAGCGGAAGTTTGTCTCCCGGCTTACCGAACTGCTTGTCGCCCTGAATGATCTTAATCGCGCCCGGCGTGCCCTTTGTAATGGTAACGGTGAGGGGCCGGAGTGTCTGCAGATATCCGACATTCGGAACAATCTGGAACGTGCCTATTGTTCCTCCCAAAACGACGTCACAGGTTGCGGTGCCTGTGCTATCGCTCAGCGCGTAACCGCCGGCGCAGGTTGCGGCTGGAGCGGCGGTAGGATCTGACGGATTGACAAATCGAAGACTGGCAAACGGGATGGGCTGCCCGGAAGCGGCGACCACTTGGGCCTGCACGGCGCCTTTGAGAGTTTGGCCAGCCTGGCCGGTCAGGACGGTCCCAAGGTCGGGTTTGATCAGTTGGATGGTCGCCGCCGACAGGCCGCCGCCGCTGGTGCGGGCCGAGACGGTTGTTTCATAAAACGTAGCGGTGGCGCCGCCGGTAGTGGTGGCGGTAATCGTCGTGGTCAGGTAGCCTGGAAAGCTTGGGATGGTCGTGGACAGGAAATTGATGCTGGCCAGACCGTTTACGTCGGTGATGACGTCGGTAACACCGGGGGCACTGCTCACACCGCCGACCAGCGTTCCATTTCCGGAAGTCAGAGTGAAAGTGATATCGGCATTGGCGATAGGTTTACCGGCAGCGTCGTTGAGAACCACGCTAAGCGGCGCGCCGTTCGTGGCCGAGTTGCTCTGCTCCACGAGAATTTCTCCCTGGCCGGCCACGATGGTGAGGCCGCCCGCGACACCACCAACGGTTCCGCTGCTCAAGCTGAACGTGGCCGTGAGACCGCCGGCCGCCGCGACTATATTGAAGATGCCGCCAGTGGTGAGGCCGGAGATGGACGTAACCGCGAAGCCGTCGTTATTCGTAGTGGCGCTCGCGGGCTGAAGCGTTGCGCCCGTCGCGCTAGTTGTAAACGTCACGGGAACCTTGGCCAGGGGTTGACCCAGGGCATTGGTCAAGCGCACCACGATGGGCAAAGACGTTGCGCCGATGGCGACGTTTTGATTGTCCCCAATAGTCAGAATGTTGGCCGGTGTTCCGATGGCTACGGGACCCGCGACTGAAATGGCGCCGGCTGCATTTCCGATCGACGCCTGTCCGGAAAGTTGGTTACCCGCCAAATCGATCCGGCTGAGCGTCGTGCCGCTGGCGATGAATAGATATTGGGTGCTGGAATGGCCGGGAGTCGCGATGTCGGTACCCAAGCCAACCGCATTGACCATACCGGCAGTGCTAAAGGAGAAAGAGTTCACAGCCACGGGGGCCAGCGTGATGTCGAAAAGCGTTTGCGCGTTATTCGAAAACGCAAGTACTCGATTGGAACCAGGAATGAATAGCTTGTCCAGAATGACGTTGGCTGGAACACTTGCGGTTGGGACACCCGCACCGATAAGCCGCGTGTTCAGATCGATGGTGATCAAAATGTTACCGGTCACAGGCAGCAGATTCGCGGCAACACCGAGCTTCCCGTCCGGAGTAAAGAACATCTTGCCCGGACGCCCGTTCAATAGAATCTGCTGGCGAGCCGACGCGGAGCGGGGATCGACTTCGAGGATCAGGTTCTGCGCTGTGGCGTAGACCAGATCGTTCGGTCCGGTCGAAACTCCAGTTCCGAATCCGGGAACCGGGATCGATCCAATGACGGCGTTGGTCGAGAGGTCCACGACCGTGAGCTGGCTGCCGGAACCGGTATTGACGAGCACAAACGCGCGGGTAGATTCGAGGTTCACGGCTATATCGACGACGACACCCTGGACGTTCAGCCCGCCGCCAACCAGGAGCGAATCGTTGGCGGTGTCGATGATTTGAAGCGTTCCAGCGCCAACCAGCAAGCGCCGCCCGTCCGGCGTTATCACCGCGGAGGTTGGCTGCACGCCTAAACTCGCGATCACGCGGGGGCTGGAGAAGGTGCTGTCGGTGGCGAGGATGCTGTTCGCGCCCGAATTCGAGACGATATAAAATTTCGTTCCATCCGCGGTGGCCAAGACCAAGTTGGCGGCGGGGGTGGCGGTAGTGTTCCCCACGTTCGAGAAAGGATTCGCGCTAAAAATTCCGACATTGGACGATCCACTGGTTGAAGCAGGCAGGACGAAGACATTCTGGGCGTTCGAAGCCGCGGCGCAGAGAAGAAGAAGCGCACCTAAGGCAAACGCATTGAGTCTGCGATTCATTATAGACCTCGTTGAGATTGAATTGGACGCGGCGGAAAGCTTAATCTTTCAGGGTACCACAAGACCAGTAGGGCGGACGCCCCCGTCCGCGGGCGGCCCCCCGGTCGCCCATCCGACGAATTGGGCAAAAGACGCTAAGCCGGCCAGGGGTCGGCTGCGGACGAGGGCGTCCGCCCTACACAAGCAAAAGGGGGGAGCCGAAGCTCCCCCCTTTCGATTTGGTCCAGAGACCGAAGGTTTAGTGGCCTTCGTTCTCGCCGACGATACCAGTCCTGTTGAGGCCCGGTATATCGAGCTGGATAGCTACGTAACCTTCCGCCAGGCGCTGCGCACCCACGTCGCTGATGAAGGCGAATGCGTGACAGTACTGGAAGTTGGCTATGGCGATGATATAGCCCTGGAAGCCCGGTGTTGCGGCGATTCCAAAGTTGCCACCGTTGCTGAGAGTGAAGATGTTCTCTGAGCCACCGGGGACGTTCGAGCTGGTCGTTTGCGGAGGTGGAGCCGGCCCGCCACCAACTGTATTGCCGTAGTAGAAGTACTTAATTGTACCCGACTGAACGGCCGTGCCGTAAGGATCCTGCGATGTATTCGCAAGAGCGATACCGGTGTCGAAGCCTGCCTGGTTGGTAACGAACGGGAAGAGCAGGTTGCACTGGCAAATGTTGATTGCGAATAGGTTGCGCGCTACCGATTGGTCGCAGAAGCGCGGGATCGGAGCCGAACCGGAGGCCGTGTTCACTGTGCTTAACGGAGCGAACGAAGCGTTCACCGTCGTTTGGCCAGGAGCCGGCAGGTTCTGCGCCGTGTTGGAAATGAACGCAACGCCGATGGGGACGTTGGCTTGTTCCACAGCGGCCGGATCGGCGTTCACCACTTCGTAAACCGCCGTTACGGTGCCGCCGGTTCCCACGACTTCAACGCCACCGTTGAACGGTGTCACTGCGCCGGGGCCCTTGAACGCGCTGGACGGGAGGAACACCGTGCCGCCACTAAACGTGGTGGTCGGGGTCGCGAATCCAGAGGTGTTGGCCGGGAAGTTGCCCTGCGGATCCGAAGTTCCACCGATCAAGCGGATGAAGCCGCCGGTGAAGATTGCCGGACTACCGCCGGTTGCGAAATTGGATGGCAGAGTCGGAGCGCCAACCGAGCCACCGTTATTGGTGGTCAACGGGACCGCGACCGGGAAGAGGATCCGAACGCCAACTCCAACGTTGTTGAGGCGGATCAGGAAGCGCGTGGCAAAGTCCGCCAAGCCCAACCCGGTAGCCCCGTCAAGAGCCGTTTGCGGCTGCAATCCAGACTCCGTGTTATAAGAGAAGCCCGGCACGTTCTGCACGCCTTCGGCCACACCATTGAAGCCGATGCTCGTTGCAGTGGTAACCGGCACATCGCGGCGCTTGAACGAAGCCGCGAATCCTTCCCTGAGGTTGACGGCCGCTTCAGCAGTCCCTATGGGGTTGCCGCCAAAGAAGTTCAGGCCGTTACCGCCGCCACCGACGTTGAGGTTGACGCACTGCGTCAGGTTGCTGGGGCTGCTGCCCACAATGAGACCCTGTTGAATGAACGCCACGGTCTGCTGCGGGTTGTTAATGGTGATGTTCTGCGAACCGTTGACCGATATGAACATCACGATCTGGGTGGGAATCAGCGTCGAGGAAAGGCCCAACTGGCAGGCATTTGCGCGAACGTTGGTGATACGAAGCGAGCGGACGAAGTTGGTGCCAGGCGCGTCAATCGGAACACCAAGCCAGGTCACCTGATTTACGGCGGCGGCCATGGCAACGAATACGTTTGCCTGCGTTTGATAGGGGCTGGCAGCCGCACCCGGGAGACCAGGAGCGACGCCATTGAAGGTGCCCTTTTCAACGTTGCAACCAACGGGGCTGCTCAGGGTGCCACCGGTCGTATTTGACCGGCACATGATCTGTGTCGGAGCGCCTGCCGGCGTCGGAACTTGCGACGGAGGCGGGTTCTGGTTGGTGGCCGGAAGCACGGGATACGGTTCGTCGATGAGCAACAGCGCATCAATGAAACCGCCGCCCAGCAACCTGCTGGTGATGTTTGTGTTCAACGTCGCGGTGATGTTCTGCTGCGGAATGTTCTGGCCTGCTGGCGTGGGAACGCCGCCAGTGCACTGCAGAAGCAGGTCGCCCACGAGTTCAGTGATGCCTTCGGTACGGACAATCACGGGATTGCCGGCGTTGGCAACACAAGTGAACCCGGGCGGTTGACCGGGAACGGGTTGCGCGTTCGCTATCGACCCAAATGCTACTAACAGGGCCAACGCAGTAAACGCTATAAGCAATTTGCGAGAATCTACCATTTCCTTCTCCTTGTGAAGTTTGAAATTGAATTGATGGAAGCTTCCTGGTTCAACCTGAGCCTCGAACGTCCTGTACAACATTCTGTGGATGAGGGATATCGCATAAGCAATCGCAGCATGGGCTAGCGCTCTCGCACCGCTTCGTCTATGTTGCTTATTTTACGGTTTCCCATCATCTCCAAGCTCAACGAGCCTTTTGGACTTCTCTTTTTATCTTTAAAGCTGTGCTCGCGGGATTCAAAAACGCTATAATGAATGCCGCCAAACTAACCAACAGTCAGACTATTCATAACACCCTAGCTAAATCAAGTCAAGAGCAAAGTGGTCTGGCTCCCTACCTTACGCGGGTGCGTACAAATCGACCTAGGTTGTTATTAAATCATGGAACCACCTCCGATGTCAAGACTTTACATGAAACGGTGGGTTCCGGTCACTGAATGGAGATATGAACCGTGTTACTGGTAACATTCCCCTGTTGAATGGCGAGGTCTAGATTTAGCCCCGGTGGAGTATCCATGGGAATCGGAAGATTCACTTGGTATAGGCCGATGAAGCCAGGGCTCAGTCCCGCAAACGCGGCTGCCCAGGGGGTTCCCTGAACCAGACCCGTCGCTGGAGTCTGCGCCACCTGCAGGTTTCCCTGGGTGGCTACCGCACCCAATCCGGTACAAAAAACAACCACCACTTCCCCACGCCGGGCGGGATTGTTGGGAGTATTCAGGGTTCCATTGAGATTCAAAATAGCCGCCACTTCGTTCGTCACCTGGAAAATTCCGGGGGACACGGCCGCGATCTGAATTGGTTGCTCCGCTGCACCGTAGGGTGAGCTAAGTCTAATAGTATATGTGCCTGGAGCGATGTTGGCTGGGATCTGCCCGTTGATTTGAAAAGGAGTCTGGGCTATCACTGGGGCGTCAACTCCGGCTATCTGTACGCTGGAATTCACTCCGGGACCGGACATTCCACTGCCGAATACCGAGAAAAGGGCTCCGGGCGATAGATCGGGCGTGAAACTGGCGGCGTTCAGGGCACTATTCGCCGAAAAGCTGAGGCTCTGGGCAACTGCTGTCCACTGTACGCCGGAACGCGAGATTTTGTAGGACATCGTGCCGGAACCGGACAAATCCACCCGGTTCCCGGGATTGCCGAGGTCAGTCAGGGTCAGCGCGAACGATCCGCTGGTAACGGCTGCTCCGTCATGATTGATTCCGCGCGACCAGTTCGCTGCGTCCTCATTGCCTTTGGTGGGCGGCAGGCCCATGAGCGCTCCCTTGGCGAGGGGCCGCCGTGAAGCCTCAGCTTGTCCGGGGACAAGATCGACGGAGGAGGAGACCTCTGGCCAAGCGTCGCGGTTCGGAGACGCTTCGGAACCGCGCGCGTTAGCAAGCGTTGTGGCGTCAAGTTGATACAGGCTTTGTGCGCCGTCGCAGAAGCGCACGCGGAAAATCGAACCCAACACGCCCGATGACGGAGGCAGCGGAGCAGTAATGGACGGGAGGTCCAGATTGATGCCGCAGGTTCCTAAAAACGAACCCACGTCGAAGACGGGCGGGCCAACGACCAAGAACCCGCGCGAGACCGGAGCTTGGGGGAGCAATTGGACGGCGGCGGCGATGGTTCCCTTGACGCCTCCGAATCCGGAAAGATAATCGTTTAGGTTCGTTTTCGCAAATGCCGGGTTTGGATCCATGATCGATACGCTGCCGTCACCGGCTTCCCCGATGGCAACTACATAGTGCCCCCCGGCCGGCGCGCCTTGTACCGTAAGCGACAATACCAAAAGCACGGGAGAACCGCCGGATAGAAGATCGCGTACGTGCTCCAGGTCCGGATTCTGCACTCGCACATCGAGCGCATTTCCAACAAACGAACCCAGCCGCCATAGGTTGACTAGCTGTTCCTGGGAATCCGGCACGGTAAGGAATCCATCGCAGATTTGTCCGCCCGCTGGATCAAAGACGCAATATCCCTTTAAGAACTGATTGAGAAGCTGCGGATCGGCGAACCCATTGGTGCTGGGAAGGTCGCCGCGATTCTGATAATAGCGAATGATGGCCGCCGCCGATGTCAGAAGCGCGCCCTTCGCCGAGATGGCGTCCGTGCCATTTCCCAACGGCATCTCCGAGGTCTGCGACAACCTGGGGAAGTTCGAAAGGCTGGAGTGAGTGGCCTGCAATCCAAATGTCACGGTCTGCCGCCCGGTTTGCGCGGTTACCAGCGCAATGCCGTCGCCGCCGGGTAGTCGAACGACCGCTTGCGCCTGTCCATTGAGATCGGTTGCGATGGACGCCGAAACAATCTGGGTTCCCGGCGACGCGGAAAACTCGACCGGCGCGCCCGCGGCCGGGTTGCTCTGGTCGTCGCGCAGCACGATCTTCAAAGGCTGCGGCAATAAAGCGCCGGGTAATCCATTCTGGCCATCGCCCGAAACTTTCGTCAGCACGAAATGAACATCGGTTGCCGCCCGCACAGTGTAGGAACCGTCCGCCGACATTCCCGCCGTATCGACAGCATGGAGCGAAACCACGCCTGTTTTCGCGTTCGTGGGGATTGTGGTTTCCCAGGTATAGGCTCCGTTATCCGTTTTTACCAGGAAATCGGCTTGGCCCGAAATCGAAATTCGAAGAGTGCTGCCCGCATTGAATCCGCCGGCGGCGAGTCGCAGGCGCGCTCCAGGGAGCACTAATGCGGGTGTCGCGGTTACGACCGGCGTCCGGTTGCCAGGGTGCAATTGTCCGATGGCGTCGCCCGGAGAATAGTCGATGTAACCGCCCTCAAAGTCCTGGCGGAATTTTCCCGCGGCGGAGGTTTCATCGGCCGCCGGCAAACCCATCGAGCCGGCGGCCCCACTGTCTGCAAGGTACGCCGCCAGCACGGGGCCGTGAACGAAGTAGACCGCGCCCGCCTTCGATCCAGTCCGCGCGGATGCAATCAGCCCGCTCGAGAAGGTCTGCGTTACGCCGAGAGTGGCGCGGAATGTGAGCACATTCGAGGCGTCGGAAACCGGCGAACCGGCCGCACCGGTCTCGTATTTCAGAGCCGCCCACTTCGACAGAAAATTACCCGTCACTAAATGCGGTGGATTGCCGGCGAGAGCTGCTTGGCCAGCGAACAATTGGCGGCCGCCGGCGGTGGCGTCTGAAGATGGGTATCCTAGAGAGCCTGTGACGCCGCCCAGGCCGCGGTACTTCGCCAGCAGCAGTCCACCGACAACATAGCCTGTACCGGCTCCATCCGGCACGGCTATGGAATAATCGGTCCCATTGGCGGCATCCTGCGCGTCCTGCACGAAGCCCACGCCCACGCGAAGCGCCGGAGTGGAAATGGGGAGGCTGAGGTTGAGGCGATTCCGCGCAACGGCGTCCCGGAATTCCTGTTGGATAACCGGCGTCGGCGAACCCTCTCCGATGTCGCAACAAGAGGACGTTACCAGAATGGGCAGGGGAAGGCTGAGCTTTCCCTCGCTGGTGGCGGTGATGTTGGCCGATCCGCCTCCCACCGCCTTGAGGGTGGCGCCGGCGCCCGACGATTGGATGGCGATGACGCGGCTGTTGGAGGTGCTCCAGACAATTGTGCGATCGGTCAAGATGTTCCCGCCGGAATCCAGAACCGTGGCTTGCAGAGTGGCGGTGTCCCCCAGCTTCAGCGTCAATTTGGAAACACCCCCGCCGATCAGAACGTCATGCACCGAAAATTTAAGCACGGGCGGAGAACCGGGATCGTATTCGATAGCGCCGCCTTCAAAGGTCTGACGCCTGCGGCCGGTCGACAGCGTGGTTTCGTCGGCGGTAGGAAGGCCGAGCTGCCCGAGATAGCCTTGATTGGCGGCATATAAGATGTAGACCACCGAACTCACAGCGATGATGCGCCCGCTCAACACTCCGGAGGTGATGTTGAAGACGGCGCCGCGGTCGAAGGTCTGCAAGGTGGCCTTGGTCCCGGCGGCAGAGGTAACAGCCCGCTCAGCGCTAACGGCCGGGCCAAACGAGGCAATACCGGCAAGCGTGTTCCACTTCGTATAGAAAGGATCGCGGGTCGCGAAATTCGTACCGGTGGATCCCAGTCCGTTGGTGTAAATGAACAACCCGTAGTTCTTGGTGAAGAGCTGGTATTGGCATGCGCTGGGAAAGCTGGCGATGGGGGGACAGGGGGCGGTGTCGGTGGCTGGATAACCCGCGGTAGTTGGGCCAAAGGACAAATAGTAGGAGTACATCGCGGGGGTCAATTGATAAACATAGAGCGTGTCTTGCCGGATGGGCATGGTGGAATCGGGCATCAGTAGCGCGTACCTGTTCTTGGCTGAATCCCCGAATTCCTGAATCAGTCCCGTCGGACCGAAAGGCTTCACGTCCCCCAGCGGCGGAAGATTGACCAGGTTCTGGAAACCATTTCGATAAAACGCATTGATGAAGCTGGCCCGAATCGATTCGGTGGGCGAGCCGGAGCCGACGTCGGGAACCTGCGCGAACGCCGGGAGGCAAGCGAGGGCAAGAACACCGAGGCGTAAGGCGATTCGCATCAAACCTTCCTTAGTTATAAACCGAATGGAGGAGGAAAGGGGGAGATACTTCACGCTCCGGCAAGCTCGGCCTCGATTTCCTCGATCGTCGGAAGCGTTCCTTTAAGCTGTTCCGGCAGTTTTTCGAGATGCTTGAACTCCGAAATACCAAGGGGCTTTCCGATATCGCGGAGGGCGTACTCGGCAACGATTCCGTTCTTTGCCTTGCAGAGAATGAGGCCGATGCTGGGCTTGTCGTCCGGGTGGCGGATCGTGTCATCGACGGCGGAGAGGTAGAAGTTCATCTTTCCCGCGTATTCCGGCTTGAATTGGCCCATCTTCAAATCGATGACGACGAAGCATCTGAGCTTCAGGTGGTAGAAGAGAAGGTCAAGCTTGAAGTCCTCTCCTCCGATTTCGAGAGGAACGGCTCCCGACAAAAGCGAACCCTACGCCCAGTTCTATGAGAAACTGGCGGAGGTGTGCGAGGAGCGCACGTTCGAGGTCGCGCTCGTGGGCCTCTTTGGTGAGAGTGAGGAAATCGAAGTTGTAAGGATCTTTGATGAGCTGCTGTGCGAGATCGGACTGCGGCGATGGAAGAGTGGCTTGAAAATTGGTGATCGCTTTCCCTTGCCGCCGGTAGAGGCCGCCCTCGATTTGTATAACCAGAACGTTTCGGCTCCAACCATTTTGGATTGCCTGCTGGATGTACCAGCGGCGCTCCGTTGGGTCCTTCACCTTGTCGAGTAGGACGCAATTGTGGAACCAAGGCAATTGTGCAGCAAGCTGCTGCACAATTGCGCCGTCCGGCCACGCTTCCGCGAAAGCCCGCATATACTTGAGGTTGCGAGTTGAGAGCCCCTGCATGTCCGGGAACTCCGATCGGAGATCCTTCGCCAGTCGCTCGATGACTCGCGTTCCCCAGCCTTCTGGCGGGTCAGAATCTCCCTTCCGATTCCCCAGTAGAGGAGAACGAGTTCCTGGTTCACGGACACGGCTGCCCGCACCTGGGCCGTCTGAATCTGGCTCTTCAGACGAGCCAAGAGATCCTGGTAGCTCTTCGAATTGGAGATGAGATCCGCCACGCCGAGGGCGCCTATTCTTTAATCATCTTCCTTAGCTTTAGACGGCCCTTCAGTTCATCGGTGGCATCCTGCATTTGATTGCTGTCGTAAATGACGCGCGGCGTAATGAAGATGATCAGCTCCGTGCGCTCCTTGCTGTAGGTGCGGAATCCGAAGGCGGCTCCAATGACCGGGATGCGGTGCAGGATTGGGATTCCCGAGCTGCCCACGCCGCTCCTTTCGTCGATGATTCCACCGATCGCAACGGTGTCGCCATCCTGAACGGTGATCTGGGTCTGAATGGATTTCTTGTCAAAAGACGGCGATTGAATTCCACTGGAAGTGGTGGGGATGGCCGAGCTCACTTCCTGGTTGATGATCATGGTGACGACGCCACTGGGCGTCACGCGAGCCATGATGGTGAGCGTCACTCCGGTATTTTGACCGGAGACCGAATTCGCAAAAAGGGAGTTCCCGCCCTGTTGGACGCCGGTGACGGCTTGCGCCGTTAGAGTGGGCACTTCGGTTCCAACGTTGATGCTGGCCGGAATGCTATCGGTGGCGATAACCGACGGGGCGGACAACACCTTGGCGCGGCTCTCCGATTCCTGCATTTGCACCGCGGCCAATAATATACGGCTTTTGCCAACCAGTGTCGCGGCCGAAAGGTTGGTGGCGCCGGCGCCGAAATCGGCCAGGAACGAGCGCGCCGTACTGGCGGTGTCGGACCCGGAGAGTTGCTGCAGCTTGGCCTTTACATCGCTCGAGAAGGCGTGATTCAGGTCGATGGAATAAATCTTCGCTTCAATCAAGACTTGACGGGGGGGAACGTCCAGGTCCTTGAGCAGGCTCAAAATGTTTTCGTAGTCCTGCGGCGAGGCTTGGATGAGCAAGGTGTTATTGAACGGGTTGGCGACAACGCGAGGCTGGCGAGTTTGCGGCTGCCCACCCACTTGAGCATTGCCTAAGTAGGTTCCGGTGAGGTCCGTCGCGCCGGTTGAAGTTGGATTTGCGCCGCCCTGGGGAGTAAGGGGGGGAGCGAAAGGAGTGGTGGCCATGCCCATGGGCTGGCCATACTGGCCCCCGCCATATTGGCCTCCGCCGTATTGCCCGCCGCCATACTGCCCGCCACCGTATTGGCCACCGCCGAAGGCGCCGCTATAAGGTCCACCGCCACCGCCGTATAAGCCTCCCGCGCCTCCCGCGCCGGCGCCGAAGGCTCCACCGCTGGCAGCCACACAAGCCGCTATCGCACCCTGGCCACCATATCCTGACATTTGCCCGAACAGAGCTTGGATGGAACATCCAATGGATTGCGCGTCACCATAGCGGAGGCGATACACATAATTGCTGACGGCGCCCGCGGTCACCTTGACGGGGATATCCAGACGCGTGAGCCATTTTTCCACTTCGACAAATGCTCCGGAATTCGGCGCTACCGCGATGATGGAGTTGATGCGGTCCACCGCCAGGAATTTGATGGGCGCATTCTTCTCGCTGAGCGAAATGGATTTGGCGATGGTGTCCAGTTCTTTCGCCAGATCGCTGGGCCGTCCATTCTTCACCTCGAATATGCGTACGCGCTGATTGGCCAGCGAATCGCTATCGAACAAGGAAATCAATTCCATGGTGCGGCGCATGCTCCGGCGGCTATCCAGAAGCAGCAACAGATTGGCCGGAGTATAGGCGAACATGCGGGCGTTTTCACCGATGAAGGGTTCCACCACCTTGGCTAATTCGTCCACGGTGACGTACTTCAAGAAGACGAGGTTCAACATGGTGCGATCGTCTTCGGGAATATTCTTCGAGTCCACTTCGGGAGGAATCGGCAAATGCGAAATGTCGGACAGCGGAACAATGCGGAAAAGGTCGCCTTGCTTCACCATCCCGAACCCATTGACACGCAGAATGGTTTCCAGCAAGGAGCGGGTGTCGATGTCCTTGGTTTCACCGTACGTGTTGAGGATGACGCCGCCACGGACGCGGGGGTCCAGAATGTAGTTGATCTTGAGCTGCCGCGCCAGCAAGTCGATCACTTCGGTGAGCGACGCGTTGCTGAGAGACAATCCTCCAAAGCTGGTGGGAACGGCGGATTGCGCGGCGGCAGTGGATTGAGGCGCGCCAGGAGCAGCTCCAGTTGCCGGTGTAGCGCCGGGTTTTGCCGGGTCGGGCTTAGGAGGTGTGGGGGCGCCCGGCTGCTGCGGCATCGGCCGCGGGAAAAAGCCCGGTGGCACGTTGGTCTGTGGCGGTGGTTGGCCGCAAACCAGTGTCACTGCCGCGGCTGCGGCGAGAGCACCTCGAACCCAGATATTGCCGCGGACTAACATGCTGTCCCTTGCAGATTTTTGTGGGGTGGGCAATCCTGCCTGCAGGCGGCTTTCAGCCGGCTAGACCCGCTGGAAACCGGTTGGGACAGCGCGCTCGGCTTTTCTGCATTCTTTTCGGGCGGCTGCGGCCTTTCTGGCCGCTTGGGATCTTCCTTCTTCAAGTAGTTTTTTTCTTCCTCGGTCAACGCCGTCTTTTTCTTCGTCCATTTCTGCGGGCCGAACGGGGTCTGACGCTCGAACTGGACGGAGTCGCCCAGGTCGGTTGTGAGAACCGGAACTACGGGTTGCACCACTGGCGCGGACGTCACCGGTTTGTCTTCCCACTTCGCCAAACCGAAAGGCGTGTTGCGGTACAGCCAGGTTTTCCCTTGAGGGTCGGTGTAACGATAGAGACCGGGCTCCACTTCCTTGGCTCCCGCGGGAAGCGTGGGGGAACTCGCGGCTACCGCGGCCGCGCTTGTTCGCGGTTCTGTCTTCTCGGCTTTCTTGTCTTGCGCGAGCAACAAACCCGCGGCGATCAATGCTAACGTTACAATCTTCATAAGCTCCTCTGTTTCAGATTTCGTTTCACTTCGCCGGCACCCACTGGCAACCGGCTCCGAATGGCGTCGCCGTGACTACCTTCCGCATGCCGTCCACGACCGCGCCGGAGGGTGTGGGGTCGCCCGGAATGCAACCCCTGGAATTGTCTCCCATAGGCAGCCCAGGCCCGGTCTTGGCATTGTTCGATAAATTCGTGGAGTTGCTTCCGGCCGGCGGTGCGGGAGCCGGTGGTGGAGCAGGAGGCAGGTCGGCCACCAGGTTGGTCTTATCCAAGAGTTCATCCAAACGTTTCTTAAACTCTTTACCCTTCCATCCGAGCACCAGGTATTGACTATCCACGGACACTATTTTCCATTCACCGATGGTGTCGCCCGGGTGATAACCTTTTTGCTCGCCGCCCGGCCTCTCACTGAGGACCACGGTGGGCGGAACGCCTTCCCACAACATCACTCCGCGCGCCACCGGAAACGGAGGCACTGGCGGCTCGGGCGGCGGCGCCACCGGGTCGATGATCACCTGCGAATTGCGATCCCGGGAGAACAAGTTTTGCA
Organism: uncultured Bryobacteraceae bacterium; assembly: GCA_955652915.1. Taxonomy (GTDB): domain Bacteria; phylum Acidobacteriota; class Terriglobia; order Bryobacterales; family Bryobacteraceae; genus Palsa-89. The sequence continues at coordinate 22,602 of CATPCJ010000273.1, forward strand.
TCACCGCTTGCGCATACGCGAGTGGACTTAACGGTTCCACCTTCGCCAACGGCGGGAGAGGCGGCACCGCGGCGGGCTGCAGGCGCGACCGGACAAATGCCTGAGTGCGCGCGTGCGCCCAGATCCATTCGCGCCGCATTTGCCAACTGAGCAGCCCCAGCACGACCAGCAGGCTCAAATCCAGCAGTCTCAAACGGCGCGTCACAATCCGGTGAATCCTTTCTTCAGCATCGTTTCGGGGACCAATCGGCGCGCGATGATGCCGGAGACCGTCACGCGCACGGGCATGTTCTTCTGCTTGGGATGAGAGGCGCCAAATCGGATTTCATCGGTAGCTGTAATTTCCGGCTGCGCGCTCAGCGTCGCCAGATAATTCACCATCTCATCAATACGGCAATCGATGGTTACCGAAACGGTGACCCGGCCATACGCATCTCCGTACCCCGTTGTCTGGCCCAGTTCCACTTGTCGAATCTCCAGCGGCGGAGCCTGTTCACGGCCCACTCGCTTCAGCACTTGCAGAAGCTGGGCTTGAGCTTGCTCGGCGGTGTCTCCCGGAATCAGTCCTTTTTCGCGGGCAGCGAGCTCGGCGGAAGCCAGCTTCAAAACCGCTTCACGGCCAGCCAGTGTCGCGGCGGTGTTTTTTAGAATTGCCAGCCGCTTCTCGGCTTTGTCGACGCTGTCCACCGGCGCGGAAATCTTCACGCTGCCGCTGCCGGGCGAAGAACTACTCAACCAATAGACGAGCGCCGCCAGCAGCACAGGCGCCAGGATCATCAAAGCGCGGCGATCGCGGCTTTGCAGCGTCATGGGGTAATTCCTTGCCTGGCGGAGCGGATGGTGAACACTTCGCCGGTGGTGCTGCGCTGCATGGGAAGACTGAAGGTGGAGCCGCGGAACTGACGCGAGCGATCCAGCAGTTGCAACAGTGCAGCCGCTTGTTCAGCCTCGCCTGTAATGGTGATGGAATCCCGGGCGAGCTGCAGGGAGCTCAACCACGCCGGGGGCGCGAGGATCTGCGTAAGCTCGTTCAGCGCGTCCATATCGTCTTTGCTATGCCGCCGGAAATTATCGAGCGTCTGGGCGCGGTTGCGTGTTATCAGGATCTGTTTGTCCAGGTCGACCGCTTTTCTGGCCTGCGGCTCGAACTTGTGAATCTCCGCCTGCAACAAGCTGAGATATTGGCGATCGGCGTATTTCGGATAAGCGACGACCGCGCCCAGCATCAACAGCACCAGGCTGCCCAGAACGATCGCGGGCACAAAGCGCATCCTGGAACTGGTGCGGCGCTGCTCCGGCGGCAGTAAATTCACGGCCAGCGGATGCCACTGGCATGCGCCGGCCAGCGCCGTGGCGTAAGACAAGGCCGTTCGGGATACATCGTAGCCATCCGGCGCAGCGAGCGGTTGCGGAAGCGCGCTGTGCAAAGCCGATGCCGAAATCTCCGGATCGAGTCTCAGCTCGGCGATCGCCAGCGCGCGGGCTTTTGCCGCGGATCGATCCACGCGCGCGGAAAATAGCGGCCGGGCGGGACTCTCGCCGTAAACTTCGAACTCGTCGCCGGTTTCTTCCACGACGACGAAGCCATCGGCCAGCGGAGTGGAAAGCAAACGCATGGCCGAGTAAATGGTGGGGGCGGAAAAAGTGAAGGACGCAACCTTCACGCCCGCTTCGGCAAACATTGTGGTGTAGCGGTCCAGCACGGAACGCCGGGAGACGCCCACCAGAACGGATGAAGTTTTCCCGATGCGCGCCCAGTCGAAGACGGCTTCTTCTTCCGAATAGGGATTCAACGAATCGATCTCGAAGCGGACGGCGGCAGCCAGATCGCGATCCGTAACCCCCGGCAGCGAAACCTGGCGCACCATTACTTCATCCCGCGGCAACAGCACCGTGGCCGCAAGATGAGTGAGCCCCAACTTTTTGAGAAAGTGCGAATAGCCTGCGCCCCACTCGCCGGCAGTCTGGCTACGGAAATTCGGAATCGTCAAATCGCCCAGAACCTTGACGCCCGTGGGGCGGACGCGCACCACGGTAACCAGCATGTCTTGGCGGGCAATTTCGATGCCCACGCCGGTTCCGATGGCGAGCCATTTCCTAAAATCGATTTGGGTCATTGGAGTGAAACAGCAGTGTCGTACCAGCGCATCACATGGAATGGCGGATTCCATTCGGGTCCAAGAAACTTCACCATGGCGGTGACGGTGCGGCGAAAATCCGAATACTGGCCGTCCGGCAGCCGCAACCGGGCGGTAGCGCGAAGCGTGGCGATGGAGCTGGGAGCGATCCCCAGCCGGAGCACGCCTGGTCCACTAGAGCTGAAGGCCGCAAGCCGTTCCATGGTGCGAATGGGCGCGTTCTGCCGCAAGTTGACGATGGCGGCGGCAAGCTCAGGAGGGATTCCAATGGCGTGCATCACCGCGGGCGGCACGGTGTTGACATCGATTTGCCCGGTGGATCCATACACCGACAGGCAGTCGCGAAGTCCTGGATGCGCCAGCAGCTTTCCCGTTTGATCCGGCGAGTAGCTTCCGTAAAACAAGTCCGGTGTGACTCCTTGAACCAGCAATAACTCCTCAATCTCTTGAAAAGACGCGTGCCGCGCCCGAAAAGACGGAGTCAATCCCATGTAGTGTTGATCGAACTCGGTGAACGCGCCGCCCGGCGATATGGTTCGCCAGTCCAGGATTCCCCGTGTAATCACCGCGGCCCGTTCCGGCGCAATCCCCAGGGCCACCAGCAAGTTGCCCAACTCGCGCGGCGATGCCTGGTTCACGCTGAGTTTGGCGGTCTCGGGGATGATTTCGACGTTGGCCGATCCGGTGGGGAAGTCGAAGCGTAGCACCGGCATGGGGTTCTCGAAATACTTGGGCGATCCGTCCGGCTTGCGCGGGGCGGGACCCCAGAACATGTACAGGATGGCTCGATCGATGGCGCCGGTGGCCAGGTAGTAGGCGCGCAGCGAGTCGATGGAAGTGGAGGTTCGTTCTGTCTCGGCACGAACTGTGTTGGCTACTGTGAAGGCGATGGCCGATAGGGCAGCGGAGAGCCAGAGGACCATTAGGAGGGCAGAGCCTTGGTGGGACTGCTTGGTAATCTGCGGCCGATTATCCGAATTTACACGCCGATTAACAATCGGCGGCAGGTTATCAACCTGCCCCACATTAATTGTCATAGCGCTCCAATGGCAGGCGGTTCACGCGAACTGGAATCGTTAGAGTTACTGGTTGGAGGCGCGATGCATCCGGAACCAGGGGCGCCATCTCAATTCGAATCGCGGTCGGCAATGCGGGCCGGGTCCAGCGCAACAACCATTTCGGCTCCTGCGGCGGCGTGTATTCGCGGTAGCTGAAGCGGCAATAAGCCAGCTTGTCGGCGAGCACGAAAGAACCCGCGCCGATCTGGACGGGCACGTAGCGCGTCGTTATAGTATTCGTGGTTGGATCGGGCGCCACTCCCAGGCAGAACAGGCCGGCCGCGCGTGGCCCGGTGTATAGGTGTTCGTTCACCACCAGGCGTACGCCTTGATCCGGCTCACCGGGAATCACTTGATATTCGAGCATCACCGACATACCGCGCGAGCCTTCCTGCAGCGAAAAGCTGGTGGCCATGCGCATGGTCGCGGCTTCGCCTTGAAAAAACGCGACACGAGCGGGCGGCGCCTCGCCGGCGGTCTGACACTCCGCCGTCACCGGCATGATGCCTGCTACCTGCTGCTCGAGGATGCGCTCCACGCTGGCCACACGCCGGTTACTCATCAACTTGGTGTCGGTCTTGTTCATCGCGCTCAATGCAACTCGTAGCGAGATCACGATGCCGACCGAGAGCAGGCTCATGAGAGTGACTGCAATCAGCAGTTCCATCAACGTCACACCGGTTTGTGCCGGCCGTCTCATGGCTGCGGGCCCGCCGCCGCTACATCTTCCGGTGTCGTGACGGCTCGCCGAAATCCCTCCAGCGTGAACGTGCGGCGCCGATCGCGTGTTGCCCACCAGATCTCGAGTTCAATGCGTTCTAGAAAAAAAGAACCGGGAGGGGCCTTTGGCAGCATTTCGAAGGGCGTGATGCGCGCGCGCCAGCCAACCTGCAGGTCGCCGGCCACTTCCGGACCCCAGGCGCCTTCAATCACGGACCCCTTCGGCAGTTTGGCGGCAAGCAGCAGCTCGTCCATTTTTTGACGGCCGAGCAGCGCGGCCCGGTCGTAGTCGGTAAGACGCGCGGCGCTGCGCATGGAAGTGGAGAGAGCCGACATCAGGCCGCTGACCGCGATCCCCATGATGAGCGTGGCTACCAGGACTTCCAGCAGCGTGAACCCGCGTTGTCTCACGGTTCCACCCGCTCCACGCGCGGCACTCCGGTGATGGGATCCACGCGCACGATTCGCTCCACGTTCCTGCGATTCATCAACTGCACACCGAAGTGCGGCACGGTGCCGCCGGGATACAAGAGAAAACTGCGCGGCGCGTCGAGATTATCGGGCAGCTCCGGAAAAATATGGGTGATGGTTACGCCTTGCGGAATTTCCAGCTTGCGGACAAAACCGGGTTCGGTGGAGCGCATGGTGATCTCGTTTTCAGTTTTCGAAATGGTGATGGCCACCACCTGCTGCCGGCGCTCGGCGCGATTCAGCCCGGTGTTAAAAAAGCCGACGACGCCGTTGGTTGCGGCATTCAGGCGAAGCGAATCGATGCCCGAAGTGATGGCGGGAAAACTGATTCCGACCATCAGGGCAATGATGGCGACGACAACCACCAGCTCAACGAGAGTGATGCCGGCTGTTGTAAGGCAGGTTGGTAACCTGCCGCCGATTGGCAATCGGCATTTTCCTGAATTATTTACAAGCCGATTTGCAATCGGCGGCAGGTTACCAACCTGCCCCACAAATTTAGTTTTTCCAGCTAACGATGTCGGCACTGTTTCCGTCTCCGCCCGGCTGGCCGTCGGCGCCATAGCTGATGATGTCGGGCTCATCGCCGTGCTCCCCGGGATAGTGGTAGATGTACGGATGCCCCCACGGATCGTTCTCCACGTCTCTCTGGAGATACGGTCCCTGCCAGGTAGTGACGGCCTCCGGCTTCACGCGCAGGGCCTGCAAGCCTTGTTCGGTGGTGGGGAAAATGCCGGTGTCAAGTTTGTAGGAGCCCAAAGCCGTCATATAAGCGTTGATCTGGGCCCGCGCGGCGGTCTTGCGCGCCCGGTCCGCCTGACCCAACATTTTTGGCAAGACCAACGCCGCAAACAAAGCGATGATCGTGACCACCACCATCATTTCGATAAGCGTGACGCCCGCCCGGCTGCTATTTCGTTTTCTCAATGTGCACCTCCCGCAATCGTTACACCGCGACATCGTTCATGCTGACAATCGCCAGCAGCATACTCAAAATCAAAACTCCGACAATCAATCCCATCACCAAAATCACCAGAGGCTCAAACAGCGAAGTGAATCGGCGGATGGCCGCGCGCGTATCGGCTTCGTAGATGTCGGCCATTCGAATAAACATGGAATCCAGACGCCCGGTTTCTTCGCCAACGGCCAGCAAATGCGCGGCCAGCGGTGGAAATTGCCCAGCCCGCTTCAGCGGCGTTGCGATTCCCTCGCCGCGCTTGACGCCCAGCGCCACGGCGTTCAGCGTGCCCGAAATTCGCCGGTTGTTCAACGTCGCGCCGGCGATCGCGATGGATTGCACCAGCGGGACGCTGTTCGAAACCAACGTGCCCATGGCGCGCGCGAAACGCGCCGTCTCAGCTTTGCGCAACGCGTCGCCGAGCAGCGGAATTCGCAGCCGCAGCGTGTCCCACCAAAGCCTTCCCGGCAAGGTTCGAACATAAGTGTACATTGCCAGCGCGCCACCAACCAGCGCGGTCAGAATCATCCAACCATACGTTTGCAGGAACTTGCTGCTTTCCAAGAGGATCTTGGTGGGCAGCGGCATGGCGATTCTGGATTGCTCGAACACGGACGCAAATCGCGGCACCACGAAATTCATCAGCACCAGGATGGAAGCCGTGCCGACCAAAATCAACAGCGACGGATACGCCATGGACGTCACGATGTAGCTGCGCAGATCGTCGCGCGTGCGTTCGAATTCCGAAAGCCTTTCGAACACCGTCGCTAGCGATCCGCTGGCTTCGCCGGCTCGCACCATGTTGACAAACAGGTCGGAGAAAAACTCGGGATGCGTCGCCAGGCTGTCGGCCAGCGATTTGCCGCCTTTCAGCACGCGCAGAATATCCAATACCAATAATCGGAAGGCGGGCCGCTCGGTTAGTTCGCTGGCGATAGTTAACGCACGATCCACCGGCACGCCGGCGTTCAGGAGGGTGGAAAGCTCCTGCGTGAAGAACAAAACATCGCGGCGGCGCGCGCCGGAGAACGATGGCAGCTTCAGCTCAAACGATTTCTTTGGTTCGCTGCCGACGTAGACGGGGGTTAGGCCTTGGCGGCGGAGCTCTTGCGCGACCCAGCGCTCTGTTTCCGCATGAATGGTGCCGGTGCGGAGTTGTCCATCGGAGGCGACGGCTTTGAAGTGAAAATTATTCACAACTGCTCACCCTGGCAGTGTCACTGTCTCCAACAAAAG